>JAEUOX010000104.1 GCA_016790475.1 Rhodoferax sp. | reverse complement strand
CCCTGGGCGAAGTTGAACACGTCCGTCGCCTTGAAGACGACGGCAAAGCCCAGGGCCACCAGCCCGTAGATGCTGCCCACTGCGAGGCCGCCGAAGAGTACCTGTGCAAGCATGATGGACCCCGGGTGCTTTGGTTGGCCGGTTTACTTCAGGTACTTTTCGAAGTCCTTGAAGCTGCCGTGGCTCTTGACCTTGTTGGTCGCGTAGTCGAAGGAAATGATCTTGTGCACCGTCGGTCCGCCGTGGTCGGTCGGCGTATAGGTGATCGGAGCCGTCAGGCCGCCGTTTTCCGCGACAAAACCCTTGCCCAGGTTCTCGACCAGGCGGGCGCGCGTCACATTCGCACCGAGTGCCTGGATACGGTCACGCACCAGGTCCGCGACGATCCAGCCGGCGGCGTAGTTGATGTCTTCCTTGAGCGTGCCGCGACCCACCTTGTCGGCGAAGGCGCTGAGCTCCTTGTTGCCCGGGCTGTCGTCCGAGCCACCGGGCGACAGACAGGTCGACACATGGTAGTTGGCCCCGGCCGCCGGGCCCATGGCCGCATAGATCTGCGGCTGCGCCAGGTAGGTGATCGCGAAGGCCGGGATCTTCACGCCGTACTGCGCCAGCGCCTTCATCGTCAGGATCGAGGTGTTGTTGACGCCATAGATCGCGATGAAATCGGGCTTGAGGTTCATGATCTCCAGCGCCTGGGGCGTCACGTCGACCGCGGTGACCTTCATCGTGACATGGTGGGCCGTGCCACCGAGCTTGGTGACCGCCTCGGCGACGTAGTCGTGGTACTCCTTGCCGCCGGCGCTCTCGATCGCCACCGTGACGACCTTCGGCGCCTTGAGCTTCAGCGTGTCGGTGAAATAGCCGACCCCGGCCTGCGCCATCGGCTTGTAGGCGCACATGCCGTGGTAGGTCAGCGGCGACGCGGGCTCGAGCAGCGCCTTGGTCGGCGTGTAGGTGCCCAGCACCGGCACCTTGCCGGCGCGGATCGTCGGCGCCAGTGCCACCTGGCCGCCCGAGCTGCCCATGCCGGAGATGCCCAGTACCGGCGTCTGGCTCACGAACTTCTCATAGATGATCTTGTCCTGCGCGGCGTTGAACTTGTTGTCTTCGGCCAGCACGTTGATCTTGCGGCCATTCACGCCGCCGGCCTCGTTGACCTTGCGCATGTAGTCCTGGAAGCCCTTGACCCAGGTGCTCTGGGATTCGGCCGTGGGGCCGCTCATGTCCATCTGCACGCCCCAGTCGATGCGGTCCTTGTAGACGCCGTCCTGCGGCGCTTCCTGGGCCACTGCGCCGAAGGCGAAGAGGCTGCTGGCAACCGCAAGGGTCGCCCGGGTCTTGAATGGCACGTTCATGATGTCTCCTGGGGTTGCTGCTGCCGACCGTCGGCAGCGGGGGTTGAAAAGGCAGGCGCCCGCGCGGCGACCCGGTGCAGGGCATCGCCGATCCAGCGGAACAGGGAATCGCCGACGCTGTCCGCTGCCGGCACGAAGCGGCCCTGGCCCAGCAGGCCATGGGTCTGGTCATTGCAATGCACCGCATGCACCCGCACGCCGGCCGCATCGAGCCGCTGCGCATAGGCGCGGCCTTCGTCGCACAGCGGGTCGTGCGCCACCGTGAAGACCAGCGTCGGCGGCAGGCCCGCGAGCGCGGGCGCCCGCAGCGGCGAGGCGCGCCAGTCCAGGCGCTGCGCCGGATCCGGCGTGTAGTGGCGGATGAAGTAGTGCATTGTCGCGGCTGTCAGCGGCGCATCCGCCACCACGCGCCGGTAGGAGGCGCTGTCGGCCGTCAAGTCCAGCGCCGGATAGATCAGCGCCTGGCAGGCCAGCGGCAGGCCGGCATCCCG
>JAEUOX010000024.1 GCA_016790475.1 Rhodoferax sp. | reverse complement strand
TCCAGCTGCGTGACATTGCGCCCATTGAACCAGATCTCGCCCGCGCTGGGCTCGATCAGGCGCAGGATGCAGCGCCCGGTGGTGGACTTGCCGCAGCCGGATTCGCCGACCAGGCCCAGCGTCTCGCCGGGCGCGATATCCAGGCTGACGCCGTCGACCGCATGCACCTGCTCGCGCACGCGCGACAGCAGGCCGGCGCGGATCGGGAAGCGCTTGGCGAGGTCGCGTACGCGCAGCAGCGGGGGGGTGTCCATCGGCGGGCTCACAGGATGCAGGCCACGCGGTGCCCGTCGCCCAGATCGCGCAGCGGCGGCGTGGCCGCCAGACACTGCGGCTGGGCATGGCGGCAGCGCGGCGCGAAGCGGCAGCCGGGTGCCGGGTTGACGAGCCGCGGCACCGTGCCGCCGATCGCCTCCAGCCGGGTCTTGTGCGTGGCCGCCCGGTCGATCCGCGGGATCGAGCGGATCAGGCCCTGCGTGTACGGGTGCCGCGGTGATGCGAACAGTGTGCCGACCGGCGCCTCCTCGACCACCTGGCCGGCATACATCACGACGACGCGCCGCGTCGACTCCGCGACGACGCCCATCGCATGGGTGATCAGCAGGATCGCCATGCCCAGGCGCGCCTGCAGCTCGCCCAGCAGCTCCAGGATCTGGGCCTGGATCGTCACGTCCAGCGCCGTCGTCGGCTCGTCGGCAATCAGCAGCTGCGGGTTGCAGGCCAGCGCCATCGCGATCATGACCCGCTGGCGCATGCCTCCGGAGAACTGGTGCGGGTAGTCCTGGACGCGCCGCTGCGGGTTCGGGATCTGCACCAGCTGCAGCATCTCGACGGCTCGCTCGCGGGCGGCACGCCGGCTCAGCGGCTCATGGACGCGGATCACCTCCGCGATCTGGTCGCCGACGGTGTACACCGGGTTCAGCGAGGTCATCGGCTCCTGGAACACCATCGCGATCTGCCGCGCGCGGATGCTGCGCATCTCGTCCGCCGACAGCGGCACCAGATCCCGGCCCTGCCAGAGGATCTGCCCGGCGACGATGCGGGCCGGCGGCATCGCCAGCAGCTTCATGATCGTCATCGCGGTCACGCTCTTGCCGCAGCCCGACTCGCCGACGATCCCCAGGGTCTCGCCACGGTCCAGCACCAGGTCGACGCCGTCCACCGCGTGGACCATGCCCTCGTCGGTCTTGAAGTGGGTCTTCAGACCCCGGATCTCCAGCAGGTGCCCGGCCATGCTGCGCCCCTACATGACCCGGCGCGGGTCCAGCGCATCGCGCAGCCCGTCGCCCAGGTAGTTGATCGACAGCACCGTGATGAAGATCGCGCCGCCGGGGAACAGCGCCCAGTGCGGCGCGATGTCCAGCAGGTCCTTCGCGTCGTACAGCAGCCGCCCCCAGGTCGGCACGTCCGGCGGAAAGCCCAGGCCCAGGAAGGACAGCGTGGACTCCGCGATGATCGCGGCGGCCACGTCGATCGTGCCGGCCACGATCACCGGCCCCAGCGAGTTCGGCAGGATGTGGCCCAGCACCTGGCGCAGCGGGCTGGCACCCAGCGCCCGCGCGGCTTCGACGAACTCCTTCTCGCGCAGCGACAGGAACTGCGCCCGCACCAGCCGCGCGACCGGCATCCAGCGGAAGCCGCCCACCACCAGCACCACCATGATGAAGATGCCGGTCTCGGTGCCGACCAGCGCCTTCAGCGTGTCGCGGAACAGGTAGATCAGCAGCAGCAGCAGGGGCAGCTGCGGCAGCGACAGGAACAGGTCGGTCAGCCACATCAGCAGCCAGTCCACCGGGCCGCGCGCCATGCCGGCGATCGCGCCGATCACGACTCCCAGCACGACCGCGATCACCATCGCCGCGAAACCGACCGCGATCGAGATGCGCCCGCCATACAGCATGCGCGCCAGCAGATCCTGCCCGAGATCGTCGGTGCCCAGCGGATGCGCCCAGGACGGGCCCTGCAGCTTGGCGCTGAAGTCGATTTCGTCGATCGGCACGCGCCACAGCAGCGGGCCGGCCAGCACGGCAACGATGATCAGCAGCAGCACCACCGCGCCCAGCAGCGCGAGCCGGTGGCGCCGGAAGCGCCGCCAGGCCTCGCCCCGGGCGGAGCGCACCGGCCCGGCCAGCCCCGACGCTGGCGCTGCCGCCAGCGCGCGCTCAGTGGAAGGAGATGCGGGGGTCGAGCCAGCCATACAGCAGATCGGCAATCAGGTTGAACCCGATCACCAGACAGGAGAACACGAAGGTCACGGCCATGATCACCGGGGTGTCGTTGGCCAGGATGGAACTGATCAGCAGCGAGCCGATGCCGGGGACCCGGAAGATCTGCTCGGTGACGATCGCGCCGCCGAAGATCGTCGGCAGCTGCAGCGCGACCAGCGTCACGACCGGGATCAGCGCATTGCGCACCACATGCTTCATGACGACCCAACGCTCAGCCATGCCCTTGGAGCGCGCCGTCGTGACATGGTCCAGCCGGATCACGTCCAGCACCGCCGAGCGCACATAGCGCGTCCAGGAGGCGGCCTGGAACAGCCCCAGCACCATGATCGGCATGATCGACTGGCGGAAGTGCTCCCACCACCAGCGCCAGCCGGTCTCGGCGATGTCGGCCCGGTAGACGAAGGGCAGCCAGCCCAGGTGGATGCTGAACAGCAGGATGAACAGGATGCCGGTGAAGAAGGTCGGCAGCGAGAAGCCGATGAAGGCCAGCGTGTTGGCCACCTGGTCGAACAGCGAATAGGGCCGGGTGGCCGCGATCACGCCGACCGGCAGCGCGATCAGCAGCGCCACCAACTGCGACAGGCCGATGACGACCAGCGTCGTGGGCAGCCGCTGCAGGATCAGCGTGTCGACGTTCACCCGGCTGACGAAGGAGAAGCCCCAGTCCCCCTGCAGCATCGCGAAGAACCAGCGGAAGTAGCGCGTCAGGATCGGGTCGTCCATGCCGAACTGCGCGCGCAGGTGCGCCCGCACCTCGGGCGGCACGTTCGGGTTGGTCGCCAGCTCGCCGAACGGATCCCCGGGCGCCAGCGCCAGCACCGTGAACAGCACGATGCTGATGCCGAACAGGCTCGGGATCGCGATCAGGATGCGCCGCAGGACGTAGTTCGTCATCGGGCGCTCCCACGCAGCCGACCGCAGGGCCGGTGCGGCGTCATGCCTCCCGGTACCAGTCCTTCAGCAGCCACAGGTCGTTGTCCCAGCCGCTCATCGGGGCGACGAGCTTGTTCGACAGCCCGTGCGGGAAGGGGCGGAACACGACCGGGATCGTGATCCGGCTCTCGATGATCAGGTCATTCATCCGGATGAACAGCGCAGCGCGCTTGACCGGATCGAGCTCGGACTCGGCCGCCTTGAACGCGCGGTCGTACTCCTCGTTGCGCCAGCGGTTGATGTTGCGGCCCTGCCACTTGTTGTCCTTGTTGGCGATGTTCGTCGACACGTACTGCGCCATGAACTGCTCCGGGTCGGGCAGCTGCATGCCGGTGGTGTACATCTGCAGGTCGCAGTAGAACTTCGTGAAGGTGTCCGGGTTCGCTACGTCCGACGAGAAGAACACCGAGGCGGCGATCGTCTTGAGCTCCAGCTCGATGCCGGCGCGCTGGCAGGCCTGCTTGATGATGGCCTGCGTCTTCTGGCGTGGCGCGTTGATCGAGGTCTGCAACACCAGCTTCAGGCGTTTGCCGTCCTTCGCGCGGATGCCGTCGGCGCCCTTCTTCCAGCCGGCGGCTTCCAGCACGTCGGCCGCCTTGTTGACGTCGAACTCGAACTTCGTGTTCTTCGAGCGGAACTTCTCCGGGTTGGTCAGCAGGTTGCGCGTGGCCACGCCGGTGCGGCCGTAGATATTGTCCTGCACGCCGGTGCGGTCCACCAGCAGGTTCAGCGCCTCACGCACCGCGGCATCGGACAGCAGCGGGTGCTTCGTCTTGATGCTGGAACGCTCGCCGTCGACCTCGGTCCAGGGGTCCGTCGGGTTGACCAGGATCACCTCGACGAAGCCACCGTTGACGACGCCGACGCGGCCCTTGCCGCCTTGCTCCAGGCGCTTGAGGATGTCGTCCTCGACCTGCAGGTTCCAGGCGTAGTCGTATTCGCCGGTCTGCAGCACCGCGCGCGCCGCGGATACCGCGTCACCGCCGCCCTTGATCTCGATCGAGTCGAAGAACGGGCGGTTGGCCTCGTGGTAGTTCGTGTTGATCTCGCCACGCACCATGTCGCCCGGCTTGAAGTCGACGAACTTGTAGGGGCCGGTGCCAACCGGCTTCAGGTTGGCCGGCGCCTCGCGCGACTTTGCGCCCTTGTAGGCCTCGAACAGGTGCTTCGGGATGATCATGCCGGCAATGGCGACGAACGGGTCGGCCCAGTAGGGCTGTGCCTTCGGGAAGATCACCCGCACGGTATGGCTGTCGACCTTCTCGACCTTGATGTCGCGGTAGGTGCTGATGGTCACCGCGGCGGTGGCCGGGTCGGAGGCGAACTCCCAGTTGAAGACCACGTCGTCGGCGGTGAAGGGCTTGCCGTCGTGCCAGGTGACGTTGCGCTTGAGCTTCCAGGTGATCGTCTTGCCGTCGGCCGAGATGCCGCCATTCGCGCGGCTGGGCACCTCCGCCGCGAGGATCGGCACCAGCTCGCCGTTGGCGTCCCAGCCGGCCAGCGGCTCGTAGAACACGCGGGCGGCTTCCTGGTCCTTGCGGCCGGTCGCGAAGTGGGGGTTCAGCAGCGTCGCACCCTGCCACCACAGCAGCTTCAGCGGGCCGCCGCCGCCGCGCTTGGTCGGCTTGTAGGTCGATGTGGTCTGGGCGCTGGCCACGCCGGCGTGCAGCAGCATCTGGGAGGCCAGCGGGGCCGTCAGGCCCAGCCCGATCATCCGGTCGATGAAACTGCGGCGGGTGGTCTGGCCGGTGCGGACGCTGTCGATCAGGCCGCGGAGTTCGTGTTCTTGCATGGGAAAGCAGGGCAGGTTGGAAAGTTTTGAACCATACCATGTGCGCAGCCGCCGCCGGCCCGGCACAGCGGCAGATTCGTCATTTGCTTATGCGGGCGGCCGCCGGCGCCAGCGCAGCCGGTGGAAGTCTTCCACGCTGGGCTGGGCGGCGTAGCGCTGCGCCAGGCTCAGCGGGCCGGAGGTGATCGCGAAGTAGTCGTAGTCACCGGGCTGCGGTGCCGCGTGCAGGTACTGGAAGTGCAGGCGGAACTTGTCGCGCTTCAGGGCCGCGTAGGCCGTGGCGTCGAACTGTTCGGCGAAGCGCGGGTTCAGCAGCTTCACCTTGGCGCCGTCTGCCGCATCGTGCGGCACGCCGCAGGCGGTGATCGGGTGCGTCAGCGCGAAGCAGCAGCCATCGGGCGGGGCCGAGAAGTCCGTCCATTGCAGACCGCGCGTGGCGCCCAGCAGGCGAAGTTCGTCCCGGAACGGCCCGGCCATCGGCAGCAGGCCCAGCAGCGGGATCCACTGGCCCAGCGTCAGCAGCGCCAGCCGGCACCGGCCGCCAGCCAGATCCGGCGCGATCCGCAGCGCCCGTGCCAGGATGCTGGCGGCCATGATCGCGCCGGAGCTGTGGCCGACCAGGAGCACCTCGTCGTCGACCCCGCTGCGCACGCGCGCCACGACCTGCTGCGCCAGGGCCTGCAGCCGCTCTTCGAGCACCGGCACCTCGCCCCGGGCCTGCCGTGCGGTGAAGGCATAGCTGCGCATCAGCCAGTACATGCTGTAGCGCGCCTCGATGCGCCGCCCCGCCCACCACAGGCCGACCGCCACCAGCAGCGCGGCCGCAACACCTGCGACCGGCTGCTGCAACTGCTTTGCCACCCACCAGCCGCCGCCGCCCGCCACCAGCGGAATGCCGAGCAGCAGTGCGCATACCAGCAGGAAGGGCGTGAACACCGCCACCGCCGGCGGCCAGGACAGCCGGAACATGCGCCACCAGGTACCGTGACGCAGGTAGAAAAGGGTGGACGCGATCACCTGCCACCACAGCGCGGCGGTGCTGCGCGGCCAGTGCTGGCGCACGATGTCGTCCCAGCGCAGGCATTCGTAGTGGGTGTCGACCGGCCCCGTGCTGCCCCGGGCCTGGATCTGCCAGGCGGCGTTGTCGTTCGCCTGCCGCCTGCGCGGGCCGACCGTGCGCTGCAGGCCGTCCGCCGTGGGCTGGCGCGCGCATTCGTCCCGGTACAGCGCGTGGTAGTGTGCCGCGCCCTTCGGGTCGAAGCCCCCCACATAGAACACGCAGCGCCGCGCGACATCGCCCATCGTGCGCCGCCTCAGAAGATCGACTTCCCGTGCAGCCCCTTGGACAGCACCAGATCGACGACCGGCTGCTCGCGCTTGTTGGCCCGGCGGCAGTGGTCCTTCTGGAAGCGGTCGGTCACCCAGATCACGACCCGGGCCCAGCGCCGGTGGCGCTCGCGCCAGGCGTGCGAGGAGACGCTCTCCCAGGCGTAGCCGTTGAAGACCGCGGCGTTGACGAAATGGTCCAGCGCCCGCACGCCGGCGCGGCCCCGGGCCACCGGCCCGACAAAGCCGACGATGCACAGGATCAGGTAGCCCAGCACCGCCATCGGGACGACCGCCGTCATCAGCAGAAAGCCGGCCAGCCGCTCCTTCATGGCGCGCCCTCCCGCCGCGCGATGCGCAGCCGCACGCCGTTTTCGGAGCGTACCGTCAGGCGGCCCACCGGCATCGGGGTGTGCCCCGGCAGGGGCGCCAGCGTGAAGGAGCGCACCAGGCAGGCCAGGATCAGCGTCGCTTCCTGCAGCGCGAAGGCGGCGCCCAGGCACACGCGCGGGCCCATGCCGAAGGGCAGGTAGGCGTCGCGCAGCGCGTCGCGGCTGTCCTCGCGGGCGAAGCGGTCCGGGTCGAAGGCGTCGGGTGCCGACCACTGCTGGCGGTGCCGGTGGATCAGCCAGGGCGACACGACGACCGAGGCGCCCTGGGGCACCTGCTTGTCGCGCATCGGGCAGCGCTGGCTGGACTCGCGCGCGATGAAGCCGACCGGCGGGAACAGTCGCAGCGTCTCGCGGAACACGTTGCGGATCAGCGGCATGTCCTTCATCTGTGGTTGCTGCGGCGGCTGCGTGCCCATCGTCGCCAGGGCCTCCGCATGCATGCGCTGCTGCACGTCAGGCGCGTTCGCCAGCAGGTGGCAGGCCCAGCCGAGCGCACTGGCCGAGGTCTCATGGCCGGCCAGGAACAGCATCGCGACCTGGTCGACCAGCTCGTCGAAGCTGAAGGGTGCGCCGGTGGCGGTGTCGCGTGCGGCCAGGAAGGCGCCCAGGATGTCCTGCCGGTCACCCCGCTCGCCGGCCAGCCAGGCCTGGTGCCGTGGCCGGATCAGGCCTTCCAGCAGCGTGCGGATCTCGGCGGCGGCACGCCGGCTGCGCCGCGCATGCCAGGGCCAGGCCATCCAGCGCAGGCCGAACAAGGCCGGCATCAGCAGCTTGGGCGCCAGCGCCTGGTAGCGCGCGAAGGCCTCGAAGACCCGGTGCGCGTCGGCGCCGGTCAGTGGCTCGGAGAAGATCGTGCGGAAGATGATGTCGGCGGTGACATGCGTCATCTCGATCTCGATGTCGACCTCGTCGCCGGCCTGCGCGATCGCGTGCAGGCGCTGCACCAGCGCCTCGGTGGCTGCCGCCATGACCGGGAAGGAGGCCTCCAGCCGGGCCTGCGCGAAGGCCGGGTTCATCATGTCGCGCTGCCGGCGCCATTGCGTGCCGTTGGTCGTGAAGATGCTGTCGCCCAGCAGCGGCCGCAGCGCGTCGGCCAGCAGCGCGCTCTTCGGGAACTGCGCCGCCTCGTCGGCCATCACGCGGCGCACCTCGGCCGGGTCGTTGACCATGTACAGGTCCACACCCGGCAGGTGCACCTCACCCATCTGCATCTGGTAGGCCCGCGCGGACAGTGCATCCAGCCAGGAATGGCGGGCGCTCAGGAACAGCCCCCACAGGGAGGCGAGCTTGCCGCGGGGCGGCGGGTAGGCGGGGCAAAAATGGCTCACGGCGACGGGGTCTGCGGTTGCGGGCCACCCAGGCGCTCCGGGCCGGCCGTCAGAAGGAAGTAATCGTAATCGCCGGCCAGCGGTGCGGCCATCAGGTACTGCAGATGCAGCCGGCGCTTGTTGCGTCGCAGCACCGCATAGTCGTCGGCCGGGAACAGCGTGTGAAAGCGCGGCGAGCGCATCTGCGGCACCAGCACCGGCATGCCGGGCGGGGCCACCCGGCAGATGCGCAGCGGGTCGACCAGCGCGAAGCTGCCCCAGTCGCCGGGCGCCGAGAAGTCGGTCCAGCGCACCGCGGTGGCGCCGGCCAGCACGGCCAGTTCGCTGCGGAAGGCCTGGGCGCGGGGCATCAGGCCCAGCAGCGGCACGCATTGTCCCAGCGTCAGCAGCGACAACCGCTGCTGCGCGCGCACATACGCCTGCGCGTCGCCCTCGCGCCGGCAGCGCTGCAGCACGCGGGCCAGCACGCTGACCGCCAGCATGCTGCCCACGCTGTAGCCGACCAGCAGCACCTCGTCGCTGTCGTCGGCCTGCAGGCTGCGCCAGACGCGTTCGGCCATCGTGTCCAGGCGCTGCTCCAGGGCCGGCAGCCGGCCGCGGGCCCAGTGGTCGGCGAAGCGGTAGATGCGCAGCAGCCAGCTGGTGTGCAGCCGCCGCTCGACGGCCAGCGCCGCACCCCACAGCGCCAGCACACCCAGGGCCGCTGCCGGAACCTGGACTGCGGCCGGCGCGCCGGCCCGTGCCAGCAGTCCCACCAGGCCCCCCCCCAGCGCCAGGCCGCCCAGCAGTGCCAGCAGCCAGTAGATGGCCGGGTAGGCCAGGGCCACCAGCGTTCGCGGTGTCTGGCGCCATACCCGTACCAGGGCCCAGCCGGACGAGAGCGCCGCGACATAGGCCAGCACCGAGCCGATACCCACGCCCAGGACGCCCTTGGGCCACTGGGCCCGCACCAGATCGTCCCAGGCCAGGAACTCGAAGTCGGTGAACACCGGGTCGTCGCTGGCGGCGCCAGCCGGGCGGCACTCGACCTGCCAGCGCTGGGCCAGGCGCTCGTCGGTCCGCTCGCGGGGGCCGACCCGGTAGCGGTCCCCCCGCGCGGCCTGCTGGGCCCGGGCGCCTTCCTGGTACAGACGGTGGTAGTAGGCTGCGCCCTTCGGATCGAAGCCGCTGAAAAAGAACACCTGGCGCCGCTCCACCCGCGCGCCAGAGGGCGCGGCGCTCATCAGGCAACCTCCGCTCTGCGAGCTGCGGTGCGAGCTTGCTTGGGGCGGCCCGGCGCTGCGCTCATGCCATCG
The DNA here is from genome assembly GCA_016790475.1 of Rhodoferax sp. Taxonomy (GTDB): domain Bacteria; phylum Pseudomonadota; class Gammaproteobacteria; order Burkholderiales; family Burkholderiaceae_C; genus CAISIP01. The sequence continues at coordinate 12,591 of JAEUOX010000024.1, read as the reverse complement.
TCTCCAGCCAGGCGCAGGCAGCGTCCAGGCGCGGGCCCTGCAGCGCGGCCGCGTGGCGCCGACAGGCGATGGCGACGTCGGCGCTGCGCAGCAGCCGGCCCAGTTGCCGGGCCAGCGACGCTGCATCCGGCGTCGGACCGGGCAGGCGCAACGCGACGCCGAGCGCCTCCAGGCGCAGCGCGTTGTCGTGCTGGTCATAGGCCTGGGGCCACAGCAGCTGCGGCAGGCCGGCGCGCAGCGCCTGTGCGCAACTGCCGATGCCCCCATGGTGCACAAGCGCCCGCGCGCGAGGCAGCAACTGCGCAAACGGGACATACGGCGCAGACCAGCAGGCCTCTGACGGCGCCGCGCCGTGCGCCGGTGCGTCCGGGCCGAGCAGCACGGCGCGCAGACCCAGGCGCCGGCAGGCCGCGATTGCGGCCCGGAAGAAGCCGGCGGCGTCCTGCCGGGCCGATCCGGGCATGAACACCACGGGTGCCGGACCCGCGTCCAGAAAAACCTGCAGCGACCCGGCTTGTGGCGCGTGCTCCAGCGTCGCCGCCGGCTCGTCGTACAGCGGGAAGTCGCCTTCCTGGACCGGAACCGGCCAGTCCGGTGCGTGGCGTGCAAACCAGGACGGAAACAGGGCCAGCCCGCCCCGCGGCGCATGCAGCCAGCGGTCAAACAGGCCATGGCGGGGCAGGGGCGGCAGGCTCCGGGCTGCTCGCAGCAGCGTCAGCGCTGGCCGTACCAGGGGATCCAGCCGAGTGCGGTCGAGCAGGTGCCACAGGCCGTGGCGCGCCCAGGAAGGTACGGGCTTCGGTACCGTCCAGCGGCCGATGGTCAGCGGGTCGGCCACGCTGCGCAGCAGGCTGGGGGCGGTATAGAGGCTGACCAGCCGCAGACCCAGCGACTCCTGCGCGATCCGGGCACCCATGGCCAGCGGGCTGGCCAGCACCAGCGGTGCGTCGTCCCCCCCGCGCCGGCACAGCCGCTCCAGGCTGACCAGGGTCGGCTGCAGCGCCGGGCGCAGCAGGTAGCGCCACAACACACCCAGGCCGTCGACCGGATGCCAGAGCTTGGGGTGCGCCAGCGTGTCGCGGTAGTCCTGCTCGGTACCGACCGGCACGAAGCCCAGCCCGGCCGCGGCGACCTCGGCGCCAAACACCGGGTTCGTCAGCACCGACGCGGCGTGGCCGCGTGCCTGCAGCGCCTGCCCCAGGCCCAGCAGCGGGTGCACATCGCCGCGGCTGCCGAAGGTGACCAGGTAGACCTGCATCGCGGTGATCCGGCGCGCGCGCTCAGGGACGCGCCAGCAGCGGTCGCACCAGGCGGCGCCAGGCGGGCGTATCCGGCCCGCGCGCTGCGGCGGCGTCGCGCTGCGCCACCAGCGCCTGCAGCGCCTCTTCCGGCGTGCAGCGCTGGCGGCTCCGCGGCGCCACATAGACCGGGTAGAGCAGCAGCGCGGCCGCCACCAGCGCATCCAGCGCCAGCCGGCGTGTGCGGCGCGGGTGCGGATGCCGGTCGGTGGTCAGGCCCCAGCCGGCATAGAAGGGCTGGCCGTGGCAGACCACCGGCCGCTCGCGCAGCAGCGCCTCGAAGCCGGCCAGCGAGGTCATCACATGCACCTCGTCGACCAGCGGCAGGATCTGCGCCATGGCGCCGTGTTGCAGCACCTCGTCGGCACCGTGGCGGGCCTGTTCCTCGTGGGCGCCGCGCCGGCGCAGCCCGGCCTCCACATCCGGGTGCGGCTTGTACACCAGCCAGGCGTCCGGGCGTTGCTCGCGCACCGCCCGCAGCAGGCCGATGTTGGTGCGGATGTCCAGCGTGCCGGTCGCGATCGACGCATCGGTTTCGACCTGGCCTACCACCAGCACGACCGGGCGCTGCGTGGCGGGCCGCTGCCACGGGATGCCGGCCAGGTTGTACTTGCTCAGGCCGGCCTGCACCAGCTGCTGGCGCAGCGCCGCCGCCCGCTGCAGCAGCACCTCCGGGAACTCGCCCTCCTGCAGCAGGACTTCCAGGTCGCTGGGTGTGCGCGGGTCGAAATAGATCCCCCGGGTATCCAGCACCCAGGACAGCGGCCGGGTGAGGTCGGCCCCCAGACCGACCGACCGCAGGAAGCCGTCCTCGACGCGGACGACCCGCACATCCGCGGGCAGCGTCGGCGGCGGAGGTTTGGCCCCCCACAGCAGCAGATCGGTCTCGGCACCGGCATCGGCCGGCGGCGCGGCAGCAAACTGCACATCCGGGCGCCCGGTGAAGTCCCGCACAAGAGCGCGCTTGCGCAGCGAGAACCCGCAGGCGACAAGGCGCGGCCGCCAGGCGAACGCCGAGGCCGTCATCCGAGCCGCTCCAGCAATTGCTCGACCTGCGCGAAATGCGCGTCCCAGGTCGGCATCGGGAAACCCTGCATGCGCTGCAGCTGCGCATCGCGTCGCAACGACGGCGCATTGGCGTAGTCCTGCACCGCCCGCATCCAGCCCGGGCCGTCGATCGGGCTCAGATAGTCGGGCACACTCCCGGCGATCTCCTGGAACACCGGCAGCGCACTGGCCACCACCGGTATGCCCAGCAGCAGCGCCTCGACCAGCGGCATGCCGAAGCCCTCGGCGAAGGAGGGGAACAACAGCGCGCGCGCATGGTGCAGGTAGTGCGCCAGCGTGCGGTCGTCACAGGCGGCGATTTCGTGCACGCAGCCGCGCAGCGGCTCGCAGCGCTCCAGCATGTCCACGACGTTCTCGCATTCCCAGCCGCGCCGGCCGATCAGCACCAGATGCGGCACCGCAGTACCGAGCTGCCCGACGAGCTCACGCCACAGGTTGAGCAGCAGCAGGTGGTTCTTGCGCGGCTCGATCGTGCCCAGCACGACGAAGTAGGGCGCCTCGATCGGTGGTGGCGCCTGCGGGGGCGCCAGCAGCGGGGCGGGCGCCAGCGAGGCCACCACCGCCGGCGGCATGCGCAGCTGCCGGTGGCCGGCCCAGGCGGCCAGAGTTTCGAGCGTGGTGCGGGAATTGCTGATCAGCCCTCCGGGCGCCTGCAGCATCACCTGCAGCCGGCGCTCGTGCGCGTTGCGCTCGCCGGCCCGGCAGTACTCTGCGTGGGTGACCGGGATCAGGTCATGGATGAAGTACACCGGTCGCTGGCGGGTGGCCCGGATCCAGTCCACAAACCCGGGCGCCTCCATGCCGGCGTGGCCGAGGTAGAAGGCCGGCCGGCCGGCTGCGTCCTGCGAGGGCCAGGGCGGCAGCAGCGCCCGGGCCATCGCGTGGCGGGCGCGGCGGCGGAAATCGGGATGCGGCGTACGCAGAATGGCGAACAGCTCCTGCGAGGCGCGCGGCGACAGGATGCGCCGCCAGCTGCCGCGCTGCACGACGGCCTGCGCCCGGCCGCCCCAGTGGGCACAGTAGGCCAGGCAGACCCGGTCGACCCCGGTGGGCTGGTGGCCCTGGGCCAGCCGCGACAGGAGCCGGCTGATGTCGATCAGGATGTCGCCTTGCACCGGGTCAGCCGCTCAGAGTCATGGGTGTCGGGTATTCTAGGGGGGCCATGCAGCCCTATGTCCCTCCGAAACCCGGGTACCGCTCCGGGGCGGGTCGGCTCGGCGGCGTGCTGGCCCGCGGCGGCCGCTCGATCCTGAACCTGCTGCCGCGCCAGGCCTACACCGTGCAGATGGGCCAGGCGCGCATTGGCCGACGCAGGGTGTTCCTGGTCAATGCGCCCGAGACCGTGCGCAGCGTGCTGGTCACCGACGCACAGCACTACCCGAAGCACCACTACATCGAGGACATCCTGCGGCCGCTGATCGGCGTGAGCCTGTTCAACGCCAATGGTGCCGACTGGGCGCAGCAGCGTCGCCTGGTGGACCAGGCGTTCGCGGCGGCCAACCTGCGCCGCGCGTTCCCGCTGATGCGCGCTGCGGTGGACGACCTGCTGGACCGGCTGGCCCGGCGCGACGCTCGCGAGCCCTGGCCAGCGGACGTGGCCATGGCCCATGTCACCGCGGACATCATCTTTCGCACCATCCTGTCGACGCCGCTGGCGCCGGAACCGGCACAGCAGGTGCACGACGCGTTCCGCAGCTACCAGGAGAACGCCCAGCGCGTGATGGCGCTCAGCGCGCTGCACCTGCCGACCTGGCTTCACCGCTGGCGCTGCCGGCAGATGGGCGCACGTATCCGCGCCTCCTTCGCACCGCTGGTGCACGCGCGCTATGCCGCGGTCGCCCGGGGCGAGGCGGACCTGCCGCAAGACATGCTGGCCGCGCTGATCGCCGCCCGCGACCCGGACACCGGCGCCCGGCTGAGCGCCGCGCAGGCGGTGGACCAGGTCGCCACGCTGTTCCTGGCCGGCCATGAGACCTCGGCCTCGACGCTGGCCTGGGCGCTGTACCTGCTGGCCTGCCAGCCGGAACTGCAGCAGCAGGTGCGCGACGAGGTGGCTGCCGCCTGGGGCGACCGGGCGCCGGAGTTCGGTGACACCCGCCACCTGGCGCTGACGCAGGATGTGTTCAAGGAGACGCTGCGGCTGTACCCGCCGATCGCGTTCTACCTGCGCGAAGCGGCCGAGGCGGGCCGCTGCCTGCGCGACAAGCCGGTGGCGCAGGGCGACATGGTCGCCGTGTCGCCCTGGATCGTGCACCGGCACGAGGGGCTGTGGGCCCAGCCGGACGTGTTCGACCCTTGCCGATTCCGCACCGAGGCCGGGCTTGCCTCGGCCCGCGGTGCCTACCTGCCATTCGGGATGGGACCCCGGGCCTGCCCGGGGGCGGCCTTCGCGACGCAGGAGAGCCTGCTGCTGCTGGCCCAGATCGTGCGGCGGTTCCGGATCGAGACGGTGGCGGGGGCGGTGCCGGTGCCGGTGGCGCGGTTGACACTGCGGGCCTTGGGGGGGGTGCGGTTGTGTCTGCGGCCCGTCAGGTCCCCCAGCGGAGTCCCTCAAGCATAATTGTGCCCATGCTTCGACGATTCCTGAGCCGGGTGCTGCGCACCTACGGCCTGTTCCTGCTCACGGTTGCGCTTCCCACCCTGCTGGCCTGTCTGTACTTCGGGCTGATCGCGTCGGATGTTTTCATCTCGGAGTCGCGCTTCGTGGTGCGCAGCCCGCAGAAGCCGGCGCCGACGGCGATCGGTGCCATCCTGCAGGGCGCCGGCTTCAGCCGCTCCCAGGACGACACCTACACCGTGCATGACTACATTCTTTCGCGCGATGCGCTGCGCGAACTGGAGCGGCTGTACCAGCTGTCCCGGGCCTACGGCGGCAACCACGCCGACCGGATCAGCCGCTTCGCCGGCCTGGATCCAGACGACAGCTTCGAAGCCCTGCACCGGTACTACCAGAAGCGCGTCAGCCTGGAAGTCGATGGTGTCTCGTCGATCTCGGTTTTGCGCACCAGCGCCTTCAGCGCGCAGGACGCGCGACAGATCAATGACAAGCTGCTCGAACTGGCCGAGCATCTGATCAACCAGCTCAACGAGCGCGGCCGCCAGGACATGATCCGCTTTGCCGCTGCCGAAGTGGCTGCAGCCGAGGAAAAGGCCCGGGCCGCCACGCTGGCGGTGGCGGGCTTTCGCGCCAGCAAGGGCATCTTCGATCCGGAGCGGCAGTCCGCACTGCAGCTGCAGCTGGTCTCCAAGCTGCAGGACGAGCTGATCGCCACGAAGACCCAGCTCGCCCAGGTGCGCGACATCGCCCGGGACAATCCGCAGATCCCGTCGCTGCTGAAGAAGCAGGAGACCCTGCAGGCCGAGATCGCGGCCGAGATGGCCAAGGTGGCAGGTGCCGGCGAGCGGTCCCTGTCGAGCCGCTCCGCGGAGTTCGAGCGTCTTTCCATGGAGCGGGCCTTTGCGGACCGGCAGCTGGCGGCGGCCATGACCTCGCTGGAGCAGGCCCGCAACGAGGCGCTGCGCAAACAGCTTTACCTGGAGCGCATCGTGCAGCCCAGCCTGCCGGACGTGGCCGTCGAGCCGCGGCGACTGCGCGGGGTCGGTGCCACCTTCCTGCTGGGGCTGGTGGCCTGGGGCATCCTGAGCATGCTGATCGCCGGCGTGCGCGAACACCAGGACTGACCGGGGGCGCCATGAGTGCGGCCACAGCCTCCTTCACGCGATCGCTGACCATCCAGTCGCGGGTGGTCGGCGCCCTGCTGATGCGCGAGGTGATCACGCGTTATGGCCGGCACAACATCGGCTTCTTCTGGCTGTTCATCGAGCCGATCCTGTTCACGCTGGGCGTCACCGCGATCTGGATGGCCACCAAGGCCACGCACGGATCCAACATTCCGGTGGCCGCGTTTGCAGTCACGGGCTACTCGACGCTGTTGCTGTGGCGCAATGTCGCGGCCCGCTGCATCAAGGCGATCGAGCCGAATCTGGCGCTGATGTACCACCGCAACGTCATGCTGATCGACGTGCTGCTGGCGCGTGCGCTGCTGGAGGTCGCCGGCGCGACCTTCTCGCTGGTCGTGCTGACCATCGTGTTCTACGGCATCGGTGCGATGCAGTTGCCGGTCGATGTGATCCGGGTGCTGGTGGCCTGGTCGATGCTGATCTGGTTCTCCGTCGCGCTGGGCATTGCGGTGGGCGCCCTGTCGGAGATCTCGGAGACGATCGACCGGGTCTGGCACATCTTCGTGTACCTGCTGTTCCCGCTGTCGGGCGCGGTGTTCCTGGTCGACTGGCTGCCGCCAGCCGGCCGCGAGATCGTGCTGATGCTGCCGATGGTCCATGCCACCGAGATGATCCGCCACGGGTTCTTCGGCGACATGGTGCGAACCCACTACGACCTGGGTTACCTCGCGGTGTTCAACGCCTTTCTGACGCTGGGCGGGCTGCTGATCCTCCGCATCCTTTCGCGCAGGCTGGAGGTCGAGTGATCACGCTGCACAACGTCACCAAGCAGTACCGTGTGAAGACCGGCATCAAGACCGTGCTGCGCCATGCCAACCTGCAGGTCCACAAGGGGCAGTGTGTCGGGGTGCTGGGTCGCAACGGCGCCGGCAAGTCCACGCTGATCCGCCTGCTGGGTGGCGCCGAGCACCCGACGTCCGGCACGGTCACGCGCAGCATGAGCGTGTCCTGGCCACTGGCCTTTGGCGGGGCGTTCCAGGGGAGCCTGACCGGGCTGGACAACCTGAAGTTCGTCTGCCGCATCTATGGTGCGGACATCGCACAGGCCAGCCGCTTCGTCGAGGACTTCGCCGATCTGGGCGACTATCTCTACGAGCCGGTCAAGAAGTACTCCACCGGCATGCGTTCCCGGCTCGCCTTCGGCATCTCGATGGCGGTCAACTTCGACTGCTATCTGATCGACGAGATCATCGCGGTGGGCGACAGCCGCTTCCATGAGAAGTGCCATGTCGAGCTGTTCGAGAACCGGCGCGCCAGTGCCAAGATCATCGTCTCGCACAACGCCCATTACATCCTTGCGCACTGCAGCCACGTGGCCCTGATCGAGGACGGCGAACTGCGCGTCTTCGACGACCCCCAGGAGGCGGTGGCGATCTACACCGGCGTCCCGACGCCAACAACGACCCTGTCTGCATGAAGAAAAAAATGAACCAGATACGGGCCTTCCTGCAGAAGGCCTACTACACGCTGAGCGGGTGGCGCTTCCACGACCTGAAGGAGTTCATCCGGCTGCACCATGGCCAGCAGACCTCCTACAACAGCGCGGACTTCGTGCTGTCGCTGGACACCGCGCTGGCCTGCCGCGAGAAGTCCCATGTCAAGAACGCGATCATCTCGTCAATGCCGCCTGCGGACACCGGCGTGGCCACCTGCAACTTCAAGACGCTGTTCGAGGCGGAGGCCGAGGTCGACATCTTCTCGACCTGGGACAGCATCGAGGCCTTCGCCTCCTTCGAGGCGAACATCAAGGAAGGCATGTCGGCCTTCAACTATGCCTCGATGCCCCTGTTCGCGGCGCGGCGCAAGTACCGCAACCTGGTGGTGTCGGTCGGCAATTCGGACCACAACTTCTTTGCGGTGATGGCACTGACGCGCTTTCCCTACCGCACGGTGTGCGACAACGTCTCGCTGCATGTGCATGACGGCTGCCTGCTGAATCTTGCCGACAAGCTGATGTCGCTGCAGGGCAAGACGCTCATGGACGGCGTGCTGGCCACGTACAAGGAGGCCGACCATGACGAGCTGAGTGCGTTCGCGGCCAGTTGCACCGAGCGCTGGCGCCTCATCGAAGGCCTGGTGAACCGCGGCATCTACGGCCTGCGTATCGTGATCGAGATGACCCGCCCGACGCGTGTGCTGGCCAACTCCGCCTTCGCTGCCGAGATGGTGCAGAAGGACTATGGCCCCCAGGGCTGTCCGCTGCCGGTGGCCATCGCCTTTCACCCGATCTTCCTGAGCGACGTGCGCTGCACGCCCTACCAGCGCTGGCACAAGGACATCGAGCTGCGGGTGGGCACCTTCGGCATTCCCAGCGAGAGCAAAGGCACCTACCGCATCATCGAGGCCTGCCGCGAGCTCGTGAAGTTCGGCATTCGCGTGCGCCTGGTCATGGCCGGCTTTGCGGTGAACACCTACCTGGAGCGCACGACCAACCCGATCGACGATATCGCGATGGAGATCCACTCCGACGTGCTGGACGATGACCTGCTCGACGTCATGGACGGCGTGCACATCGCGGTGCAGTTGCGCAAGCGCAACCTGGGCGAGAGCTCGGGCGTGATCGCCTCGCTGATCAAGAAGAACGTGCCCACCATCGTCACCGCCACCGGTTCCTTCAAGGAGTACCAGTACAGCTGCGTGCTGGTCGAGGAGGACGTGTCCGCGTCCGAGCTGGCGGTGTCCATGCTCACGCTGGCCCAGGGCAACGACTACGATTCCATGCACCAGAGCCAGGTGCAGTACGCGGAGTCGCATTCCAGCCTGAAGCTGTGCGAAACCCTGTTCCTCTGAGGCGGGCCAACCCGTGAACAAGGCGAAGGTCTTCTTCCTGCACATACCGAAGACAGCCGGCACCAGTGTGCGCGAGTACTTCGAGTGGTCCTACCCGGCGCGGGAGATCTGCGCCGGCTTTTCCGAGCTGTCGATTTCCGAGGCCCTGGCGCGGGAAGGGCCATCGCGGCGCTTCTACTCCGGCCACGTGTCGTTCGACTATCTGGACTATTTCTTTCCGGAGCATGCCTGGCTGACCTTCCTGCGGGATCCGCTGGCGCGCACCGTGTCGCAGTACTCGAACTGGATCACCGAGTCCATGCACCAGGACCGCTGGCTGGAGGGTGAGGGCAGTGATGCATTGCGTGCGGCGGTTCAGGAGGCGACCACGATGCCCGGCATCGCGGAGTTCGTGATGGCGGACAACCCGATCATCCGGGGGGTGTCCTTCAATCCGCTGACCCGCAACCTGATCTCCGGGCAGTTTCCGACCGACCGCTTCGAGCCGGACTTCTACGACGAGGCCCTGGTCGACGAGGCCTTGCGCAACCTGACGCAGCGCTTCGCCTTCTTCGGCATCACGGAGCGCATGGCGGATTCGCTGGAACTCCTCGGGCGCGAGTTTGCACACCTGCCGCGTCGGATCGAGCGCAAGAACACCACCGAGCGCAAGGACTGCACACCGGAGGAGACGGCGGCGGTCGAGCGCATGATCCGCATGGACACGGAGCTGTACCGGCGCGCCTGCGACGTCTTCGCCCAGCGCGTCGAGAGCTCGGCGCACTGGTCGTCCACGTCGGCGGCGCTGCAGGCCCTGCAGGGCGCGTTCCAGCGCAATGGCGAGATCCGGGCCGATTCCCCGGTGGTGGAAAATGGCTGGGGCTTCCTGCAGGAGGGACAGAACGGCCTGCGCTACCGCTGGACGGAGGGCAGCAGCGAGGCGCCGGCCCGCCTGCTGGTGCCGGACGCAGAGGACTGCCAGCGCGTGCGCCTGTTCACCTTCGGATTCGTGACGCAGGCCTATGCCGACAGCCTGGTCGTGACGCTGGGGGACACGCCGCTGGCGCTGGAGGGCCTGCGAACGGGCAACTACGGCAACATCCTGTCCTGGCGCATCCCGCCGGACGCGCCGGAGGTGCAGCGCAGCGGCAGCACCTGGCTGTCGGTGCTGTCGCCCAAGTCGCTGGCGGGCGCGGAGGGCCAGCAACGCAACATCGGTTTCGCACTTTTCAAGGCAGAGGTTATATGACGGACACACAGGCACTGCAGGGGCGGGATCTCGAGGACTACCACCCCGACTTCTACAAGGCGATCCTGGATCTTGCCGGCAGCAGCGACTATGTGCGCGGCCACCTGCCGCGCTACCTGCACACGCTCAAGCACATGCCCACGCGTGAGCAGTTCGGCAAGGGGCCGATCCGGGTGCTGGAGCTCGGCACCTCGGACGTGTTCCCCTTCATCATCCGCAAGCTGCTGCGCTTCGAGGAGGTCGAGGTCAGCTGCTTCGATTCCCGGCTGGGCAAGGAGTTCGAGAAGGATCTGTACGAGGCCGACAAGTTCGGCCGGATCAAGGGTTTCAACATCGACCTGGAGAGCGAGCGCATTCCGCGGGCGGATGGCTACTACGACATGGTGCTGTGCTTCGAACTGATCGAGCACCTGGAGCGTGACCCGATGTTCATGGTGGCCGAGATCAACCGCGTGCTCAAGCCGCAGGGCATCCTGTACCTGTCCACGCCGAACATCTGCTCCTCGCGCAACGTGCAGAAGATCCTGGAAGGCTACGCCCCGCACTTCCACATGAAGTACAACAAGGACCGCGCGCTGTACCGGCACAACATCGAGTATTCGCCGGGCCAGATGGCGGTGATGATGCAGTCGGGGGGCTTCCAGGCGCGCAAGGTCTGGACGGCCGACAAGTTCGAGCCGCCGTCCAAGAAGGCGATCAAGCTGCTGTCGCAGGGGGGCTTCCCCACCGACATGCGTGGCGATAACTTCTTCGGGATCTACGAGAAGGTGTCAGGCGTGCGGGACCGCTGGCCCAACGACATCTACGCCTGACACCGGCCGTGCCGGGCCTCAGGCCACCACGAAATCCAGGTTCGTGAGGGCCAGCCCGGTGCCCAGCACCGCAAACTGCACCGGCGACTGCGCGCCACCATTGGCGTCGGCATCGTAGTACAGCGCGCCGGTCGTGCTGTTGTACAGCAGGAAGTCGTCTGCGTCGGCCGCAGTCGTCACGCCGGCGCCGGCCCGCAGCTTGCCGGCGGCCAGGGTGCCTGCGCCCCCCAGCGCCGCGAAGACGCCCGCCGAGAGTTCGACGCTGTCGTCCACCACCGAGAAGTCCTGGATGGTGTCCACATTGCCCGCGCCGAGCGCGGTGCTGAACACGAACACGTCGCTGCCGGCAGCGCCGTTGAGCGTGTCGAGGCCGGCACCGCCGTCCATCCGGTCGTTGCCGCCGCCGCCGAAGATCTGGTCATTGCCGCCCTGGCCCAGCAGCGTGTTCGCGCCCTCGGTGCCGGCCAGCAGGTCGGCCTGGGCCGAGCCCAGCACATGCTCGATGTTCCACAGCGCGTCCTGCCCGCCGAAGCCGTCCGCGGTGGCCAGCGAGCGCCACAGGATCGCGGTGACCGGGCCGGTGGCCGCGCTGTAGTCGGCGAAGTCCTCCGCGGCACCGCCGTCCAGCGTGTCGTTGCCTGCACCGCCCACCAGGGTGTCGTTGCCACCCGCGGCGTACAGGCCGTCGTTGCCGGCACCGCCGACCAGCAGCTCGGCATTGTTGCCGCCGGCCAGCAGATCGTTGAAGCCCGAGCCGATCACGGCCTCGATGTTCCACAGCGCATCCTGGCCGCCCTGGCCATCGTTGAGCGCGAAGGAGCGCCACAGCTCGGCCGTCACCGGCCCGGTGGCGCCACTGTAGTCCACGGTGTCGAACGCGGCGCCGCCGTCCAGCGTGTCGTTACCCAGGCCACCGGTCAGCGTGTCGTTGCCTCCTGCGGCGTAGATGCCGTCATTGCCGGCCCCGCCCACGAAGGACTCGGCATTGGCGCCACCGGCCAACAGGTCATTGAATCCGGAACCGATCAGGTTCTCGATGTTCCACAGTGCATCCTGGCCGCCCTGGCCGTCGTTCAGCGCGAAGGAGCGCCACAGTTCGGCCGTGACCGGGCCGGCCGCACCGCTGTAGTCCACGGTGTCGTTGGCAGCACCGCCATCCAGCGTATCGTTGCCGGCGCCCCCGATCAGCGTGTCATTGCCGCCGGCGGAGTAGATGCCGTCGTTGCCGGCGCCCCCGTCGAACATCTCTCCGTTGGCACTGCCGGCCAACAGGTCGTTTTGTGCCGACCCGATCAGGCCCTCGATGTTCCACAGCGCGTCCTGCCCCCCCTGGCCGTCATTGAGCGCGAAGGAGCGCCACAGCTCCGCGGTCACGCCGCTGGTGGCCGCGGCATAGCTGACGATGTCGAAGCCGTTGCCGCCGTCCATCGTGTCGTTGCCGACACCGCCATACAGCGTGTCGTTCCCGCCGCCGGCGTACATGCCGTCGTTGCCGGCGCCGCCGATGAAGGATTCCGCGCCGTTGCCGCCGGCCAGCAGGTCGTTGAAGGCCGAGCCGATCAATCCCTCGATGTTCCACAGCGCGTCCTGCCCGCCCTGGCCGTCGACCAGCGCGTAGGAACGCCACAGCTCGGCGGTGACCGGGCCGGTGGCA
>JAEUOX010000511.1 GCA_016790475.1 Rhodoferax sp. | reverse complement strand
TGCATCCGCTGGCTGCTGCGCTACATCGCGACCCACACCTTCGTCGGCTTCGCCTGGTACCGCATTGCGTTCGGCATCGTGGTGCTCGCCACGGCCTGGACGGGTGTCGTGAACTGGTCAGGCTGAGGGCGCGCCCGCGTCGCCCACCCACAGGCACCAGACCGCCAGCAGCGGCCGCGGCCCGGCGCGCATCGCGTGCAGGATGCCGGGCGGGTGGTGCACGCTGCCGCCGATGCCCGGCGTCGTCCAGCCGGTCTCGGCGCGGTACCAGTCACCATCACTCAGGACCCGATAGATCTCCTCCGGTGGGTGGCTGTGGTCCGGGTACACGGTGTGGGGCGCCAGCAGGCTGGCGCCCAGCACCAGGTCGCTGCGCTGCTCCAGCCCCTGCGGACCGACAACCTGCGTGTTGGCATGCCCGGCATGAAAGGCCTGGGAGCCCGCGCGTTCGCTGCGCTGCCAGGCCAGCGCGGGCACCAGAGCGGCAATCGCATCGGCCCAGTGCCGTGCCTGCGGCAGCGGCGCCTCGCGCAGCGTCTGCAAGGCGGCTGGCAGGTGGGCACACACCGGCAGGCTGTGCGGCTGCAGGTGGAAGCCCGCCGTGGCCGGCCGGGACAGCGCCTGCCGCATCCGTTGGCCGGTACGGTGACCGGCATGGGACGCCGGCAGTGCATCTGCCAGCGCGTCGCCCATCAGGCCGACAAACGCCGCGAGAGCCGGGCTGCGCGCCATGTGAATGCCGCTCAGGCAGCGATCGACTGCAGGTTGAGCAGCGCGGCCTCGATCGCGGCGGCCGTGACCTGCGGCTTCTCCATCGGAAACAGGTGGCTGCCGTCGACCCAGGACAGGCGGCCGTGCGTGACCTGCTGCGTCATCGTGACGCCGACCTGCTTCATCTCGGCGGACTGCAGGCCGCCGATGAAACTGACCGGTGCATGCAGCGGATGGCGACGCAGCAGCCGGTCCAGGTTGTCGGGCAGCGTGTTGTAGATCGCCGTCTCGATGTCGCGCTCGAAGCTCAGATGGCGCAGGCCGTCCGGGCCGTCGTGCGTGCCGTGGTTCACATAGTCCTGCAGCACCTGCGGATCCCAGCGCGCGAAGACCTTCTTGTGGCGGAAGTACTCCAGCGCGGCCGCCTTGTCGGGCCAGCTGTTGCGGCGGCGGCGGCTCACGGCGGCCGGTGATACGCTGCCGACGATCTGCGTGGTCTTGATGACGCCCAGCGTGGTGGCGCGCCAGCCGCCCAGCAGCGGGGAGTCCAGCAGCAGCACCCCGCGTGCGAGCGCCGGGTGGCGGGCGGCGACCATGACGCTCAGGAAGCCGCCCAGCGAGTGGCCGACCAGGTAGGCGGGCTCGCCAGCCTTGTCGGTCTCGGCCTGGGCGAAGTCCGCCAACTGCTGCACCAGATGCGGCCAGTTGTTGGTGACCGGGTACTCCGGCGCGTGGCCGAAACGCTCGACCGCGCGCACCTTGAAGCCGCGTGCGCGCAGCAGCCGGAACAGCACCCGGTAGGTGCTGGCGCCAAAGCTGTTGGCGTGCGAGAAGACGATCAGGGCCATCGCGTCAGATCAGCTTTTCCTGGGGCGTCGTGATCTTGCGCAGCGGCTTGTTGCGCTGGCCGGCGACCATCAGCGGCACATCCGTCTGTTCGCCGTTCCACATCGGGTCCTCGATGCTGTCGAACACCTCGCGCAGCTTCTTGCC
>JAEUOX010000471.1 GCA_016790475.1 Rhodoferax sp. | reverse complement strand
CGGCTGATCGAGGAGGCGATGCTGGCGGCCAATGTCTGCAGCGCCGACTTCATCCTGCAGAGCAAACACCCGGGCCTGTATCGGGTCCATGAGGGTCCGACCCCGGAAAAGAAGGAGATCCTGCGCAGCTACCTGAAGGCGACCGGCGTCGGGCTCAGCATCAGCGACGATCCCACACCCGGGGAGTTCCAGGCCATCGCGGAGGCGACGCGGGAGCGGCCGGACGCGCAGCAGATCCACGCGATGCTGCTGCGTTCGATGCAGCAGGCGATCTATACGCCAACCAACAGCGGGCACTTCGGACTGGCCTTCGACGCCTACACGCATTTCACCAGCCCGATCCGGCGCTATCCGGACTTGCTGGTGCACCGCGTGATCAAGGCCATCCTCGGCAAGACCCGCTACCAGCTGCCGGTGCTGCCCACGCCGGGCGAGGCCCATGCCAAGCTGTCGCGGCGGCTCGAGAAGGGGCTGGCCGGCCGGGTGCGGGAACCCGCACGCAAGCTCAATGCCGAGGGCCAGGCCTGGGAGGCAGCCGGCCTGCATTGCAGCGCCAACGAGCGCCGGGCCGACGAGGCCAGCCGCGATGTGGAGGCCTGGCTCAAGTGCAAGTACATGCGGGAGCACCTGGGTGAGGAATACGGTGGTGTCGTCACCGCGGCCACCAGCTTCGGCGTCTTCGTGACGCTGGATGCGATGTATGTCGAAGGCCTGGTGCACATCACCGAGTTGGGCGGCGAGTACTTCCGCTTCGACGAGGTGCGCCAGGAACTGCGCGGCGAGCGCACTGGCATCCGGTACGCGATCGGCACCCGGGTGCGGGTGCAGGTCAGCCGCGTCGATCTGGATGGCCGGCGCATCGACTTCCGGCTGGTGCGCGAGGGCGACGAGGTGCTGGCCCGGGCCATGAAGGACAAGGGCCTGGGCCCGCGCGACCAGCCGGCACGGGCCGGCCGCGACGATGCCGGTCTGGAGGTGGACACCGCGGCCCGGCGCGGTGGCCTGCGCACGGCGGCCAAGGCCTCCGGCCGGGCGCGCAAGCAGCCTGGTGCCAGTGGGGCCAGGGGTGCCGGCGCCAAATCCGGCGCCAGCAAGCGCAGCTTCAAGACCCGCCGGTGACCGGCACACCCCCTGCACGCGAGGAGCCCTGTCCATGAACCCGACCCCCCGCATCGCCGTGGTCACAGGTGCCGGCACCGGCATCGGACGCGCCGCCGCGCTGGCCCTGTTGCGCGACGGCTATTCCGTCGTGTTGGCCGGCCGCCGTGCGGAACCGCTTCAGCAGGTGGCCGACGAGAGTGGCGCGGGTGCGCGCGCGCGCGTCGTGCCGACCGATGTCGCCGATGCCGATGCGGTGCAGGCGCTGTTCGACCAGGCGGTGGCGGCGTTCGGCCGCGTCGATCTGGTGTTCAACAACGCCGGCATCGGTGCGCCGCCGGTCGCCCTGGAGGACCTCACGCTGGCGCAGTGGCGCCAGGTCGTGGACATCAACCTGACCGGCATGTTCCTGTGCATCCAGCAGGCCTTCCGGGTCATGAAGGCGCAGTCGCCGCGCGGCGGACGCATCATCAACAACGGCTCGATCTCGGCCCATGCACCGCGGCCGAACTCCATCCCGTACACCGCCACGAAGCATGCGGTCACCGGCCTGACCCGGTCCGCTTCGCTGGACGGGCGCAAGTACGACATTGCGGTGGGGCAGATCGACGTGGGCAATGCGGCGACCGAGATGGCGCAGCGCATGGCCACCGGCGTGCCCCAGGCGCATGGCGCGATCGCGGCCGAGCCACTGATGGATGTGGAGGTGGTGGGCCAGTCGGTGCTGTACATGGCCAACCTGCCGCTGTCGGCCAACGTGCTGTTCCATACGGTCATGGCCACCAAGATGCCCTTCGTCGGGCGCGGCTGAGCTCAGCCGGCGGCGGCGGGCTGCCCGGGCGCTTGCAGACGGCGGGCCAGCAGGCTGGCCTCCAGCGGCGCATCGTCGGGCCACCGGTCTGCGCAAAGGCCGTGCTGCCAGACGGCCTCCCGGGCGGCTTCCTGGGGCGCCAAGCCCGCGGCCAGTGCGGCGCCCAGCGCGCCGGCCAGCACATCGCCAGTGCCGGCCGTAGCCAGCCGGCCGTTGCCGGTCGCATTGATGTGCGGCAGGCCCCCGGGGCTGGCGATCAGCGTGCCGGAGCCTTTCAGAACGACGGTGCACTGGAACTGGTCTGCCAGCCGGCGTGCCGCAGCCAGCCGGTCCTGCTGGACGGTGCGGCTGTCGGTGCCCAGCAGACGCGCCGCCTCCAGCGGATGCGGGGTCAGCACGGTGGGGCGGCCGCGGTCCGCACGCTGGCGCAGTTGCCGCTGCAGGTCCGCGTCGGCGGCCAGCGCATTCAGTGCGTCGGCATCCACGACCAGCTGCCGTGCGCCGGTCAGCGCGCGGGGCAGCACTGTGCGCACCCCATCGCCGCCGCCGCAGCCGATCACCACCGTCAGCGCGTCGAGCGCCAGGGCGTCCGGCGTGCGTTGCATGACCGCCGGCAGTGCCGCCAGGCAGGCCGGGCCGGCCATCGGATCCAGTGCGGCCAGGAACACCCGCCCGGCCCCATAGTGCAGAGCCGCGCTGGCGGCCAGCAGCGCCGCGCCGGCCATGCCGGGCGCGCCGCCGATCACCACGACGTCGCCGTGGCTGCCCTTGTGGCTGGCATGCAGACGCGTGCGAGGCGCCGGCTCCCCGCCGACCCGGGCGCAGGCACCCGGGAGCCCGTCGACGCCCGCGAGCAGTTCACCGACACCCAGCGCGTCCAGCCAGACCTGCCCGGCGGCGTCGCGCCCCATGGCGGTGAACAGCCCGGGCTTGAGCGTCAGCAGGCTCAGCGTGTGCCGGGCCCGCACATGCAGGCCGGCGCAGTGGCCGGTGTCGGCATCCAGCCCCGATGGCAGGTCCACCGCGAGGACCGGCGCCCCGCAGGCCTGCATCGCCTGGATGCACTCGGCCAGCCGGCCTTCGGGTGCGCGTCGTGCGCCGATGCCCAGCAACGCGTCGACGCACAGGTCGGGTTGCGGGGGCGGGGCGTCACTGAAGAGGACGCCGGCCTGCCGGGCGTGCTCCCACGCGGCCCGGGTGTCGGCGCTGGCCCGGGCCGGGTCGCCCAGCCAGGTGATGACCGGCTGCTGGCCCATCGCCTGCAGGCAGGCCGCAGCCTCCAGGCCGTCGCCGCCATTGTTGCCCGGGCCGGCGGCGATCCAGACGGTCCGCGCATGCGGCGCCAGGGCCAGCGCCAGGCGGGCGGTCGCCCGGCCGGCGCGCTGCATCAGCGTCGGGGCCGGCAGGCGCTGCCAGGCCAGCGTCTCCAGCAGCCGGGTTGCAGCCACATCGTGCAGGTGTTCAGCCGTTCGGGCGTCGATCCGGCGGGGGGGCGGCAGCATGGCGTCGCGGACGATGGCTCAGAACTCGAACACCACACCTTCGCTCGCCAGCCGCACATCCGGGCCGCCCGGCATGGCCGGGTGCGCAGCCAGCGCCTGGGCGAAGGCGGCCTCGAGCGCATCGTCGCTGCGGGTGGGCTCGTGGTGCGTGCAGAACAGCGTGCGGGCACCGGCGCGTCGCGCGTAGTCGATGCTGGACGCGAAACTGCCGTGGCCCCAGCCGCGCTTGCCCGCGTACTCCTGCGCGGTGTAGGAGCTGTCTGCGATCAACACGTCCACGCCTTGCATGGCCTGCACGATCGCGCGGTCCTTGTCCTCGATGAAACCCTGGTATTCGTCGAAGTCGGCGTCCCCCGGGGCGTAGATGTTCCACGGCGGCTCGTGGTCGCCGGTGAAGAAGACCGACTTGCCGGCGGCCTCGATTCGGTAGCCGAAATTGAGCACCGGGTGGTTCAGCATGTAGGGCGTGATGCGGGCCGAGCCGATCGTGATCGACTCCTCCGGCATCAGCGTGACGTACTCGATGCGCGCCTTGAGCTCGGCTTCGCGCACCGGGAAATAGCTGTACTGCAGCTGCACCGCCATGGCCTGCTCGACGCCGCGGCCGGACACCGGGTCGAAGGCGCCGTGCAGGCGCAGCGTATTGCCCGGCACGAAGTTCGGCACGAAGAACGGCAGGCCCTGGATGTGGTCCCAGTGCGTGTGCGACAGCAGCACGTTGGCGGTGAGCGGCATCTGCCCAAGCAGTGACTGCGAGAGCGGGAAGATTCCGGTGCCGGCGTCCAGAATCAGCAGTTCGTCCGCATCGGTGCGGACCTCGATGCAGGTGGTGTTGCCGCCGTAACGCAGCGTGTGCGGGCCGGGGGATGGAATCGAGCCGCGCACACCCCAGAAGCGGATCTTCATCGGGCCCTCCTCAGGCGGATGCGAACGCCCGGGCTTCCTCGAGCAGCGTGCCGAGGTCGCCGAGCGAGGCGATCACGGACTCCAGCGGGCCGCCCAGGCGCGTGGCGATGGCCGGGGGCAGCTCCGACACAAAGGGGTTGCCGGCGGCGCCGAACTGGAGCTTCTTGCAGATCTGGTTTGCGGCAAATACGCAGGCGATCATGCCGGTGTCGGGCAGCGCGTCGCCGAACTGGTGCCGGATGGTCTCGACCAGGGACGCCGAGAAGCGCCAGCGCTCGACCAGCTGCGCCCCCACCGAGGCATGGTCCACGCCGAATTGCCGCT
This sequence comes from Rhodoferax sp., assembly GCA_016790475.1. GTDB lineage: Bacteria > Pseudomonadota > Gammaproteobacteria > Burkholderiales > Burkholderiaceae_C > CAISIP01. Next base: position 4,423 of record JAEUOX010000471.1, on the reverse strand, counting down.
GCAGCGCCAGATGCAGCGAGCTGCCGTCGGCGCGGCAGGCCGCCAACGCCTCCTCCAGCCGCTGCGGCATGCTGCGCGCCATCACGACCTTGCCGAAGTCATGCAGCAAACCGGCGACGAAGCACTCCATCGGATCGGCATCCGGCACCCGGGCGGCCAGCCGCCGCGCGATGGCGGCAGTGGCCACCGAATGCACCAGGTAGTCCTGCCAGTCGAAACCGGCAGTCTGCCCGGTGGGCAGCATGCCGATCGCCGCCATGCCCAGCGCCAGGTTCTTCGTTGCATTGAAGCCCAGGAAGACGACCGCATGGCCGACCGCGTTGATCTGGCGCGGCAGACGGAAGTAGGCGGAGTTGACGACCTTGAGCATCTTCAGCGTCAGCACCGGATCGCGGTCGATCACGGTCACGAGCTCCTTCGCGGTGGAGGCGTCCTCGCGGGCGAGCTCCAGGATGCGCTGGACGCTCTTCGGGAAGGCCGGCATCCGGTCGATGGCCGCGGCGAGTTCCTGCGCGATGGTCGGTGTCATGGTCAAGGACAGGGAGTCGGGACCGCCTATTGTGTCAGCGAACCGCCCGCCGCGGGCCGGCGGTTCAGCGCGCGGAACGCTCCAGCGCGAAGCCGGCCATGTCGATTTCGGGTGCGTGGCCCAGCAGCATGTCGGCCAGGGCGCGCGAGGCGCCGCAGGCCAGCGCCCAGCCGCTGGAGCCGTGCCCCAGATTCAGCCACAGGCCGGGCAGGCCGCTGGCCCCCACCAGCGGCGGCCCTTCGGGCAGCATCGGCCGCGCGCCTTTCCACACCTGGACGCCCTGCGAATGGCTGGCCGCGCCCGGAAACCAGTCGTGCAGCACCTTGTAGAGGGTCTGCAGCACGGCGGCGCGCTTGTGCTCCAGGCCACCGCCGAGCTCCGCCCCGCCGGCGACGCGCACGCGCTGGCCGAGCCGCGCGATCGCCACCTTGTAGCGCTCGTCCATCACCGCACTGCGCGGCGCGTTCAGCGGTTCGCGGATCGGCGCGCTGACCGAGTAGCCATGCACCGCAACCAGTGGCAGGCGCACGCCCAGGGGCCGCAGCAGCGCGGCCGATGCCACGCCGGCGCACAGCACCACTGCATCGAAGGCCTGTGCCTGCGGCTCATCCTGCAACTGCACCGACATCCCGCCGGACGACCGCAGCGCCGCCACCGTGGTGCCGAACCGGAAGCGCACGCCAAGCCGCTGGGCCTCGTTCTTCAGCAGCAGCGCAAACTGCCGGCAGTTCGCGACCTCGTCCTCCGGCAGCTGGATCGCGCCATGCAGCCGGGTGTCCGGATTCAGGGCCGGCTCCAGCGTGCGCGCCTGCGCCGCGTCCACCAGCGCGAACTTGACGCCCGCGTCGCGCAGCAGCTGCAGACCCGGCTCGGCCCAGGCCCGGTCGCGCTCGGTGCGCAGCAGCACCAGGTAACCGTCGCTACGGTCGAAGGACAGCCGCAAGGCGTCCGACAGCGTATGCAGCCGCTGCCGGCTGTAGTGGGCCAGCGCCTGCAGCCGGGCCCGGTTCGTGCGGTAGCTGTCCATCCGGCAGGCGCGGTACCAGCGCCACAGCCAGGCCAGTTCCGGCAGGCCCAGCGGCAGCGTGAAGCGCATGCTCGCATGGCGGCTCAGCAACTGCGACAGCACCTTGCCCGGCATGCCGGGCGCGGCCCAGGGGCTGACATAGCCCGGCGCAATGATGCCGGCATTCGCGAAGCTGGCCTCCTCGGCGGCAGCTCCGCGGCGTTCGAAGACGGTGACCTCGTGGCCGTCGCGGCCCAGCTCGTAGGCCGTGGTGACGCCGATGATGCCGGCGCCAATGACTGCAATTTTCATGAATCCCTTGGGTGATCGGTCCGCCCGGGCCGGCACCGCCGCCCGGCATCTCTGCAGGCTCAGGCGTGCGACAGCGCCGATTCGATCTGGCGGGCGACGTTCAGGACGCCATCATCGCGCATCGGGCCCTGCCACACCATCAGGCCGACCGGCAGTTCGTCCGGTGTGTGACAGGGGATCGAGATCGCGCAGCCGTCCAGCATGTTCACCATGCTGGTGTTGCGCAGCAGCAGGCCGTTGACGCGGAAGAAGGCCTCGTCGCGCTCGGCTCCCGGCGCGAGCAGCGCGATCGGCGGCGCGACGATCGGCACGGTGGGGCACAGCAGCGCGTCCCACGCGGCCAGCCGGGTCTGCATCCGGGTGATCCAGTCGGCGCGGGCGCGCAGCAGGTCCACATACTCGGCCGCCCCCATCGTCGCGCCACGCCGGATGCGCAGCGCGACCCGCGGGTCGTAGGCGTCGCCGTGTTCGGCCAGCAGCCGGCGGTGCCAGGCGAAGCTCTCGGCGGCGGAGAAGCCGCCGGTGGCGTTGATGCCGGCGAGCGCGTCGAGTTCCGGCAGGTCCCGCTCGACGATCTGCGCGCCGTGGCGCCGCAGCGTGGCCAGCGTGCGCTCGAACGCGCGGGCCACCGCCGGCTCCAGGTCGTCCAGCAGCAGCCGCTTCACGACGGCCAGCCGGTAGGCCGACAGCGGCGCGGTGCTGCGCACCACCGGCCGCGCGGCGAGGACCTCATGCACCAGCATGGCATCCTCGACCGAACGTGTCAGCGCACAGGCGGTGTCCAGCGTCGTCGACAGTGGAATTGCGCCCTGCGTCGGCACCAGGCGTGCAGTGCTCTTGAAACCGACGATGCCGTTGAGCGCTGCCGGGATCCGGATCGAGCCGCCGGTGTCCGAGCCCAGTCCGACGAAGGCGGCGCCGGTCGCCACCGAGACGGCGGCGCCGGAGGAGGAGCCTCCCGGGATCAGCGGCACGTCACGGCTGGCCGCATTGGCCGGTGTGCCGAGATGCGGGTTGATGCCCACCCCGGAGAACGCGAACTCGACCATGTGGGTACGCCCGGTGATGACGCCGCCGGCCGCGCGCAGCCGCGCCACCGCGGGGCAGTCCTGCGCGGCCGGGGCGGCATCGGCCAGCACGCGGGAGCCGGCCGCGGTGGTCTGGCCGGCGACGTCGAAAAGATCCTTCACGGTGACGGCCAGGCCGGCCAGGGGCAGCGCCGCGCGATGGGGCTCGGCGGCCTCGGCACGCGCTGCGTCGAAGCGGGTCGTGCCGAACACATGCTGGCAGCGGGCCGAGGTGCTGACGGCGATGCAGGCCTCCATCTCGGAGCGGGCATCGGTGTCGCGCTGGCGGATCCGGGCGCGTGTGCTGACGAGGTCGGACAGGGGGGCGTAGGGCATCGGGAGGGGTGTCCTGTGTTATATTCGCCGGGTTTTGCCGGGTGGCCCACGGGCCTTTGGCAGAGCAATCGCAAACCGGCCCCATCAAGGTGTCCGCGCTGCGGCAAGGGGTCGAACGTGACTGATCCCGACGCCGGGGTGTCGGATGGCGGGCCGGATTTTAGACCCAACCTTTGGAGTTCATCATGTCAGTCACCATGCGCGAAATGCTGGAAGCCGGCGTCCATTTCGGACACCAGACCCGCTTCTGGAACCCCAAGATGGCCCCGTTCATCTTCGGCCATCGCAACAAGATCCACATCATCAACCTGGAAAAGTCGCTTCCGATGTTCCAGGAGGCCGCCAAGTTCGTGCGCCAGCTGACGGCCCGCCGCGGCACGGTGCTGATGGTCGGCACCAAGCGCCAGGCCCGCGAGACGGTCGCCGCCGAGGCGCAGCGCGCCGGCGTGCCCTATGTCGACCAGCGCTGGCTGGGCGGCATGCTCACCAACTTCAAGACGGTCAAGACCTCGATCAAGCGCCTGAAGGACATGAAGCTCCAGCAGGAAGCCGGCCTGGAGAACATGAGCAAGAAGGAACAGCTGATGTTCGCCCGTGAACTCGAGAAGCTCGAGAAGGACATCGGCGGCATCCAGGACATGAACGCGCTGCCGGACGCAATCTTCGTGATCGACGTCGGCTACCACAAGATTGCCGTTGCCGAGGCCCGCAAGCTGGGCATCCCGCTGATCGGCGTGGTCGACTCCAACCACTCGCCTGAAGGCATCGACTACGTGATCCCCGGCAACGATGACTCCGCGAAGGCCGTCACGCTGTATGCGCGGGGCATTGCGGACGCCGTGCTGGAAGGCCGCGCCAATGCGGTGGACGACGTCGTCAAGGCGGTGTCCTCCGAGACCGCCGACGAATTCGTCGAAGTGGACGAGGCATCGGCCTGAAGCCCCTGGCGCTACCAGAAAGGGGCATTGATGCCCCTTTTTTTTAGCCTTCCCCCTAGAATTTTGAGCATCACGTACGGAGAGAAAAAATGGCTGCAATCACGGCAAGCATGGTGGCTGAACTGCGCGGCAAGACCGACGCCCCCATGATGGAATGCAAACGCGCGCTGACTGAAGCCCAAGGCGACATGGCCAAGGCGGAGGAACTGCTGCGCGTAAAGCTCGGCACCAAGGC
>JAEUOX010000468.1 GCA_016790475.1 Rhodoferax sp. | reverse complement strand
CCAGCCGGCCAGGCCCCGCTCGCCAGCGTCGCGCTGGCCGTTGCCGTTGGTGTCCTCGAACTTGGTGCCGCTGATGCGCGCGGCCGCGACGTTCGCGAAGTCCTTGCTGCCGATGTCCTCGCCGCTGGTGGGCTGTGCCGTATGGCTGCCGCCGGCCGGGCCGGTCTGCAGCCAGCCGGCCTGCGACACCTGCAGCACGGTGTAGACGCCCGGGCCGACACCGGTGAAGCGGTAGAAGCCGTAGGCGTCGGTCGTGGTGGTGGCCTCGATGCTGCCGTTGCTGCCCTGGTCGAGCGTCAGCGTCCAGCCGGCCAGACCGGTCTCGCCGTCGTCCAGCACGCCGTTGGCATTGGTGTCGCTGAACACCTGGCCGCCGATCTGCGCCAGTGCGAAGTTGCCGAGGTCGATGCCGGTGGTGGCTGCTCCGGACACCACGCTGACCACCTGGCTCGGTGTGGTCTGCAGCCAGCCGGCCTGCGCGACCTCGCGCACGGTGTAGCTGCCCGGGTCCAGATCGATGAAGCTGTAGCTGCCGTCTTCCTGCGTGACGGTGCTGATCTCGCCCGCATCCAGCACGCTGTCGTCATCGGCGTCCAGGTAGATCGTCCAGCCGGCCAGGCCGGTTTCGCCCGCGTCGCGTACGCCGTCCCCGTCGAAGTCCTCGAATTTCGTGCCGCTGAGGCTGCCGGTGCCGCTGGAGACGGTGATGGAGGCATCACCCGTCGTGGGACGGGCCTCCTCGTTGTCGGCGTTGTCCCGGGCGGTGGTGTAGAAGCTGTAGGTGTTGCCCTCCTCGCCGATGTAGATCGCCTCGGTGAGCTCGGTGTCCACGAGCCAGACCTCGAAGCTGCCGCCATTGACGGAGACCCAGACCGAGTAGTCGCGCACACCGGAGCCCTCGGCATCGTCCTGGCCGGACCAGCGCACGTCGATCTCGCGGCTGGCGGTGGTGCTGGTGGCGAACGCGATCACCGCGCTCTCCGGATCCACGGCGTCCAGCATGTTGCTGATGGCCGGGGTCTCGATCGGTTCTTCGGTGTCGAACACGATCAGCGCCTGCGCGTCGATGACGGTGCCGGTGGTTGCGCTGCGCAGCGCCTTGACGGTGTAGGTCACGAAGCCCTCGCCGCGCCCGGTGCCCTGGGTCACGACATCGTGGTTCTCGTCGTAGACGGTGTCGTTGACCGGCAGGAAACCGACGCTGGCCTCCTGCGGCACGTCGCCGGTGGCCGGATCGATCGTGGTCAGCTTCCAGGTGACGATGCCGGTGGAGATGTCCACCGACGCCGACACGTCCAGGAAATAGCCGCGCGTCGGGTCGGCGGTGAAGTCGAGCCGCTTCTGGTAGAAGCCGCTCTTGCCGTCCACCTCGACGAGCTGGTCGCCGAAGCCGAAGTCGTCGACGCGGAAGGTGCGCCAATCGAGATCGGCGTCGAGCTGTTGCGTGATCACGACCTCCTGCGCCGGCGCCGTGGCATCGGCCGCGTTCTCGAAGCGGATCATGTAGCCCAGGTTGCTGCTGGCCGCCACCCAACCCTCGTCGCCATAACCCTCCGGCCCGATGATGTCGTTGGGGTCACGCGGACGCACGACGCAGGGCCGGTAGACGATGGTCTTCTCGGTGCAGGTCTTGGAGTCGAAGGTGACCTGGGTGCCACCGCCATCGCGGCAGACCGGCGCGGATTCGCGGATGCGCTTGATCTCTTCCGGCTTGCACTTGAGGCACTCCTCCGGCACCGGGAAGGGCGGGAACAGGCCCTGCGTGTCCAGGCTGGTATCGGCCACGCTGCTGACCGGCACGCCGGCACTCAGCGCCAGGCCGGTGGCCATCGCGATCGGATCGAACAGCGCCCCGGCAGACCAGGCGCCACCGGTGAAGATGCTGTAGTGCAGCGTGAAGTCGGAGGCATCCGGATCCGGGTCGCCGTCCTGTTCCCACATCACGATGATGCCGTCGCCGAGCTGCTCGATCGCCGGATCCATGATGCTGGCGCCGACTGCCACCTCGGTGGCGCCGCTCCAGCCGCTGCCGTTCCAGGTGGCGGTCATCAGGTGGTCGAGCGTATCCAGCCCCTTGCGCACCCAGGACGCGACGATGTTGCCTGCCGCGTCGTGGCCGATCGTCAGGCCGGTGTCCATGCCCTCGGTGACCGCCAGCGTCTGCATCGCGCTCCAGCTGCCGGTGAGCTCGTCGTAGGTGGCAAACACGACGTTGTTGCTGTCGAGTGCCGCTTCGTAGTTCTCCAGCGTCAGATTGCTGCCGTTCAGGCCGCTGCTGTCGGCATGGGTCCACAGGACCATGCGCCGGCCCTGCGCGTCCACCGCGGCGGTGGCGTCGCTGTTGAGGCCCCTCGCGCCTGCAATCGCCGCCGGGGTGGCCCAGGCGCCGGCATATTCAGCCACCAGGATGTCGGAGCCGATCTCGACGTTCGGGTCCGCCATGTGCGTCCAGGCGCCGAACAGCACGCTGCCGTCGCGCGCCATCGACACCGCCGAGTCGATCGCGACATCGCTGCCCGCATTCGCCACGACATGGTTCGTGCCATACAGCGCGGTGGAGCCCAGCAGGCTGCCCGGGTCGAAGATCGGCCCGCTGGCGTCCTGGGTCTGCACGGCGCCGTCGGCCGTCTCCAGGCCGGAGGCACTGTAGAAGCTGATCGAGAACACCTCGTTGAACGTGAACCAGCCGAGATTGCCGCTGAGCGTGATGTTGCCGGTGATGGACTTGAGCTGCACTTCCGGCGCGATATCCACCGTGACGGTGATGTCGCCCTGCAGGCGGACCGAGTCCGGGCCCGCGTCGAGCTGGGCATACACACCCAGCGTACCGCTCAGGCTGGCCTCGGCGATCGATTCCGGCCAGACGAAATCCGGGAAGGGCTGCGTCAGCGTCCACTCCATGCCGGTGAAGCTCGCGCCGCCGCCGAACGTGATGCCGTCTTCGAAGGTCAGGCCGACCTTCTCGGCCAATGCGACCGCCAGGCTGTACGACAGGTAGGCACTGGTGACCGCCGGGTGCGGGATCTTGCTGAGCAGCGTGGACAGGCCATAGCGCCAGTCGAACTGCGCGCTGGCGCCCCAGCCGGCCTTGGCGCTGTTGAACTGCCAGTCCTTGGCGGCTTCGTTGACGCTCCATTCCGCGGCGACGTTGCCGTTGCCGGAGATCGTCGAGCGGATGCTGCTGCCCTTGAACGAGCCGGAGATCTGGCCCTGGGCGCCCAACGTCGCCTTGCAGTCGGCCTCGGAGACCTGGCCGGACAGCGCCAGCACGATCTCGGCCTCGGTGCCGAAGAAGTCCCAGGGGCCGAATTTCCATTGCCGGCCGTAGGCCACGCTGACGCCCTCGGTGTCCAGTGCGGTATCCGCGGCGGCAAGCTCGACGACCGCCGCTTCCGGCTCGGCCGCAGCCGGCCAGGTGAAGTCGGCCTCGCTCATCGCGAAGATGTCGTAGTAGATGTCGGTGTCGTCCTGGATGTCGCCATCGCGCTTGAGATGCGTGATCATCACCAGGCCGGTGTCGCCGATGATGACCTCTGGTGCCACGTCCACCGTCGTGTCGCTGGTGAGCTGCACCGGGGCGGACCATTCGAAGCCGCCGCCGGCCTTCGCCCGGGCGACCGCGTACCAGATCTCGGAGGCATTGCCACGGCCCTGCTGCCAGGCGATCACGGTGCCGGCGGTGGTCTGGTTTGCGGCATCGTGGAACAGCTGGCCGCTGGACGCCATGGCCGGTGCGAAGCTCTCGCCGGTGGAGATCGCCTGTGCGTCCTTCCACTGCCGGGTGGCGAGGTCGTACCAGGCGTGCCAGACGATGCCGTCACGCGTCCAGACCATGTGGGTGACGCCGTTGGCATCGCGGTCGAGCACCGGGTTGCTGTCGTTGCTGGCGCCGATGCCGGCCAGGGGCTGCACGTAGATCGTGCCGGCCGAGCCGGGTGCAGTGTGGCCCAGCGTGAATTGCGGCGCGGTCAGATCGAGCTGGCCGTTGCGGTCCATGTCCAGGGCCCGGCCGACAGCCACGATCTTGTAGGTGCCCGGCATCAGCCGCGCAAAGCTGAAGTGACCGGTGTCGTCGGTGATCGTCGTGCCCTTGTGCTCCAGGCGGCCATCGTCATGGACCAGGTAGGCGGCCATCTGCACGTCGGCCACGCCGGCGTCGTCCACGGAGTCATGCAGCTCGCCGCTCATGGCCGCGTACGGCACGTAGTCGGGGTTGAGCACCATCATCCGGGCAAAGATGTCGCGCACGTCACGCACCGGCTCGCCGGCCTGCGAGACCTGCAGCATCATGCTGTTGAGCACGGTGACGTACTCGCCCCAGGTGACGCCGATCAGCGGCTGGACCCGGCCCCAGAAGGCGTCCCATTCGGCCTGGTCGGAGCCGACGGGCCGGACACTGGCTTCGATGGTGTCCCAGTCGGTGATCAGCCGGATGTCGTCCGCCATGATGCGCCCGGCACGCATGTCCAGCGACATGACCGTGCCCCCGCTCTGGAACACCATCGGCACGCTGTAGCGCGCACCGGGGCGCAGGATGTCCATCGGGCCGTCGTAGCTCGCGGCCAGGATCTGCACCGGCGAGGTGTGCATGCTGGTGGCAGACAGGCCGATCGGCGTGGCCGTGGTGCTCTCGAAGATGATCAGCGGCGCCATGACGTCCTCGCCGCCATCGTTCACGTAGTTCAGCGTGAACAGGTTGGTGCGGTTGACCATCACGTCGGTCGGGCCGGCGATGTTCAGGTAGACCCCGTCGGCCTCCAGCGATTCGCGCACCGTCACGGCGTCGACCAGGCTGGTGCTGGCCAGGATGCCGGTGCTGCCATCGGCCAGCGTGCCGAGCTGGTCGGCCACCACGGTATAGCTGCCCAGCGCCGCCTGGAACAGGCTGAAGGTGGCGTAGGCGTTGCTGGAGTTGTCGAGCTGGATCGCATGCGCATGGATGCGGTTCCCCGCGGCATCCACCAGGCTGAAGTCGGTGTTGTCGCCGAACTTCGCGCCCTGGATGCGCAGCGTCACGTCGCCGGCGTTGCTGACGATGCGCGCGTCCACGTCGGTGATCGAGAACGGGATGATCTGCGCCAGGATGCTGAAGGCCGGGCCGTCCGGCGCGGCGGCCGTGCGTGGCGCGTGCTGCCCGTAGGCCATCACGTAGTAGGTGCCGGCCTGCGTCGTCGGGATCACCAGCTGCGGGTCGGCGGTGAAGCCTTCGCGCGCGGCAAAGTCGAACTGCCCGCGCGTCGGCATGCTGCCGTAGCGCACATACAGCTCGTTGGCGTTGTCGTTGACCACGCTGTCCAGCGCCAGGCGCACCGTTTCCCCTTCGCCCACCGTGAACTTGTAGTACACCGCCTGGCCGGTGGCCAGCGTGTAGTTCGAGGCCACGCCCATCGTCAGCGCGTCGACGTCGAGCTCGACGGTGTCCAGGCTGCCGCCGATGTTGTTGGCCTCGTTGCTCTCCGGGATGTGGTTGCGGATGTCGCTGCGCACGATCACGTGGTAGTTGCCCGGCGTCACGCCCGGCAGCGTGCCGGTGACGCTGTTGCTGTAGCTCGCGCCACCGACCACGGTGCCGTTGTGCTGCGCCACGCCGAACAGCGCGTCGTTGATGTCCCAGACCTCGTCCAGCGACAGGTAGACCGAATCGCTCCAGCTGCCCAGTGCCGGGTTGGTGCCGTTGTTGTTGATGCTGAAGCCGATCGTGGCGGAACGGCCGGGAACACCGTTCTCCGGCAGCGTGATCGTGCCCACCACCAGGTCGGCCGGTGGTGCCAGCGAAACCTGCGTGAAGGCCGCGTCCTGCGTGGCGTTGTTGAACTCGTCGGACTCGCTGATGGCCCGCCCGCCGTCCGTCACGACGAACACGTAGAACGGCCCGGACTGGCCCAGCGGCACGGTCAGGTCCAGCGTCTGGGTGTAGCTCTCGCCCACGCCCAGGCCGTTGCGCGACGCATAGCCGAGGTAGATGTCGGCATTGCGGTCCAGCACGCCATCGCGCGACAGGTAGACCGCGTCGTACCAGGCGCGGTTGTCGGCGGGACCGGTGCCGTCGTTGCGCACGGTCCAGCTCACCTGCATGGTCTGGCCACTGATCGCGGTGTCGGGGGCATCGACCGACACCACCACCAGGTCCGGCGGCGTCGTGACCGCAGCGGTGATGTGCACCGTGCCGGTGGAGGCCCGCAGGTTGTTCAGCTCGCCCGCCGCGCCTTCCGTGATCTGGTTGTCGCGGTCCGTGCGCACGATGATGAAGTAGTCGTTCGTGGCCAGGTTGCTGGGCAGCTGGAAGTTGCCCGCCGCGTCGTAGCCCAGCCCCGGCGCCAGACCGCTGTTGCGGTAGCGTGCGCCCAGTTCGATGTCACTGCCGTCCAGCGTCTGGTCCAGCGACAGGTAGACCGCGTCGTACCAGTAGCCGATGTTGGTCGTGCTGGTGCCTTCGTTCTGCACGCGCCAGTCGACCGCCAGCGTCTGGCCGGCGGTGGCGCTCGTCGCGTGGCCGACGTCGGTGACTTCCAGGTCGGCGGTCCTGCGCGTCACGGTGATGCGCCGGTCGGCGATGTTGTTGTCCTCGTTGGACTCGTAGACGCCGCCGGTGGCGTCGGTACGCACGTACAGCCAGTAGGTGCCGTCGACCAGGCTCAGCGGCAGCGTGACCGAAGCGTCCTTGTCGTAGCTCGTGCCGGCCGGCACGACGCCGTTGCGCGAGATGGTGTCGAGGAAGATGTCGTCCTCGTCGCCGAAGATCTCGTCGTAGGACACATAGACCCGGTCCAGGATCAGGTTGTTGATGCTGGAGCCTACGCCGACATTGCTGACGGTCCAGCCCAGGCTGACCTGGCGACCGGCCTCGCCGGTGGCCGGCGCGTCGAAGCGGCTGACCACCAGGTCGGCCGGCTGGCTGCTGATGCTGACATTGGCCGAGGCGGCGGTGTTGTTGTTCTCGCCGAACGGGTCGCTCGGGTTGGGGAGGCCCTCGAACACCTGGTTGCCGGCGTCGGTCTTGACGATCACGCGGTAGTTGCCGCTGATGCCGAAGGGCAGCGTGAAGCTGGCGGTGGTGGTGTAGGCGTAGTTGCCCACCGGGTTGCCGTCCGCGTCTTCCTCGTAGCGGCTCAGTGCGCCGGAGTGGCCACGCTCACCCAGCAGGATGTCCGCGCCGTCCAGGGTGCCATCCAGCGACAGGTAGACCCGGTCGACCCAGTAGTTGTTGCGGGTGGCCTCGGCGCCGAAGTTGCCGACCTGCCAGGTGACCGAGAACGGATTGCCGGCCAGTGCACTGCCACCCGTGGTGACACGCATCACCTCCAGATCGGGTGGCGGCGTCAGCAGGATCGTCGTGGGTTCCGGCCCGGAGTCGTCCGGCAGCATGTCCACCGTGAAGTTGTTGAACTCGAAGCCATGCTCGTAGACATGGTTGTTGACGTCGGTGATGACGAAGAAGTAGTGCTCGCCGACCACGCCGATCGGCAGCTTGATGCTCTTCGTGACCTGGTAGCTTTCGCCCGGCTCCAGCTGGCCGGCGCCGGTGCCGATGTGCCAGAAGTCGCCCATGTTGCGGTCGTCGGCATTGCCCAGCACGTCGTCGGACGACATGATGACACGGTCGTTCCAGCCGGCTTCCAGCGTGCGGCCGCTGGCGAAGCGGTCGTCGTTGACGACCGTCCAGCTGACGTTGATGTTCTCGCCGGAGAAGCCGATGTTGTCGGCCTCGACCCGCTGCACCCGCAGGTCGGGCGGCGGGGTCAGCAGGAAGCGCACCTTTTCCGGCGTGGACAGGACGTTGTCGCCTTCGTTCTTGTCCTCCTCGACGTTGTCGAAGGTGTCGGTCTTGACCAGGATGTAGTAGTCCCCGCTGAAGCCCTTCGGGATGCTGATCGTGCGACTGTTGGTGTAGCTCTCTCCCACCGACAGATAGTTCGGGTTCACGACATAGCCCATGTCCACGTCGTCGCCGTCACCCCAGACGGTGTTCAGCGACAACTTGACATGGTCGTACCAATACGGTGCGCTGGTCGGCCCGGTGCCGTTGTTCGTGACGACCCAGCTGACGATGGTCTCGCTGCCGGAGGTCGGCTCGGTCGGCGGTGTCAGCGCCGTGACCTGCAGGTTGGGCAGCGGCGGGAACGTCACACGGATCGAGGTGTTGTCGACCGTGCGGTTGTTGCCCTGGAACTGGTG
>JAEUOX010000388.1 GCA_016790475.1 Rhodoferax sp. | reverse complement strand
GAGCGGCTGCTGCAGAAACACATGGAGGACGGCCACGCCTTCCCCGAGTCGATCGCGATGGTGCTGTGGGGCACCGACAACCTGAAGAGCGAAGGCGGGCCGATCGCGCAGGTGCTGGCCCTGATGGGCGCCCGCCCGCGTTTCGACAGCTACGGCCGCCTGGCCGGCGCGGAACTGATGACGCTGCAGGAGCTCGGCCGCCCGCGCATCGACGTTGTCATCACGCTGTCGGGCATCTTCCGCGACCTGCTGCCGCTGCAGATCAAGCTGCTGGCCGAGGCCGCCTTCCTGGCCGCCAGCGCCGACGAGCCGACCGAGCGCAACTTCATCCGCAAGCATGTGCTGGCCTACCAGGCGCAGCATGGCGGCGACATCGAGACCGCGGCACTGCGCGTGTTCGGCAACGCCGAGGGCGCCTACGGCTCCAACGTCAACAGCCTGGTGGACAACAGCCGCTGGGAGGACGAGGACGAGCTGGCCGAGACCTACAGCCGCCGCAAGGGCTTCGCCTACGGCCGTGCCGGGCGCCCGGTGCAGCAGGCCCGGCTGCTGCAGAGTGTTCTGTCCGGCGTCGAGCTGGCCTACCAGAACCTGGATTCGGTCGAGCTCGGTGTCACGACGGTGGACACCTATTTCGACACGCTGGGCGGCATCAGCCGCGCGATCCAGCGGGCCAAGGGCGCCGACGCCAGCGTCGCGCCGGTCTACATCGGCGACCAGACGCGCGACAGCAATGGCGGCGGCACGGTGCGCACGCTCAGCGACCAGGTCGCGCTGGAGACCCGCACCCGGATGCTGAACCCGAAGTGGTACGAGGGCCTGCTGAAGCACGGCTACGAAGGCGTACGCCAGCTGGAGCTGCATGTGACCAACACGATGGGCTGGTCGGCCACGACCGGCCAGGTCCAGCCCTGGGTCTACGAGAAGCTCAGCGAGACCTTCATGCTCGACCCGGCCATGCGCGAGCGGCTGGCGAAGCTCAATCCGACCGCGTCCGCGCGTGTGGCCAGCCGGCTGCTGGAAGCGTCGGAGCGCAAGTTCTGGCAACCCGACGCGGCCATGCTGGCCGCCCTGCGCCAGGCCGGCGAGGAACTCGAAGATCGCCTCGAAGGCGTTTATGAAGGCAGTACTGCATGACCACCACCACGGTTCCGTTCCCTGACATCAAGCGCCCGGGACAGCGCAACGTATCGCGGCTCGACGGCGAGGGCAGCGTGCAGGTTGAGCTGGACCCGAGCGTCAAAATCGGCACGGCCAAGGTCTTCGCGATCTACGGCAAGGGCGGCATCGGCAAGAGCACGACCTCGAGCAACCTGTCGGCCGCGTTCTCGAAGATGGGCAAGCGCGTGCTGCAGATCGGCTGCGATCCGAAGCACGACTCCACCTTCACGCTGACCAAGAAGATGCTGCCGACCGTGATCGACGTGCTCGAGACGGTCGACTTCCATGCCGAGGAACTGCGGGTCGAGGACTTCGTGTTCCCCGGCTACAACGGCGTGATGTGCGTCGAGGCCGGCGGCCCGCCGGCGGGCACCGGCTGCGGCGGGTATGTCGTCGGACAGACCGTCAAGCTGCTCAAGGAACACCACCTGCTGGAAGACACCGATGTCGTGATCTTCGACGTGCTGGGCGATGTGTTCTGCGGCGGCTTTGCCGCGCCGCTGCAGCACGCCGACCGCGCGATGATCGTCACCGCGAACGATTTCGACTCGATCTTCGCGATGAACCGCATCGTGCAGGCCATCGGCGCGAAGGCCAAGAACTACAACGTGCGCCTCGGCGGAGTGATCGCGAACCGCAGCGCGGCCACCGACCAGATCGACAAGTACAACGAGAAGATCGGCCTGAAGCTGGCCGCGCACTTCCCGGATCTGGACGTGATCCGACGCAGCCGGCTGAAGAAGTCCACGCTGTTCGAGATGGAGCACTCGCCCGAACTCGAAGCCGTGCAGAAGGAATACATGCGCCCGGCGGCAGCCCTGTGGCTGGGCAGCGAACCGCTGCGCGCGGTGCCGATGAAGGACCGCGACATCTTCGACCTGCTGGGATTCGACTGAGGACCTCCGACCATGACGCAACTCTCCTACCAGCAGCGCCGCGGCCAGATCGAAACCTACTTCGACCGCACGGCGGCGCAGGCCTGGGCCCGGCTGACCTCCGATGCGCCGGTGAGCCGCATCCGCGCCACGGTGCGCGCCGGGCGCGACCAGATGCGGGCCACGCTGCTGTCCTGGCTGCCGCACGACTTGCGCGGCCTGCGCATCCTGGATGCCGGCTGCGGCACCGGGGCGCTGGCGGTCGAGGCGGCGCAGCGCGGTGCCAGCGTGCTGGGTGTCGACCTGTCGCAGACGCTGATCGATCTGGCGCGTGAGCGCCTGCCGGCCGAACTGCGCCGCGCCGATGCTCCGGGCTCGGTCGAGCTGGCCTGCGCGGACCTGCTCGACCCGGCACTGGGCAGCTTCGACCATGTCGTAGGCATGGACTCGCTGATCCACTACGAGCCGGCCGACGCCGTCCGCGTGCTGGCCGGTCTGGCCCAGCGCACCCGCGGCAGCATCGTCTTCACCTATGCGCCGAGCAATCCGGCGCTGGTGGCCATGCGCGCGGTGGGCCGGCTGTTCCCGCGGGGTGACCGCGCGCCGTCCATCGTGCCGGTGCGCGAGGCCGGGCTGCACCGCATGCTGCGCGCCGAGCCGCAGCTGGGCGCCTGGGCGCTGGGGCGCACCCGGCGGGTCTCGAGCGGCTTCTACACGTCGCAGGCCCTGGAGCTCGCACGCCGATGACCGCCCTGCGTTCCGTCAGACAGCTGAACCTGAAACTCGCGGGCCAGTGGGCCCGCGTGGGATCGCGCTTCATGCCGTTTGCGGATGCCGCCACGCGCGAACTGCCGCTGGGCCGCCTGCTGCGGCTCTCGCTGTTCCAGGTCTCGGTCGGCATGGCGATGGCGTTGCTGTATGGCACGCTGAACCGGGTCATGATTGTCGAGTTGCATGTGCCGGCCTGGCTGGTCTCGCTGATGGTGGCGCTGCCGCTGGTGTTCGCGCCATTGCGCGCGCTGATCGGCTTCCGCTCCGACACGCATGTCTCCGCATTGGGCTGGCGGCGGGTGCCCTACATCTGGATCGGCA
>JAEUOX010000020.1 GCA_016790475.1 Rhodoferax sp. | reverse complement strand
CGCCGCCAGCGCCTGCTCCTCGCGGGTCACGTCGCGGAAGGTCCAGACCCGCGAGACGCCGCCATTGCCGAGGATCGGCGCACTGCGGCGCAGCAGCACCCGTCCGTCGTTGAGGCGGACGCGGTCCTCGTGGGGCGTGGGTGTGGCCAGGATCTGCTCGATCCGGGCGACCTCCGCGTCCGGATCCAGGAACAACCTGCGCGCGGCCGTGATGATCCCGGCACGGCCGGTCTGCGGCGCCTCCTCCAGCGGGATGTTCCAGATGCGGAAGACCTCGTCGTTCGCGAACAGCAGGCGGCCGCTCGGATCGCGCCCGTCGTAGGCGAAGATGCCCTCGCCGATGGACTCCAGCGTGCGCTGCAGGTTCTCGACGCTGGTCTGCAGCGCCTGCGCTGCCGCGCGCTGCTCCGTGCTGTCCTGCACCGTGCCCCCCAGACGGCGGATCGTGCCGTCCACCCATTGCGGCTCGCCGATCATTCGCACCCAGATGTCGCGCCCGCCCGCCGTGACCAGCGGCAGCTCCAGGTCGCAGCTGCGACCGTGCTCGATCGCATCACGCGCCGCTGCCTCGAGCGTCGCCCGGACCGGCGGCGCGAAAAGCGCCATCGCCTCCTCGAACGGCGGCGTCGGACCAGGCGGCAGTTCATGGATCAGGAACACTTCGGTCGTCCAGGTCAGGGTCCGGGTGGGTACATCCAGCTCCCAGCCGCCGACCCGGGCCATGCGGCCGGTACGGTCCAGCAGGTAGTTGCTGCGCCGCACCGTCTCGGCAACCGCCGCCTCGGCCTCCAGCCGGGCCAGGTTGCCGCTTAACCTGCGGACCTCGGAGATCCGCTCGCGGTAGTTGCGCAGGAAGAACGCGATCATCGCGGCGGAGGCTGCAAGCATCGCGGCCTGGACCGCCCAGAACATCAGCGGCGAGGTTGGCGGCTGCGCCGGCAGCGCTCCGGCCCCATCCGCCACGACGAAACCCAGGCCGGCAGCCAGCGTCAGTACCGCCAGCGTGCCCGCCGTGCGCACGCCCATCAGCCAGCCGGCCATGATGATCAGCGGCGCGAAGGCCGTCATGGCCGGCGTGCGCACACCGCCATTGAACACGCAGATGGCGACGAGGAGGATCCAGGTGCCGATGACCAGCCACGCGATGGCGGTGCGCATCCTGCCACGCGCCTGCAGGATCCAGGTGATGGTGCACAGCACGAGCAGGCAAGCGGGCCCGACCATGCGCACATGCTGGTGAGGCGCAAATGCCAGCAGCGCCAGCAGGAACGCGACAGCGCCGGATCCGATGCACAGGATCGCCACCCGCACGAAACGGCTCGACGTCGCCCATGGGACGGGGCTGTCGGGTCGGTCGGCGACCGCATCGGGGCTGCGGCTGGATGTTGTCACGCCGGGATTGTCGCCTAGGCGCCACTGCACAGGGCCGAACGGCCTATTGCCGCGCCGTGCAACCGGTCCGCACAATGCCGCCAGCGCGGTGTCCATGCGTCCTCTCCGGGCCCTGCCGCGCACCAGGGAGTTGCGATGCCAACCACCTTCCGCAAGCGGATGCCGCACCGCTACGCCCGGCGGGCGCTCACGGCGTCCGTCCTCGCCGCGCTGGGAGCACTGGGGCCGGCCCGGGCCACCACCTTCGAGCTGCTGCAGTCGGGCTGGACAGCCCCGGCCGGCCTGCCGCCCGCCAGTGGCATCGGCACCGGCGATCTGCTGGTCTCCGGCCCCCTGAACCCGGGCTTCAGTCCGGGCAGCAGCTTCGCGAACAACGGCACCATGAGCCTGCTGTCGCACACGGAAGGGGGCGGGCTGCTGCTTGACAGCGGCGACCATCTGACCAACAACGGCCAGCTGGAGAGCGGCTAC
>JAEUOX010000429.1 GCA_016790475.1 Rhodoferax sp. | reverse complement strand
GCAGCCGGTGCGCAGCTTCAAGCTGCGCGGCGCCTACAACCGCATGGTGCAGTTGTCGCCGGAGCAGCTGTCACGCGGCGTGATCTGCGCGTCGGCCGGCAACCATGCCCAGGGCG
Organism: Rhodoferax sp.; assembly: GCA_016790475.1. Classification (GTDB taxonomy): domain Bacteria; phylum Pseudomonadota; class Gammaproteobacteria; order Burkholderiales; family Burkholderiaceae_C; genus CAISIP01. The sequence continues at coordinate 1,518 of JAEUOX010000429.1, read as the reverse complement.
TCGCGTTGAGCGCGCACAAGCTGGGATGCCGGGCCGTCATCGTGATGCCGACCACAACGCCGCAGGTCAAGGTGGACGCAGTACGCACGCTGGGCGGCGAGATCGCGCTGGCCGGCGAGAGCTACTCCGACGCCTATGCACACGCACTGAAGCTGCAGGACGAGCAGGGCCTGACCTTCGTGCACCCGTTCGACGACCCGGACGTGATCGCTGGCCAGGGCACGATCGGCATGGAGATCCTGCGCCAGCACCAAGGCGAGCTGCACGCGGTCTTCGTGGCCATCGGCGGCGGCGGGCTGGTCTCGGGCGTGGCCAACTACATCAAGGCGGTCCGTCCCGGTATCCGGGTGATCGGCGTGCAGATGAACGATTCCGACGCGATGGCGCAGTCGGTCGCGGCCGGCCAGCGGGTTACGCTCAACGATGTCGGTCTGTTCTCCGACGGCACCGCCGTCAAGCTCGTCGGCGAGGAGACCTTCCGCATCGCCAGCGGCCTGGTCGACGAGTTCATGACAGTGGACACGGACGCGGTCTGCGCAGCCATCAAGGACGTGTTCATCGACACCCGCAGCATCGTCGAGCCAGCCGGCGCACTGGCGGTGGCCGCGATCAAGCAGTACGTGACCAGCCGCAAGACCCGCGGCGAGACCTACGCGGCGATCCTGTGCGGCGCCAACATGAACTTCGACCGGCTGCGCTTCGTGGCCGAACGGGCCGAGGTCGGCGAGGAGCGTGAGGCGCTGTTCGCGGTGACGATCCCGGAGGAGCGCGGCAGCTTCCGCCGCTTCTGCGCCCTGATCGGCGAGTTGCCGGGCGGGCCGCGCAACGTGACCGAGTTCAACTACCGCATCAGCGACGCGTCGCTGGCGCATGTGTTCGTCGGGCTGACGACCCAAGGCAAGGGCGAAAGCACCCGGATCACGGCCAACTTCAACAAGCAAGGTTTCAAGGCGCTGGACCTGACGCACGACGAGCTGGCCAAGGAGCACATCCGCTACATGGTGGGCGGCCCCTCGGCACTGGCGCGCGACGAGCGGCTGCTGCGCATCGTGTTCCCGGAGCGGCCGGGCGCCCTGATGAAGTTCCTGAGCATGATGCACCCGGGCTGGAACATCAGCCTGTTCCATTACCGCAACCAGGGCGCCGACTACGGCCGGATCCTGGTCGGGCTGCAGGTTCCACCGGCAGACGAAGCGGACTTCGCCCGGTTCCTGGAGGCGCTGGGCTACCCGTATGTCGAGGAAACGGCGAATCCGGCCTACCGGATGTTTCTGCAGCAGAGCTGACGGGGGTGGGGCGATGGCTAGCTTGTTGGCTGCTGCGTCGCCCTTTGCGTTTTTTATAGCAGTTGCGTCGCCCTCTGCGTGTTTTGTAGTCGGTGCGTCGCCCAAGGCGTGTGGGGGCCCGGTGCGGCGCTTCGGTGGGGCGGTCGGCGCTGAACGCGCCGACTTCCCGTCGGTGCTCGGGCTTGCGGCCCCATCGCGCAACTCGCTACGCGCCCGTTGGGCGCTTCGCTCA
>JAEUOX010000418.1 GCA_016790475.1 Rhodoferax sp. | reverse complement strand
GGAGGTGCTGCTGATCCGGCGTGCCGATGCGGCCGAGTTCTGGCAGTCCGTCACCGGCTCCAAGGACAGCATCGACGAAGCATTCGCCGACACCGCGGCGCGCGAGGTCCTGGAGGAGACCGGCATCGACTGCCGTCCCGGCAGCGCCTTGCACGACCGGCTGTGCGACTGGTACCTGGAGAACGTCTACGACATCTACCCGGCCTGGCGGCATCGCTATGCGCCCGGCGTGACGCGCAACACCGAGCATCTCTTCTCACTGGAAGTGCCGGCCGAGACGCCGGTGCGCCTGGACCCGCGGGAGCACACTGCCAGCCGCTGGCTGCCCTGGCGGGAGGCCGCCGAAGCCTGCTATTCGCCGTCGAACGCGGAGGCGATCCTGATGCTGCCGCGCATGGTCGGCAGGGACCTGGCGCGATGAACACGCTGCGCGTGGCAACCTACAACATCCACAAGGGTGTGCAGGGGCTGGGGCCGCGGCGCCGGCTGGAAATCCACAACCTGGGCCTGGCCATCGAGCAGTTCGACGCGGACGTGGTGTGTCTGCAGGAAGTGCGCAAGGTCCACCGTCGGGAAGCGCACTACTTCACCCACTGGCCGGCGCTGCCGCAGGCAGACTTCCTGGCGCCCGAGGGCTACCACGCGGTCTACCGGACCAACGCCTACACGCGCCATGGCGAGCACGGCAACGCGCTGCTGTCCCGCTGGCCGGTGCTGGACCACCAGCACGAGGACATGTCCGACCACCGGTTCGAGCAGCGGGGCCTGCTGCACTCGGAGCTGCTGGTGCACGACATCCCGGTGCATGTGATCGTCGTGCACCTGGGCCTGATCCGGCCCAGCCGGCTGCGCCAGCTCGCACAGCTGCGCCGCTACATCGCGCGCGAGGTGCCTTCCGATGCACCGGTGCTGGTGGCGGGCGACTTCAACGATGGCCGCGCGCTGGTTGCGCGGGAACTCGCCGGCAGCGGCCTGCAGTCCTTCGACGGCGCGAGCAGCCCGACCTTTCCGGCACGGCTGCCGCTGGTGCAGCTGGACCATGTGTTCGCCCGCGGGCTGCGTCCGGTCGGCGCCCAGGTGATGCGCGGGCGCATCTGGTGGCGCATGTCGGACCACCTGCCGCTGCTGGCCGAATTCGCGCTGCCGGATTGAACGCCCACACGCCATGGCATTCCTGCGCGGTGGTCATCAGATCGAGCTTCTCGAAGGCGGCGCCGCGTATTTCGCGGCACTGGTCGATGCGGTGGACCGCAGTCGCAACGAGGTCCGGCTCGAGACCTACATCTTCCACCTGGACCCGTCCGGCTGCCGGGTCGCCGAGGCGCTGGAGCGTGCCGCGCTGCGCGGTGTGCAGGTGTTCCTGACGATGGACGGCGTGGGCACGCCGGCGCTCCCGCCACCCTGGGCCCAGCGGCTGGACCGCAGCGGCGTGCGCTGGCACATCTTCTCGCCGCTGGGGCGCATCGGGATGCTGATCCCGAGCCGCTGGCGCCGCCTGCACCGCAAGCTGTGCGTCGTGGACGGCCAGGTCGCGTTCTGCGGCGGCATCAATGTGCTGGACGATTACGTGGACCCGAACCACGGCCCGCTGACGGATCCGCGGCTGGACTTTGCCGTCCGCGTGACCGGCCCGCTGGTGCAGGACGCTCACCGCGCGATGGCGCGCTTCTGGTCCCGACTGCAGATGGCCACCGAGGTGCAGGCCCGGGAGTTTCCAGCCGCATGGCGGGGCCTGCAGGCTTCGGTGCGGCAGGTCATGGGCGAGCGGGGCGGTCCGGCGCCGATGCCGGGCGCCGCGGCACGCAGCGGGGCCCGCGCGGCGCTGGTGTTGCGCGACAACCTGCGCAACCGGCGCAAGATCGAGAGCGCCTACCTGGCGGCGATCGAGGGCGCGCGCACCGAGATCATCGTCGCGAACGCCTACTTCCTGCCGGGGGCACGGCTGCGCCGCAGCCTGGTGGCGGCGGCACGCCGCGGCGTCCGTGTGCGCCTGCTGCTGCAGGGCCGCTACGAATACTTCCTGCAGTACCACGCATCGCGCCCGGTCTATGGCGCGCTGCTGGCGGCGGGCGTCGAGATCCATGAATACGCCGCCAGCTTCCTGCATGCCAAGGTGGCGGTGGTGGACACGCGCTGGGCCACCGTCGGGTCCTCCAACCTGGATCCGCTGAGCCTGCTGCTGGCGCGCGAGGCGAACGTGGTCGTCGAGGACGCCGGCTTCGCGCAGGGCCTGCGTGAACGCCTGGAGCAGGCGATGCACCGCGGCGGGCGCCTGCTCGAGCCGCAGGCTTTCGCCCACCGGCCCTGGCAGCAGCGCTTCCTGGAGGCGCTGGCGCTCGGTGTGATGCGCCTGGGCCTGCTGCTGATCGGGCGGCGCTACTGAGCCGTCCCGCGGCGCCGGCCCGGCGCAGAAACCACGGTCCCAGGGGCCGTCATCAAAGACTGTTAGGATCAAAAAATGTTAATGCCCTCCACCACCACCATGAGCGCATCCGATGCCGACGAAGGTGTTCCCGTTTCGGTAAAGATCCGTCAGCGCCTGCTGGCCGCCCGCAAGCGCTTTCATGCCAACGACAACATTGCCGAGTTTGTCCAGCCAGGTGAGCTTGACCAACTGCTTGACGAGGTCGAGGAGAAGATGAAGGGCGTGCTCAGCAGCCTGGTCATCGACACCGCCAACGACCACAACACCGACGACACGGCGCGCCGCGTTGCCAAGATGTATGTCAACGAGGTCTTTCGCGGCCGCTATGTGCCCGGGCCGGCGATCACCGAGTTCCCGAATGCCGAGCATCTCAACGAGCTGATGATCGTCGGGCCGATCACGGTGCGCAGCGCCTGCAGCCACCATTTCTGCCCGGTGATCGGCAAGATCTGGATCGGCGTGATGCCCAACGAGCACACCAACGTGATCGGCCTGTCCAAGTACGCGCGTCTGGCGGAGTGGGTCATGGGCCGGCCGCAGATCCAGGAGGAGGCAGTGGTCCAGCTGGCCGACCTGATCCAGCTGCGGACCCAGCCGGACGGCCTGGCCATCGTCATGGAAGCCAGCCACTATTGCATGGCCTGGCGTGGGGTGAAGGACATGGACAGCAAGATGATCAATTCGGTCATGCGTGGCGTCTTCCTGAAGGACCCGACGTTGCGGCGCGAATTCCTGTCGCTGATCCCGGGGAGGGCCTGACACCATGCTGGTCCGACTGCTTTATGCCAGCCGCGCCGTCGACACGAGCGAGGCGGCGATCGACGCCATCCTGACGCAATCGCGCAACTCCAATCCGCTGTGCGGCATCACCGGCATCCTGTGCTACGGCGGGGGGGTGTTCCTGCAGGCCATCGAGGGCGGGCGCATGCCGGTCAACGAGCTGTACGGTCACATCCAGAAGGATGTCCGCCACAAGGACGTCGTGCTGCTGCACTACGAAGAGATCACCGAGCGCCGCTTCGGCGGCTGGACGATGGGGCAGGTCAATGTGTCGCGCATCAACGCGTCGATCCTGCTGAAGTATGCGGAGCGCCCGGAGCTCGACCCCTATGCCGTATCGGGCCGGGTCTCGCTGGCGCTGCTGGAGGAACTCATGGCCACCGCGTCCATCATGGGGCGTGCCTAGCGCCAGGGCGGCGGCATCGGCGATGCTGATCGGCTGTGATTTCAGCAGCCGGCCCACGCGGCACAAGCCGATCGTGGTCGCCCGGGGCCACCCGGGGAGAGGGCAGGCGCTGTGCCTGGATGCACTGCAGACCTTCGACACCCTCGACGGTTTTGCGGACTGGCTGGCCCGCCCGCTGTCCTGGGTCGGCGGGTTCGATCTGCCCTTCGGGCTTCCGCGGGAACTGGTCGAGACGCTGGACTGGCCCCGGCAATGGGAGCCGTGCATCCGGCATTTCGCGGCTTTGGCCCGCCCCGATGTTCGTGCCCGCTTCAAGGCCTTCTGCGATGGGCGACCGGTGGGATCCAAGTTCGCCCACCGCGCGACCGATCGGCCTGCGGGATCCAGCCCGTCGATGAAATGGGTGCAGCCGCCGGTGGCCTATATGCTGCATGCCGGTGTGCCGCTGCTGCTGGATGCCGGCGTCCACCTGCCCGGCGTGCAGTTGCCGCCTGCGGATCCACCCCAACGTATCGCGCTGGAGGCCTACCCGGGGCTGCTGGCGCGCGAAGTGCTGGGGCATGCGAGCTACAAGAGCGACGATCCCGCGCGGCAGACGCCGGAGCGTCGGGATCGCCGGCTTCATCTGGTGCAGACGCTGGTGCGCGGTCAGACCCGTCTGGGGCTGCGCCTGCAGCTTGCGGGTGACCAGGAAGCCGAGCTGGTCGAGGACGCCTCCGGTGACCGGCTGGATGCGGTGTTGTGCCTGGTCCAGGCGACCTGGGCTGCACGGCAGGGACCGCCGCTGTATGGCTTGCCCCCGGGGCTGGACCCGCTGGAGGGCTGGATCCTGACCGCCGAGCCGGCGGGATGAGCCTCAGAGCGGCTGTGGCAGCACCGAGTCTTCCATCTTGGCGGCCAGCTGCGTGATGGCCAGCGCGGCCGGACAGCCCGGCATCGCCTGCATCAGCAGCTGACGCCGCATCACCGCCTGGCGCACCGACGTGTCGGCCGGGATGTCCGCCAGATGCACCAGCCGCACCCCCTTGCCCGGGTCTGCGACGACAAAGCGGTCCAGCACCTGCTGCAGCTGGCTGGTGATCGCCCGGCCATCGCCCAGACGGGCGGTCTGGTTGATGACCATGTGTACCGCGGTGCGTTTCTGCTGGGCCGCGAGCACCTTGATCGTTGCGTAGGCGTCCGTCAGCGAGGTGGGCTCGGGGGTGGCCACGACGATCACGACCGAGGCCAGCGACACCGCAAACAGCACCACGTCCGAGATGCCGGCGCCGGTGTCCAGCAGCAGCACGTCGTAGTGGGGGATCAGGCCGCTGATGATGCGCAGGAATTCGTCGCGGACTTCCGGGGTCAGCCGGGAGTACTCCACCATGCCGGAGCCGGCGAGCAACACCGAGAACCCGCCCGGCGCCCGGATGATGGCTTCCTCCAGCTTGGCCTTGCCGGTGAACACGTCATGCAGTGTCACCTTCGGATACAGGTTCAGCACCACGTCCAGGTTGGCCAGGCCAAGATCCGCGTCCAGCACCAGCACCTTGAGGCCACGCTTGGCCAGCGCGGCGGCCAGGTTGGCGGAGACGAAGGTCTTGCCGACGCCACCCTTGCCGCTGGTGACGGCCATCACCTTGCCATGGGGCTTCAGCGGGATGCCGGGCAACGGGCTGTCCGACGGAGACTTGTCCGACACAGCTTCACCGGGGCCCGCCACGGCGCCGTCGTGCGCCGCGGTGACCACCTGGCCTTCGGGAGCCCGTGCGCTGCTCATGACTGCACCCCCTGCATGCCGCCATTGGCGGACTCGTTGCCAGCGCGCTCGATCCAGGCAGGCTCACCGATGGACAAATGACCAAACAAAAGACTCTTCTCCTCTGCACTCACGGCAATGACCTGCTGGTGGTCGATACAGACCCGGTTGCGCCCCTCGGACTTGGCCCGGTACAGCATGCTGTCGGCGCGCTCGATCCACAAGGCGGCGGTGGAGCGCACCCATTCCGGCGCGTAGGCCCCGCCAATGCTGATCGTGGCCTTGACGCTGACCAGCGGCGACACCTTGATCGTCAGCGACTCCACCGTCTGGCGGATCCGCTCCGCGACCGCCTGGCCGACGCCGACCAGGCAATTCGGCAGGACCACCGCGAACTCCTCGCCGCCATAACGCGCCACGGTATCCATCGGGCGGATGCAGCCCGCCAGACACTTGGCCACGGCCTGCAGCACCATGTCGCCAGCCAGGTGGCCATGCGTGTCGTTGATGGCCTTGAAATGGTCGATGTCGAGCATCAGCAGCAGCGCCGGCTCGCCGGAGCGGGCCACACCGTCGATCTCGCGTTCGAGTACGGACCGGAAATGCCGCCGGTTGGCCAGCCCGGTGAGCGGATCCCGCAGGGACAGCTCGCACAGGCCGTCGATGACCCCCTGCACATAGGCCGTCGGCGAGGCCTCCGGGCTGGGCAGCGCCCCGGTGGCGCCATGCTCCAGCAGGGCACGTGCATCGCCCAGACGCAAGTGGCTGATATCCACGACGGACGGTGCGATCGTTGAGGTCACAGGGCGTTGGGCGGTTGTTCGAACAAAGTTTAACAGCTAGCGTTGCCCGCAGAAGGCCGGAAAAGCCGGGTGTTCAGCCGCAGGCCGGGGGCTTGCGCGCGAGCATCGCGGTCGTCCGGATCTCGTAGGCGCGGGCCAGGCGCAGCAGGGCCAGCTCGCCGTTCGGCCGCCCGATCAGCTGCAGGCCCATCGGCAGGCCCTGCGGGCCGAAGCCGGCAGGAATGCTCAGCGCCGGCAGGCCGGCCAGCGTGGCATAAATCACGACCTCCATCCAGCGGTGGTAGGTGTCCATCGCCCGGCCGGCGATCTCGCGGGGCCAGGGCGTCTGCGCGTCGAAGGGCCAGACCTGCGCACTCGGCAGCGCGACCACATCATGGTGTGCGAGCAGGCCCAGCATCTGCTGGTAGAAGCGGCTGCGCGCGGTTCCGGCCTCCAGCACGTCGCTGGCGGACAGCCGCTCGCCCTGTTCCACCTCCCAGCGCGCGTCCGGCTTCAGGTGTTCCCGCTTGTCAGGCTGCAGCCAGAACTCGCGCAGGCTGCCGGCCACCAGCCAGCGGCGCCAGGTCAGCCAGGTCTCCCAGACCCGGGCGGGCGAGAACGGCACCGCGGGGGCGTCGACGGCGCAGCCAGCGTCCGCGAACACCTGCAGCGCCGTCTCGCACAGCCCCAGGATGCCGGGCTCCATCGGCAGGTAGCCGCCCAGGTCGCCCAGCCAGGCGATGCGGACCTGCCGAAGATCCGGGGGCTGCAGGTCCAGCGGCCCGCCGGGCCAGTCGCCGGCCAGCGACAGCGGGACGCGGTCATCGCGCCCGGCCTGGATCATCAGCAGCCGCGCGAGATCCTCGACGCAGCGCGCCATCGGCCCGTCCGTGCCCAACTGGCTGAGCCACTGTTCCGGCCGGGGCCAGGCCGGAACGCGCCCCTGGCTGGGCCGCAGCCCGAACACGTGGTTGAAGCCGGCCGGATTGCGCAGGGAGCCCATCATGTCACTGCCGTCGGCCACCGGCAGCAGGCGCAGCGCCAGCGCGACGGCCGCCCCGCCACTGGAGCCGCCGGCGCAGAGCGCCGGCTGCCAGGCATTGCGGGTGACCCCGAACACCGGGTTGTAGGTCTGCGAGCCCAGGCCGAATTCCGGTGTGTTGGTCTTGCCGATCAGGATGCCACCGGCCGCCTTCATGCGCCGGACCAGCAGGTCGTCCTGCGACGGCACGAAGTTCGCCAGCAGCGGCGAGCCGCGCGTCGTCACGACACCGGCGGTGTTGCACAGGTCCTTGACGGCCATCGGAAAGCCGTGCATCCAGCCCCGGCTGGTACCCCCCGCCAGCTCGGCGTCGCAGGTGTCCGCCTGCGCCAGCAGGAGGCCGGCATCGACGCGGCTGACGATCGCATTGAACCGGGGGTTGAGCGCGTCGATACGCTCCAGATGGGCCTGCATCACCTCGCGGCAGGAGACGCTGCGGGCATGAATGGCCTCGCTGAGCTGCACGCCGGTCAGGTCGGTGATGCGGGTGGCGTCGGGGGACATGGCGGGCTCCGTCACGGGGATGGGACGCATTGTGCCGTTCATGGGGCTTTTCTCCGCGCCGGAAATACGGAGAATCACGCCATGGCCACCCTTCAGATCGCTACCCACAATGGCAGTTTCCATGCGGACGACGTGTTTGGCGTCGCGGTGCTGCAGTTGCTGCACCCCGGCGCGGAGCTGATCCGCACGCGCGACCCGCGGCTGATTGCCGAAGCCCCGTTCGCGGTGGATGTCGGTGGCGAATGGGACGCGGCCCGGGGCCGCTTCGACCACCACCAGCGCGGTTTTGACGGCCGGCGTCCGAATGGGGTCGTCTATGCCAGTGCCGGCCTGGTCTGGGCGGCACATGGTGCGGCGCTGGTGGAGCGCCTGTTCGACCTGCAGGACCCGACGCTGGCGCAGGCGATTGCGGATGATCTGGACGAACAGCTGGTCCAGCATCTGGACCGCGCGGACACCGGCGCCTCCCATGGCGCGCCGGGGCTGTTCGGCCTGTCCGCGTTGATCGGGCAGTTCAATGCGACCTGGGATCACCCGGGCGCCGCCGACAAGGACGGCCAGGCCCACCGCACCGGCTTCGAGCGCGCGCTCGCACTGCTGACACCGGTGCTGCTGGCATCGCTGGACCAGCTGCGCGCGCGCCATCTGGGGGCCCGCTTCGTGCGCGATGCACAGCGCCTGCACGATGGCCGGGTGCTGCTGCTGCCGCGGTCCAGCCTGCCCTGGAAGGAGCTGGTCAGCCGGGAGATGCCGGATGTGCTGTTCGTCGTGTACCCGGACTCCACCGACGCGCAGCACCAGGTGCATGTCGTCACGGTGGAGCCGCAGTCCTTCACCGCCCGCCAGGATCTGCCCCGGGCCTGGGCCGGCCTGCGCGATGCTGAATTGGCGGCGGTCACCGGTGTGGCGGACGCGGTGTTCTGCCACAACGGTCGCTTCATCGCCGGTGCGGGCTCGCTGCAGGGTGCCTTGCGGCTGGCTGAACTGGCGCTCGCCGGCCCGGGCTGAGTGCCGGCGCTCAGTCGGCTGTCACACGGAAGCCGACGCCGCCCAGGCCGGTGATGCGCGCCTGCACCCGTTGCCCTGCGGCCAGCACGAAGGGGTCGGTCGCGGAGCCGGCCAGCACGACGGACCCCGCACCCAGCGGCTGACCGTGCGCGGCGGCGAGGGCGCCGGCAGCCGCCAGCGCCTGCAGCGGATGGTCCAGGATGGCTGCGGTGCTGCCGCTGGCGACGACCTGATCGTCCACCGACAGCGTCACCGGCAGGTCGCCCAGGTCCAGCGCGTCGTCCAGCTGCTGCCACGGCCCCAGCACATAGGCGCAGCCGGACGCGCTGTCGGCCACCACGTCTGGCAGGTGGAACTGGAAGGCGCGGTAACGCGAATCCACGATCTCGATCGCTGCGGCGACGCCGGCCACCGCGGCCCGCGCGTCGGCCGGTGTGCCGTCCGCTGGTAGCCCGGACTTCAGCAGGAAGGCCACCTCCGGCTCGGCGCGCAGGCGGAGATGGCCGGACAGCGCAATGTGGCCACCGTCCGGGATCTGCATGCCGGAACACAGGCCGGCGCTGACTGGTGCGTGCACGCCCACCCGGGCCATCGTCGCGCGGTTCGTGAAGGCCAGCTTCAGCCCGGTGATCGCTTCGCCCCGAGCACAGCGCAGGGCCGTCAGCCGGGCCTGCACCTGGTAGGCCTGGGCCAGCGTCAGCTGTTGCGTGCCGACAGGTTGGTCGATCGCGGCGCCGTCGCGCAGCGCGCGGTCCAGCGCCAGCGCGTGCTGCTCCAGCCTGGCATCCGGCAGCGTCATGGCCGCCCGCGCGGCACCGGCGTGGCGCCGCCCTTGCCCTTGGTCAGGGCCAGCTCCCGGCCACCGTGGCGTGCAACCAGCGCATTCTGGTCGTCCTTGGCCAGGCGGTCGGCCGCCAGCGGGTCGACGATCGCGCGCAGCAGACGCTCCATGTGGGTGCAGACATCGCGGTGCGATGGCAGCGCATGCAGGTCCCGGGTCTCCTCCGGGTCGTCCTGCAGGTCGAACAGTTCCGGCGCATAACCCACATAGTGGTGGTACTTGTAGCGGCCCTGCGTGACCATGAAGGCGCCGGTCGGCGAGCCGACCGCGTGGTACTCGCTGAAGGCGACCCGCCCGGGCGCATCGGTCTCGGTGAAGCCGAGCAGCGAGCGCCCGGGCAGCGCCTGGTCCTGGGCATGCGGTGCGACCCCCAGCGCGTCGAGCACGGTGGGAAACACGTCCACCAGCGTGCAGGGCGTATCGCATCGCCGCTGGGCCACGCCCGGGCCGGCCAGCACCATCGGTACCGCGGTGGACTCGCGGTACAGCAGCGACTTGTTCCACATGCCCCGGGCGCCCAGGTTGTCCCCATGGTCGCTGGTGTAGATCACCAGGGTGTCATCGGCCAGGCCCAGGGCCTCCAGCGCCTGCAGCACGCGCCCGATCTGCGCGTCGATGAAGCTGACCAGGCCGAGGTAGCTGGCAATGGCCAGGCGCCGGCGGCCATCGTTCTCCAGTTGTGCATCCAGGTGGTTGAACTCCGCCTGCCGCTGGACCCAGGGATGGCGCTGGTAGCCGGTCTCCGGCCGCAGCTTGGGCCAGGGGACCGACGCGGTCGGGTACAGGTCCAGATAGGACTGGGGCACGACCAGCGGGAAATGCGGCGCGACGAAGCCGGCAAACAGCAGGGCCGGCTGGCGGGCCCGCTGCGCCGCATCCAGACGCGCCCGGGCCTCCAGCCAACCGATCGCGCCGTCGGCGACGCGGCGGTCGAAGCGGTTGTAGTCCGACTCGCCGGCGCCGAGCTGCCGGAACAGCCCGGCGCCATCGCTGCGCTCGGGCAGGGGATCGCGCACGCAGCCCCAGACCTGGCCGTCGCCCGCGAGATGCATCGCCTCCAGTTGCGGATCGAAGCCGGTGTCGTCCTCGGCGCTGCGGTAGTGCAGCTTGCCGATCGACTGCGCGCCGGCGCCCCCTGCACGCAGGCGGTGCGCCCAGGAGGGCTGGTGGCCGGCGTAGGCGATGGCGTTGTCCCAGCAGCGGTGGTCATGGACCCAGCGGCCGGTGGCCAGGCTGGCACGTGCCGGAACGCAGATCGGGCTGGGCGTGTAGGCCTGCGTGAACACCGCACCGTGGGCCGCCAGGCGGTCCATCCAGGGGGTATGCACCCCCGTGTTGCCCATGAAGCCGCTGTGCCGCGGATCGTGCTCGTCCGAGCACAGCAGCAGCACGTTGCTGAAGCGTGGCAACGTCTACTCCGCCGCAGTGAATCCGATCGCCTTGATGCTGGCACCGCGCCGGTCGAACTCCTCGCGCATCAGCTTGGCCAGATCCTTCGGACCGAGCGGTGCCGGCAGCGTCTGGCCGTCCAGGAAGCCCTGCATCTCGCGCGACTTCAGCGCCTCGATGGCTGCTGCGGCATATTTGTCGACGACGGCGGCCGGGGTCTTGGCGGGCGCCAACAGCCAGGTGCCCTCGACCATCGTCAGCTGCGGCATGCCGAGTTCCTGGAAGGTCGGCACCTGCGGCAACAGCGAGGAGCGCGCCCTGCCGGTCGTGGCCAGCACCCGCAGGCTGCCGGCCTTCACCGGCTGCATGAAGAAGCTGGTCGATGCCACCATGCCGGCCACATGCCCACCGACGACGTCGGCCAGCCCCAGGTTGCTGCCCCGGTAGGGCACATGCGTCAGCTTGATCCCCAGGGCCCGGGCCATCTGCAGCCCCATCATGTGCGGGCTGGAGCCGGTGCCGGGCGACGCGAACGACGCCTGGGCCGGCTGGGCCTGCGCCCACTGGGCGAACTCCTTGATGTTCTGCGCCGGAAGCTTGGCATTGATCGCCAGCGCGAAGTCGTTCTCGCACAGCTGCGCCACCGGAGCGAAGTCGGTGAGCGGGTCGAAGCCCAGGTCGTTGTAGACATGGGGCAGGTGCACCATGCCGGAGGCCGGCGCGACCAGGAAGATCGTGCCATCCGATGCGCCGTTCTTGACGGCCTGGCCCGCGATGCGCCCGTTGGCACCGGGCCGGTTCTCGACGACGGCAGGCAGGTCGAAGCTGCGCTTGAACTGCTCGGCCAGCGCGCGCGCCACCAGATCCGGCAGCCCGCCGGGCGGAAAGCCGACGAAGATGCGGATCGGCCCGCGCTGGGCCCAGGCCGGGAGTGCCGCGATGCCCGCGGCGGCCGCGCCGAGGCCCAGGACAGTGCGTCGATGCCAGTTTTTCATGGGTGGTCCTTCATCGGAAAACAGAGGGGCAAGTCACTGGAGCTTGCATTGACATTACGCAAACATTATCGTAATCTGAGAAAAATGTAAACATTGGGTGGGTGATTGGGCCCGCTCTCCACCGCCGGACCCCTGCCATGACCAATCTGCTTCCGGATCCTCGCCCGCTCCGCCGCGGCGTCACCCGCCGCACCGCACTGTGGCATGCCGCCGCCCTGGCCGCAATGGCGCCGGTCGCGGCACGCGCGCAGGCGGCGGAATGGACCGCCCGCACCGTACGGCTGGTCGTGCCGTATCCGCCGGGCTCCGGTCCGGATGCGCTGGCACGGGAGATTGCCGAACAGGCCAACCAGCAGGGGGGCCGCGTGTTCGTCGTCGAGAACAAGCCAGGCGCCAACGGCATCCTCGGTACCGAGATCGTCGCCCGTGCCGCCGGGGACGGCGCGACCTTGCTGCTGCTCGACCCGCTGGCGCTGATCGCCAACCCCTATGTCTACAAGTCGGTTCCGTACAACTGGCGGCGGGATCTGCGGCCCGTCACCGCGCTGGCAGACGTGGATCTGTTCCTGTTTTCCAGCGCCAAGCGGCCTTTCGCCAGCCTGCAGGACGTGGTCGCCTTTGCGCGGGCCAATCCCGGCACGCTGAATTTCGGCACCACAGGCAATGCCTCGGTGGAGCACCTCAGCCTGGAGCGGCTCAAGGCGCACGCCGGTGTGTCCGTCGAGCGGATTCCCTACGGTGGCGGCATGCCGCAGCTGGTGCCGGCGCTGCTGGCGGGCGAGCTGGATCTGGTCGTGTTCGGCCCGCTCCCGTTCGTCGGCCATGTGCGCCAGGGGACGGTCCGCGCGCTGGCCGTCGGCAGTGCGCGGCGCAGTGCGGTGTTCCCGAACGTGCCGACGCTGGCCGAGGCGGGCTTCCCGCCCGATCTGTTCGTCGGCACGACGTTCACGCTGTTCGCACCGGGCAGCGCGAGCGACCGGCTGGTCGGTGAAGTCTCCACGCTGGTGTCCGGCATCGTCGGCAGTGACCGATTCCGCAACAAGTTCGCCGAGCGGGGTCTGAGTGCCCGCGCCGAGCCCGCGGATGCGGTGGCCCGCAAGCTGGAGGCGAGTGACGCGCGTCTGGGGCCGATGATCAAGGCGATGAATCTGACGCTCGTCTGAGCGGTGCGCAGGGCGCCTGCCGGCGGCCGGGCAGCTCAGCGGTCGAGCCCGTGGCGCTGCAGGAAGGCATCGATCGCCGCGTTTGTCCGCTCGGGCTGCTCCAGCATCGGGAAGTGCCCCCCGCCGAACCAGCGCTGCACCTCGGCCTGCGGTGCGAGCTGCGCGAGCGCCTGCAGCCAGGGTGTCTCGATGCCGGGCTGCAGGCTGATGCGTTCGCGCTGGCTGTTCATGAAGGTGCAGGCGATCGCCAGTGTCGGCACCGTGATGGTCGGCAGGACGTCCTCCATGTGCAGCAGATCCCAGACGGCGAAGTCCGGCATCAGCGTGCGTGCCACATGGCCTGGCAGCGCGGCGGCGCGCTGGACGATCTCGTCGCGCAGGTGGTTGAACTGCGGGTCATAGAACATCTGTGCAAAGCCGTGCCGGGCCCGCACCGCGGGTTCGACGTCCTGGTACACCGCGGCTGCGCGGGCGCGGGCTTCGTCCGCCTGCCGGGCCCGGTCGGCCGGGCTGCGGGGCCCCAGAAGGCCCGGCGCCAGGTAGGCGCCGTCGACGAAGACCATGCCCGCCACCCGCTGCGGTGCAATCCGCCAGGTCTGCAGCACGGCCCGACAACCCATGCTGTGGCCGACGAGCACCGCCTTCGAGATGTGATGCGCGTCCAGCAGAGCCACCAGATCGTCTGCGAAGCAGGCCACGCCGATGCGTGCCGGCTCCGGCGCCGATGCGCCGTGGCCATGCAGGTCGGGTGCCAGCACCAGCCGGCGCTGTGCAAAGTGCGGCCACTGGAAGCGCCAGTCGGCGTGCGTGCACAACGCCCCGTGGACGAACACGATCGGCAGGCCACCGGCGCCGGCCTGCAGGTAATGGATGCGTGTTGCAGGCAACGTCAGTTCAGGCATGGGTTCTTGCCGGCCGGTCCGGCAGGGAAGGGGAGCCGCTGCCACAGACGGGGCATCCGTGCTGCCGGTGCAGCAGCATGTCGGTCCATTGCATCGCGCGTGCGTCCAGCATCAGCAACCGCCCGGCGAGCGTCGGGCCGACGCCGCTCAGCAGCTTCAGGGCTTCGGCGGCCTGCACCGTGCCGATGATGCCCACCAGCGGCGCAAATACCCCCATCGTGGCACACCGGACTTCCTCGACATCGGCATCCGGCGGGAACAGGCAGGCGTAGCAGGGCGATGCGGCATCCCGGCTGTCAAACACGCTGACCTGGCCGTCGAAGCGGATCGCGGCCCCTGACACCAGCGGCCGGCGGTGGCGCACGCAGGCGGCATTGACCATCTGGCGGGTGCGGAAGTTGTCGCTGCAGTCGAGCACGACGTCGACCTCCGGAAGCAACTGCTCCAGCAGCGCGTCATCGGCGCGTTGCTGCAGCGCGTCCACGCGGACTTCCGGGTTCAGCGCGGCCATGGCGGCCTGCGCGGACAGGACCTTGGGCTGACCCACCCGGGCGGTCGTGTGCGCGACCTGGCGCTGCAGATTGGTGAGGTCGACCGTGTCGTCGTCGATCAGCGTGATGCGCCCGACGCCAGCCGAGCCCAGATACAGCAGGGCCGGAGAGCCCAGCCCGCCGGCGCCCACGACCAGCGCATGGCCGCGGGCGATCCGCTCCTGTCCGTCGATGCCCAGTTCGTCGAGCAGGATGTGCCGCGAGTACCGCAGCAACTGGTCGTCGGTCATCGGCGGCCGGGGTGCAAGGCGCCTAGTTTTCCTTCGGAGGATCCTTGCGCTCGGTCAGCGTCTTGCTGACCATCACCGGGCGCCCCTTCAGGTGGTTCAGCGCCTGCACGAGCGGGAAATCCTTGTCGCTGCCGTACTCCGGCATCCGGCGCTCGGCCGGGGGTTTCTTGGCTTCCTCCTCCAGCCGCTTGCGGGCTTCCTCCCGCGCCTTCTCGCGGTTGGCGTCCTTCTTTTCCTCGCCCTGGCCGCTGTTGAGGTGCTTCTCGAGATCCGCCTCGCGGGTGCGCAGTGCGGCGAACAGGTTGCCCTCTTCGGTCTCGTCGACCATGACGTCGGGCACGATGCCCTTGGCCTGGATCGACCGGCCGCTCGGCGTGTAGTAGCGCGCCGTGGTGATCTTCAGGCCGGTGTCCGGGCCGAGCGGGCGCACCGTCTGCACGGAACCCTTGCCGAAGGTCTGGTTGCCCATGATGGTGCCGCGCTTGTAGTCCTGCAGCGCACCGGCGACGATTTCACTGGCGGATGCCGAGCCCTCGTTGACCAGCACCACCAGCGGCACGTTCTTCAGGGCTGCCGGCAGGCGCTTGAGCGGATCGGCACTGCCGCGGCGCAGGTAGTACTCCGGCGCGGCCTTGTAGATGAACTTGCTTTCGGCCAGTTGGCCGTTCGTGGACACGACATTGACGTTCTCAGGCAGGAAGGCCGCCGAGATTGCCACCGCGGCATCCAGCAGGCCGCCGGGGTCGTTGCGCAGATCCAGCACCAGGCCCTTGAGCTGCGGCTCCTGCTTGTAGATCTCCTCGACCTTGCGCGCGAAGTCCTCGACGGTGCGCTCCTGGAATTGGCTCAGGCGGATCCAGGCATACCCCGGCTCGACGACCTTGCCGCGCACCGACACCGTGCGGATCTCCTCGCGCACGATCGTGACCGGGAAGGTGCGGTTCTCGTCCTTGCGGAAGATCGTCAGGATGACCTTGGTATTGGGCTCACCCCGCATGCGCTTGACCGCCTCGTTCAGGCTGAGGCCCTTGACGGCGGTGTCGTCGACGCGGGTGATCAGGTCATTGGTCTTCAGGCCGGCGCGGAACGCCGGGGAGCCTTCGATCGGGGACACGACCTTGATCAGGCCGTCTTCCTGCGTGATCTCGATGCCGACCCCGACGAAGCGCCCGGCGGTACCCTCCCGGAATTCCTTGAAGGTCTTCTTGTCGAAGTACTGGGAGTGCGGGTCCAGGCTGTTGACCATGCCGGAGATCGCGTCGGTGATGAGCTTTTTCTCGTCCACCGGCTCCACATAGTCGCTCTTGACCATGTTGAACACGGCGGCAAGCTGCTGCATCTCCTCCAGCGGCAGCGGGCCGAAGGTGCCGCGTGCGACGGTCTGCAGCGAGACGGTCGTGAGCGCGCCTGCCACGACGCCGATCGACACCCAGCCTGCGATTTTCAGTTTGTGGCCCATGATGATTCCTCTTGCGGATCAATATACACCTTGGAGGCGCGGCGGGCGCGCCGGTTCCGCGAGGCCCTGCTTGCCGCGGGCTCTTGGTGCCGGAAATGGCGGGATTTACTCAGGCTTTACCTTGGGCAGCCACCGCCGCGGCCGCGGCCGCGATGGCGGTTTCGTCGCCCAGGTAGTAGTGCCGCAGCGGGCGCAGTTCGGCATCCAGCTCGTAGACCAGCGGAATCCCGTTCGGGATGTTCAGGCCGACGATGGCGTCGTCCGAGATGCCATCCAGGTACTTGACCAGCGCCCGGATCGAGTTGCCGTGGGCCGCAACCACGACCCGCTTGCCGCTGCGGATCGCCGGCGCCATGGCCTCGTTCCAGAACGGCAGGACCCGAGCGACGGTGTCCTTCAGGCATTCGGTCAGCGGAATCTGGTCCGGCTGCAGCCGGGCATAGCGGCGGTCGCCGCGTTCGCTGCGCGGGTCGTCCGCAGCCAACGGCGGCGGCGGCGTGTCGTAGCTCCGGCGCCAGGCCAGCACCTGGGCGTCCCCGTACTGGCGTGCCATGTCCGCCTTGTTCAGGCCCTGCAGCGCACCGTAATGCCGCTCGTTGAGCCGCCAGCTGTGCACGACCGGCAGCCAGGTCCGGTCCATCTCGTCCAGGCAATGCCACAGCGTGCGGGTCGCGCGCTTGAGCACGCTGGTGTAGGCCAGGTCGAAATCGTAGGCCTCCTGGCGCAGCAGGCGCCCGGCGTTCTTGGCCTGCTCGACACCGGTCGGGGTCAGGTCGACGTCGGTCCAGCCGGTGAAGCGGTTCTCGAGGTTCCAGGTGGATTCACCGTGGCGGATCAGGACAAGTTTGTGCATGGTGGGAACGGCAGGAAAGGGCCCGCAGGCGGCGGGGGCGCAGGTCGCATTCTAAAATGCCGGTTTTTCCAAGCGTCCCGGGCGGCGCGTTCAGACAGGACCCTTTCGTGCAATTCATCGTCGACAACTGGATGCTGCTGGCCGTGGCACTGTCCTCCGGGGCCATGCTGCTGTGGCCCGCACTGCAGGGCGCCGCCCAGGCCGGGCTCACGCCGGCCGGTGCCGTGCAACTGATCAACCGCGAGAAGGCGGTCGTGATCGATGTCTGTGAAGCCGAGGAGTTCGCTGCCGGCCATGTCACCGGCGCACGCAATGTGCCGCTCGGCCAACTGGAGGAAAAGCTCCCTGGGGCCGTCAAGAACAAGAGCCTGCCGCTGATCCTGGTGTGCAAGTCCGGAGCCCGCTCCGGGCGCGCCGTCGCGATTGCCCGCAAGCTGGGCTACGAGAACGCGCAGTCGCTCGGTGGCGGGCTCGGAGCCTGGAAAGCCGCCAACCTCCCCCTCGAGAAAGCCTGAGAACCGCCATGCAGCCAGTGAAGATGTACACCACGGCCGTCTGCCCCTATTGCATTCGCGCCAAGCAGCTGCTGTCGGCGCGGGGCGTGGCCGCCATCGAGGAGATCCGCATCGACCTCGACGCCGAGGCCCGCAGCACCATGATGGCCGTGACCGGCCGGCGCACCGTGCCGCAGATCTTCATCGGCGATACCCATGTGGGCGGCTGCGACGACCTGATCGCGCTGGACAGCCGCGGCGGCTTGCTGCCGCTGCTCGGCGCCGCCTGACGCCAGGGCAGGCCTCCGGCTCCTGAGATAATCCGGCCCGCCCGGGTCGATCGGCCCGCCGTCCGCAGGGCGGCCGGCCTGGACCCCCACCTTCCCTACTGAAAGCATTTCATGGCTGACGACAACACCCCGGTTTTCCAGATCCAGCGCGTCTATCTGAAGGAGTCCTCGCTGGAGCAACCCAATTCCCCGGCCATCCTGCTCGAGAAGGAGCAGCCGTCGGTCGACATCCAGCTGGGCGTGGAAGCCAATGCCGCAGCCGAGGGCGTGTTCGAAGTCTGCGTGACCGCCACGGTGCACACGAAGCTCAAGGAGCGCACCGTGTTCCTGGTCGAGGTCAAGCAGGCCGGCATCTTCGAGATCCGCAACATCGCGGACGAGCAGATGAGCCAGATCATGGGCATCGCCTGCCCGCAGATCGTCTACCCCTACCTGCGCTCCAACGTGGCCGACCTGATCCAGCGCAGCGGCTTCCCGCCGGTGCACCTGTCGGAGATCAACTTCCAGGCCATGTACGAGCAGCAGCGCGCACAGGCCGAAGGCGCGTCCGCCCAGGTCACCCAGTAATTGCTCCGCCGCCCGGGCGCACGCCCGGCGGCTGCAAGCATGCAGATCGAGGTCCTGGGAGCCGGCGCGTGGGGTACGGCGCTGGCCATCAGCGCCAGTGCGCGCGGGCATGCGGTGTGCCTGCGCGCCCGCGACCCGGGCCAGGTCCAGGCGCTGCAACAGCAGCGTGTCAACAGGAAGTACCTGCCTGGCGCGGACTTGCCCGAAGGGCTTCAGGTGGCCGGTTGGCCCGCCACCCCCCCGGACGTCCGCCCGGAACCGGACCTGCGCGTGATCGCCACCCCGATGGCCGGCCTGCGCGGGACGCTCGCAGCGCTGCGCGGGCGGCCGGCGCCGGTCGTCTGGCTGTGCAAGGGGTTCGAGACGGCGGCCCTGCCCACCCAGACGGTCGGGTTGATGGGGCATGAGGTCGCGCGTGCCGTGGCGCCCGATCTGCGCATCGGTGTGCTCAGCGGTCCCAGCTTCGCCCAGGAGGTGGCCCGCCAGCAGCCCACCGCGCTGGTCGCGGCCAGCCGGGATGCGGGGCTGCGCGCCGACATGGTCCGCGCCTTCCACGGCCCTGCGCTGCGGGTGTATGCCAGCGAGGACATCGTCGGCGTCGAAGTCGGCGGTGCCGTCAAAAACGTGTTGGCGATCGCGACCGGCCTCTGCGACGGGCTGCAACTGGGCCTGAATGCCCGCGCTGCGCTGATCACCCGGGGGCTGCACGAGATGACGCGCCTGGGTGTCGCGCTGGGCGCCCGCCAGGAAACCTTCACCGGCCTGAGCGGCCTCGGCGACCTGGTGCTCACGGCTACCGGGGACCTGTCCCGGAACCGCCGGGTCGGCCTGGCGCTGGCTGCCGGGCAGTCGCTGGAGGCTGCGGTGCAATCGCTCGGCCATGTTGCGGAAGGCGTGCTCTGCGCCACCACTGTCGTGGAGCGGGCGCGCCAGCGCGGGGTCGATATGCCGATCTGCGCGGCCGTCCACGCGCTGTTGCAGGGGCGCACGACGCCGGCCGAGGCGGTGGCCGCCCTGATGGCGCGTGAGGCGCGCGACGAGACCGGTCTCTGATCCCGGCAGCCCGGCCGTGGGTGGCCTGGCGATCGATTCAATGGGGTTCAGGCCACGCTGCTGTAGGCCAGGCGCACGTAGATCGGCGCGAAGGATTCCGCCTGCGTGATCTCGATCAGGGTTTCCTTGGCCAGCTCCAGCAGGGCCAGGAAGGTCACCACCAGCACCTGCGGGCCCCGGCTCACGTCGAACAGGTGCTCGAACTCCACGAACTTCTGGCCTTGCAGGTGCCGCAGCACGATGCTCATGTGCTCGCGCACCGAGAGCTCCTCGCGGGAGATATGGTGGTGCTGCACCAGGCGCGCCCGCTGCAGGATGTCGCGCCATGCGGCCTGCAGGTCCGCCACCTGCACGTCCGGAAAGCGTGGCTGCAGCGATTGCTCGATAACGACCTGGGCCTTCAGGAAATCGCGCCCGGCCTGCGGGACGGTTGCCAGCGCCGCGGCGGCCAGCTTGATCTGCTCGTACTCGAGCAGCCTGCGGACCAGCTCGGCCCGGGGGTCCTCCGCCTCTTCGCCGTCGGCGACCTTGCGGGGCGGCAGCAGCATGCGGGACTTGATCTCGATCAGCATGGCGGCCATCAGCAGGTACTCGGCCGCCAGCTCCAGGTTGCGGCCCCGGACTTCGTCGACGTATTCCAGGTACTGCCGGGTGACCCCGGCCATCGGGATGTCGAGGATGTTGAAGTTCTGCTTGCGGATCAGGTAGAGCAGCAGGTCCAGCGGGCCTTCGAAGGCTTCCAGGAAAACTTCCAGCGCATCCGGCGGGATGTAGAGATCCTGGGGCATCGAGAACAGCGGCTCGCCATACAGCCGCGCCAGGGCCACCTGGTCCACGACGTCCGGCATGGCGGCCGTTGGCGGGAGCTCCGCCGCCCCCCGGGGGGGCTGCTCGATCACGATGGCGCCTTGCTACTTGCCGTCGGTCTGGTAGACGTAGGGCTTCTGCGGGACCTGGGCTGCACGGTAGTCGCGCCACACCGTGCGGTCGACCTGCTTGTCCCAGAGCAGCTCGCGCCCCTGGCGCTGGCGTTCTTCCAGCCCGGGCTTCTGTTGCTTGAGCTGGGTCAGGAACTGGGTGATCTCGGAATCGTAGTCAGGGCGGCGGAATAGGGACATGGTCAAACACCTCTGCGCCGAATTTTACAAGCCCGTCCCGCAAAGGCGGCCCCGGAGCCGCCGGCGCCTCCGCACTTACCCGATAGGCAGCGGCCAGGTCGCTCGCTAAACTGGCCGAATGGACGCGCCGACACCCCTGCTGCTCGCCCTGTCGGCCCTGCTGGCCCTGGGTGCGGGGCTCGGTGTCGCCTTCTGGTACTGCCTGCGCCGGGCCCGCCGTCAGGATCGCTCTGCCCAGAGTGCCGAGTTCGTGTCCACGCTGGCCCACCACCAGCATGAGATCGATGCGCTGCGCCATCAGCTGCGCGCGGCCGAAACCCGCCTGCGGGAGGTCATCGATGCGGTGCCGGCCGGCGTCGCGATCTACGACAACCAGGACCGGCTCGTCGGCTTCAACCGCGAGGTTGCCCGCCTGACACCCTACCGCGGCGAAGGCACGGTTCTCGGCGAGACCTACGAGACCCTGATGCGCCGCGCGCTGGAGGCCGGACAGATTCCCGATGCGATCGGTCGCGAGGAGGAGTGGCTGGCCCTGCGGCTGGCCGGGCGGGGCGCGCTGCAGCGGCACATCGACCATGGCCCATGGATCCACCTGCAGGAGACGCGCACCGCGTCCGGCTACCTGGTGATGACCCGGCTGGATCTGGCGCCGCTGATCGAGAAGGGCCTGGCGCTCGAGCGGGCTCATGAGCAGCAGTTGCGGCTGTCAACGACGGACGGCCTGATCGGCATCGCGAACCGGCGCCAGTTCGAGCTCAGCCTGCAGACCGAGTGGCAGCGCTGCGCCCGCACGCAGTCCAGCCTGAGCCTGCTGATGGTCGACATCGACCACTTCAAGCACTACAACGACCACTACGGCCACCTGGGCGGCGACGAGTGCCTGCGTCAGGTGGCGCGCATCCTCGGCCTGTGCGTCAAGCGCTCCGGGGAACTGGTAGCGCGCTACGACGGCGAGGAGTTCGCGCTGCTGCTGCCGGGCACCGACAGCGCGGAGGCCCGCCGGGTGGCGCAGCGTTGCCTGCATGCCATGCTGGACGCGCGCATACCGCACGAGGGCTCGCCGGTGTCCCCCTGGCTCACGGTCAGCATCGGCATGGCGACGCTGGTCGCCACGCCGGGGCAGGCCAGTGCCAGCCTTGTCAACGATGCGCTGACGGCGCTCGGGCATGCCAAGCAGGGCGGGCGGGCGCGCGTGGAGGGTCTCGACGTCTCACCGGTCAGCGGGCCGGCCTCGCTGCCGGCGGCGCTGTAGGGCCGGGTCGCTCAGCGCACCCGCATGCCCGGCTGCGCGCCGGGCCAGGGCTCCAGCACATGGATGCCCGGCTGCGCCTTTTCGTCCGCATGGCTGGCGGCGAGCACCATGCCTTCGCTGACGCCGAACTTCATCTTGCGTGGCGCGAGGTTGGCCACCACCACCGTGAGCTTGCCGACCAGATCCTCCGGCCGGTACGCGCTGGCGATGCCGCTGAACACGTTGCGCTGACGGCCCTCGCCGACATCCAGCGTCAGCTGCAGCAGCTTGGTGGATCCTTCCACCGGCGCGCAGGTCACGATGCGTGCGATGCGCAGGTCGATCCGGGCGAAGTCGTCCATAGTGATCGTCGGGGCGATCGCCTCGCCGCCCGGCAGCGCCGGGGCTGCGGGCGCCGGCGCGGGCGGCGCCTCGAACAGGGCTTCGAGCTGCTGCAGCTCGACGCGCTGCATCAGGTGCTGGTAGCTGCCGACCGCGTGGCCGGCGCCCATCGGCGTGGCCGCATGGGCCCAGTCCAGCGCCGGAATGCGCAGGAAGGCCTCGGCCTGCGCCGCCAGGTGCGGCAGCACCGGCTTCAGGCAGGCGGTCATCACGCGGAACATCTCGATGCTGGCCGAGCAGGCGGCTGCCGCCTCTGCGCCGCGGCCTACCTTGACCAGCTTCCAGGGAGCCGCCGCGTCAAAGCGGGCATTGACGGTGTCGGCAAAGGCCATGATCTCGCGCAGCGCCCGGGCATAGTCGCGCGTCTCGTAGGCCGCCTGCACCGACGTGACGAGGGCGCTGGCCTGGCTGCCGAGCGTGCCGTCGGCATCCCCGGCGACCAGGCGGCCTTCCGGCAGGAATTTCACGGCGCGGCTGGCGATGTTGACGTACTTGCCGACCAGGTCGCTGTTGACGCGCAGCAGGAAGTCCTCGGCGTTGAAGTCGATGTCCTCGTTGCGTCCGTTGAGCTTGGCGGCCAGGTAGTAGCGCAGCCATTCCGGATTCATGCCCAGCCGCAGGTACTTCAGCGGATCCAGACCGGTGCCCCGGCTCTTGCTCATCTTCTCGCCGTTGTTGACGGTCAGGAAGCCGTGCACGAACACGTTGTCCGGCGTCTTGCGCCCGCTGAAATGCAGCGTGGCCGGCCAGAACAGCGTGTGGAAGGTCACGATGTCCTTGCCGATGAAGTGGTACTGCTCCAGCGCCGGGTCGGCCATGTAGGCATCGAAGTCCTGGCCACGTCGTGTCAGCAGGTTCTTCAGCGAGGCCAGATAGCCGATCGGCGCATCCAGCCACACATAGAAGTATTTGCCAGGCGCATCCGGGATCTCGATGCCGAAGTAGGGGGCATCCCGGCTGATGTCCCAGTCGCCCAGGCCTTCGCTGGTGCTGCCGTCGGCGTTCTGGCGCGGCGAGAACCATTCCCGGACCTTGTTGGCGACCTCCGGCTGCAGCCGGCCATCCTGGGTCCAGCGCTGCAGGAACGCGACGCAGCGCGGATCGGACAGCCGGAAGAAGAAGTGCTCCGACTTCCGCAACACCGGCGTCGCGCCGGACAACGCGGAGTAGGGCCGCACGAGGTCGGTGGGGGCATAGACCGCCCCGCAGTTCTCGCAGTTGTCGCCGTACTGGTCCTTCGCGCCGCACTTGGGGCATTCGCCCTTGATGAAGCGGTCCGGCAGGAACATGTTCTTCTGCGGGTCGAAGAACTGCTCGATGACCCGGGTGTCGATCAGGCCGGCCTGGCGCAGGTCGCGGTAGATCTGCTGCGCCAGTTCATGGTTCTCAGGCGCGTCGGTCGAATGCCAGTTGTCGAACGCAATGTGGAAGCCGTCCAGGTAGGGCTTGCGTCCGGCCGCGATGTCGGCGACGAACTGCTGCGGCGTCTTGCCCGCCTTCTCGGCGGCAATCATGATCGGCGCGCCATGCGCGTCGTCGGCGCAGACGAAATCCACCCGGTGGCCGTGCATGCGCTGGTGGCGCACCCAGATGTCGGCCTGGATGTACTCCATGATGTGGCCGATATGGAAGTTGCCGTTGGCGTACGGCAAGGCGGTGGTCACAAAGAGTTGGCGGGGCATGGGCGGGCACGCGGGATGGGGAGCCGGCGATTTTAGTCGGGCCGCCATCGGCCGGCCCGGTGGCGGGGCGCGTTCAGCGCACCCGCAGCGGGTCCTGCCGGCGCTCCACGAAGCCCGCCGTGCGGTCGCCCTCGGGCGCTCCCGCCGGATCCACCCAGCCGAACAGCCGGCACAACTCGGCGCGCTGGCGCTGCGCGTCGGTGCGCCCCAGCGCCATCAGCTCGCGCGTGAAGCCGGGCTCGAACAGCAGGTAGCTGGCCAGCACCGCGCCGCGCGCGTCGCGCTGGTCGCCGGACACGCCGACGCCGCCCAGCAGCGTGCGCACCGTCGGTGGCAGGTCGCGCACATGGCGGGCCGCGATCACGTCGATGCGCTCCGACGGTGCGACCACCACCAGGTCGATCGGCCGCAGGCCGCTGCCCTGGCGGGCCAGCGGCGGCACCAGGCCGATCGTGTGGTTGATGCGCCGCACGCGCTCCACATCCACCGCCAGCGCATCCAGGAAGATGTTGGACAGCGTGTGCCCCGCGATCTGGGCCAGCGTCGGATAGGCATCCGGCGGTGCATCGCGCAGGTCGGCACGCGGCTCGGTCATGCGCCCGGCCCCGACGACCAGGATCCGGTCGGCACCCAGATGGATCGCCGGCGCCACCGGCGCGGACTGGCGCATGGAGCCGTCGCCGAAGTACTCGACGCGGCCGTTCACTGGCAGCGCGGCAGCCGGGAACACGAACGGAATCGCGGAGGAGGCCAGCAGATGCTGGTGCGTCAGCCGGTCGCGCACCGCATAACGCTGCGAACGCACCCAGGGCTGCAGTTCCGGCACGCCCTCGAAGAAGGTGACGTGCTCGCCGGAGCTGTAGCTCGACGCGGTGACCGCCAGCGCCCGCAGGTGACCCTGCTGCACCAGCTGCGGCAGCCGCTCCAGCGGCACCAGGGCGCGCAGCAACTCCAGCAGCGGCGTGTTGTCCAGCAGCGAGCGTGGCCGCAGCGCACGCCAGCGCGCCAGCAGCCAGCCCAGTGACAGCAGCGTGAGCCAGCTCGCGCCGGTGCGGACGATGCCCAGCGAATCGGAGCGGTACACCTGGTGGGCGTGGAAGTTGTGCCAGACATCGGCCATGCGCCGGACCGCGGCGTCCAGATCGTCCGTACCGCAGGCCAGGGCGGCTGCGTTGATCGCACCGGCCGATGTGCCGGCAATGATCGGGAAGGGCTGGGCCGCTGCCGAGGCACCGCATTCCCGCCGGATCTCGGCCACCGCCTCCAGCACACCCACCTGGTAGGCTGCCCGGGCACCGCCGCCGGTGAGCAGCAGTCCTGTCAGGGGAGGGGCAGCCGGGTCCTGGGGCATGGCACCATTATGGAACGCCACCTCGCCGGGAAGGGGGAACCCCATTCGCTAGACTACGCCCCTTCAGGAGCATCCCATGGCAGTTGCAGAACAGAGCGTGCTCGACGCGCTCAGGAACGTCGTCGACCCCCAGACCGGACGTGATTTCGTCAGCACGCGCGCCGTGCACCATCTTGCGATCAACGGCGGTGACGTCGCATTCGACGTGGAGCTGGGCTACCCGGCCCGCAGCCGGATCCCGGCGCTGCGCCAGACGCTGATCGACGCGGTCCGTGCGATTCCCGGTGTCGGCAACGTGTCGGTGCAGCTGCAGGTCAAGATCGTGCCGCATGCGGTGCAGCGCGGCGTGCAGCTGCTGCCCGGCGTCAAGAACATCGTCGCCGTGGCCTCCGGCAAGGGTGGCGTCGGCAAGAGCACGACCGCGGTGAACCTGGCGCTGGCGCTGGCCGCCGAGGGCGCCCGGGTGGGCGTGCTGGACGCCGACATCTACGGCCCGAGCATCCCGATGATGCTGGGCGTGCAGGACAAGCCGGAGAGCGCCGACGGCAAGACGATGGAGCCGCTGCAGAACCACGGCGTGCAGCTGATGTCGATCGGCCTGCTGGTCGCACCCGACGAGGCCATGATCTGGCGCGGACCGATGGCGACGCAGGCGCTCGAGCAGCTGCTGCGCCAGACGAACTGGCAGGATCTGGACTACCTGATCGTCGACATGCCGCCGGGCACCGGCGACATCCAGCTGACGCTGAGCCAGCGCGTGCCGCTGACCGGTGCGGTCATCGTCACGACGCCACAGGACATCGCGCTGCTCGATGCGCGCAAGGGCATCAAGATGTTCCAGAAGGTCGGCGTGCCGATCCTGGGCATCGTCGAGAACATGGCGGTCCATGTCTGCAGCCAGTGCGGCCATGCGGAGCATGTGTTCGGCGCCGATGGCGGGCGCCGGATGGCGGCGGAGTACGGCATGGACTACCTCGGCGCGCTGCCGCTGAGCATGCAGATCCGGGAGCAGGCCGACAGCGGCCAGCCGACCGTTGTGGCCGATCCGGACGGCGAGGTCGCCGGCATCTACAAGGCGGTCGCGCGCCAGGTCGCGGTGTCGATCGCGGCGAAGAACCGGGACTTCTCGTCCCGGTTCCCGTCGATCACGATCTCCAAGGACACCTGAACCGCCCTGCGCGGCATGACGGGCCGACCATGAACCTGCTGGGCTCGCTCAAGTACCTGGTCGCGCTGGACGAGCACAAGCATTTTGGCCGGGCCGCGCAGGCCTGCCACATCACGCAGCCGGCGCTGTCGAATGCCCTGCGCGCGATCGAGCAGGAGTTCGGCTGCGCGATCGTGACCCGCGGGCGCAGCTTCATCGGCTTCACGCCCGAGGGGCAGCGGGTGCTGGCGAGCGCGCGGCGCATGCTGCATGAGCGCGAATGCCTGCAGCAGGACCTCCAGAGCACGCGGGACCGGCCGGTCGGCAGCTTGCGGATTGGCGTCGTTCCCACGGCGGTGCCGATCGCGGCGCGCTTCGCGGCGCGGCTGCAGGCGCGTCACCCGTCGATCGCACCGGTGGTGCTGTCGCTGAGCTCGCCCGAGATCGAGGCCGGCCTGGAGAGCCTGTCGCTCGATCTGGGTCTGGGCTATACCGACCGGCTGGCCGAGCTGGGCATCCGGCTGGGCACGCTGCCGCAGTACGCGGAGCACTATTTCCTGGTCCGGCGGGCGCCTTCCGCCGGCGCGGGCCGGCTGCGCTTCGGCCAGACGATGCGCTGGGCCGAGGCGGCCGAGCTGCCGCTGTGCCTGCTGACGCCGGACATGCATAACCGCGCGCTGGTGGACGGCGCCTTCGCTGCCGCCCGGGTCGTCGTCACCCCGGTGATCCAGACCAATTCGATCCTGACGCTGGCGCTCAGCGTCGTGGCGGGGGACGTTTGCAGCGTGCTGCCGGGCGCCCTGGTCGGCGCGGTGCGGGGCTATGGCGAGCTGGAGGCGCTGCCGCTGGCCGACCCGAAGGTGCTCACGCCGGTCGGCTTCATGTTTCCGCCCGGTGACCGTTCGTCGCGGACCCAGGAGGCGGCGATGGCGCTGGCCCGCGAACCCGCCTGGATGGCCCAGGTGGCGGCCAACAGCGGCGCGCTCGTCTGAGCGTCTGCCGTCCCGCCGGGCCGGCAATCACCCATGCCGCCTGCGGCCGGCGCTGATTGTGTACAGTGCCGCGATTCCGAAAGCCCCCGATGCAAGCCTCCTTTGTCCAACTGGGTCTGCGCAGCCTGTGGCGCGACCTGCGCTCCGGCGAACTGCGTCTGCTGATCGTCGCCGTCACGCTGGCGGTGGCCGCGCTGACCGCGGTGGGCTTCTTCGCCGATCGCCTGCAGGGGGGCCTGCAGCGCGACGCTCGCCAGCTGCTTGGCGGCGATGCGGTCGTCTCCAGTGACCGCCCGACGCCGCAGGCCTTCCTGGACCAGGCCCGGGCCATGGGCCTGCAGACCTCGACCGCGATCACCTTCCCGACGATGGCGCGCGCCGAGGACAGCCGCGGCGGTGCCAGCAAGCTGGTGGCGCTCAAGGTCGTGGACGCCGCCTATCCGCTGCGCGGCCAGCTGACGATCGCGCAAGCGCCCGGGCAACCCGGCGAGCGCCTGCGGGGCATCCCCCAGCCCGGCGAAGCCTGGGTGGATCCGCAACTGCTCGACGGCCTGTCGCTGGCCGTGGGGGACACGCTGTTGCTGGGCGAGGCCGCGCTGCGCATCACGCGCCTGATCGTGCTGGAGCCGGACCGGGGCGGCGGCTTCATGAGCTTCTCGCCGCGGGTGCTGCTGAACCAGGCCGACCTGGACCGGACCCGCCTCGTGCAGCCGGCCAGCCGGCTGAACTACCGCTTCGCGGTTGCCGGCGAGCTGGCGCAGACGCGCCAGTTCGCGCAATGGGCCAGCCGCGAGGTGGAGCGCCCCGAGGTGCGCGGCGTGCGGGTCGAATCGCTGGAGACCGGCCGGCCGGAGATGCGCCAGACGATGGACCGCGCCGAAAAATTCCTGAACCTGGTCGCGCTGCTGGCCGCGATGCTCAGTGCGGTCGCCGTGGCGCTGGCGGCGCGCGGCTTTGCGGCCCGCCACCTGGACGACTGCGCGATGCTGCGCGTGCTCGGCCAGAGCCAGCGCACGATCGCCTGGAGCTACACGCTGGAGTTTGCGTTGGTCGGGCTGGCGGCCAGTGCGCTGGGTGTCGCCCTCGGCTTTGCGGTCCACCATGTCTTCGTGCTGCTGCTGGCCGGCCTGGTGGAGGCGGCGCTGCCGGCTGCCAGCCTGTGGCCGGTCGCGTTCGGGCTGGGCATGGGGCTGACGCTGCTGTTCGCGTTCGGGCTGCCGCCGGTGCTGCAGCTGGCCCAGGTGCCGCCGCTGCGCGTGATCCGCCGGGATGTCGGCAACCTGAAGCCGGCATCGCTGGTGGTGCTGGGAGTCGGCGTGGCCGGCTTCGCGGCGCTGTTGCTCGCCGCCAGCAGTGACCTGCAGCTCGGCCTGATCGCGGTGGGCGGGTTTGCGGCCGCGGTGCTGGTGTTCGCCGGGCTGAGCTGGGTGGCCGTCCGGCTGCTGCGCCGGCATGTCCACGAGAGCACCGCGCCGCGCTGGCTGGTGCTGGCGACCCGGCAGATCTCGGCGCGGCCGGCCTACGCCGTCGTGCAGGTCAGCGCGCTGGCCGTCGGCCTGCTGGCGCTGGTGCTGCTGGTGCTGCTGCGCACCGACCTGATCAGCAGCTGGCGCAAGGCGACGCCGCCGGACGCACCGAACCGCTTCGTCATCAACGTGATGCCGGAGCAGGGCGAGGCCTTCCGTGGTGCGCTGCAGCGTGCCGGGGTGGCCCGCTATGACTGGTACCCGATGATC
>JAEUOX010000390.1 GCA_016790475.1 Rhodoferax sp. | reverse complement strand
TCGTCCGGGCTGCCGCGCAGGTTGAACATCTCGTCGAAGGCCCGCTCGCCCAGCACGCAGGTGCGCCCGTCCACCTGCAGGGTGCGCGGCCCCTGCGCCAGCACCTCGGCCAGCGGGCTGTTCAGAATCGCTTCAGGCATGGAGTTGCTTCCCTTCCGGATCGTAGAAGACAGTGCTGGTCACGGTGGCCGCCACGTGGCGGCCGTCGACCAGCGCGGCGTTGACCTTCTGGCCCATCCGCTGGTGGCCGGAGCGCACGACCGCCATCGCGATCGAGCGCTTCAGCGTCG
This sequence comes from Rhodoferax sp., assembly GCA_016790475.1. GTDB lineage: Bacteria > Pseudomonadota > Gammaproteobacteria > Burkholderiales > Burkholderiaceae_C > CAISIP01. Next base: position 1,549 of record JAEUOX010000390.1, on the reverse strand, counting down.
GGCTGTAGTAGCTGGACGTCACATGGCCCAGCATCGGCACCGGTGTCGGCGCGCCGGCCGCCTTGTCGGTCAGCTGCGTGCCCTCCGGCAGCACCAGATTCGGGTCGTCGGTCAGCAGGCCGACGAGCTGCTTGCGGTCGCTGCGCGCGGTGTCGCTGCGCGTCAGCGAGCGCCGGCCCAGGAAGTCCTTGGTCTTGGACACCATGCCGGCCATGCCCAGGTCGTAGGGCGTGATCGAGCCGTCGGTATCCTGGCCGACGATGATGTAGCCCTTCTCGGCCCGCAGCACGTGCATCGCCTCGGTGCCGTACGGCGTGATACCGAACTCCGCGCCGGCCTGCATCAGCGCCTGCCAGACATGCGCGCCGGTGTTGGACGGCACGTTCACTTCGAAGCACATCTCGCCCGAGAAGCTGATGCGCATGATGCGCGCCGGCACGCCGGCCACCGTGGCCTCACGCCAGCTCATGAACGGGAAGGCCTCGTTCGACAGGTCCACGCCCTGTGCGACCTTGCGCACCACGTCCCGGCTCTTCGGCCCGGCGACGGCGAAGGTGGACCAGTGGTCCGTCACGCTGGTCATGTAGACCTGCATGTCGGGCCATTCGGTCTGCACCCAGCGCTCCATCCAGCCCAGCACCCGGGCCGCGCCGCCGGTCGTGGTGGTCATCAGGAAATGGTTCTCGCCCAGGCGCGCGGTGACGCCGTCGTCGAACACCATGCCGTTCTCGTCCAGCATCAGGCCGTAGCGGCACTTGCCAACCTCCAGCTTGAGCCAGGGGTTGGTGTACATCCAGTTCAGCAGCTTCGCGGCATCCGGCCCCTGGATGTCGATCTTGCCCAGCGTGGAGGCGTCCAGCATGCCGACACTGTTGCGCACCGCGAGGCATTCGCGGTTCACGGCCTGGTGCAGATCCTCACCGGCCTTCGGGAAGTACCAGGGCCGCTTCCACATGCCCACATCCTCGAACAGCGCGCCGGCAGCCACATGGTGCCGATGCGGGCTGGTCTTGCGCGCCGGATCGAACAGCTCACCGCGCTCCAGGCCGGCGAAGGTGCCGAAGGTGATGGGCAGGTAGTTCGGCCGGAAGGTGGTGGTGCCGACCTGGTCGATCGGCTTCTTCATCGCGCGGGCGGCCAGCGCCATGCCGTTGATGTTGCCCAGCTTGCCCTGGTCGGTGCCGAAGCCCAGCGCGGTGTAGCGCTTGATGTGCTCGATCGACTCGAAGCCCTCGCGGATCGCCAGCTCGATGTCGCTGGCGGCCACGTCGTTCTGGTAGTCGACGAAGGCCTTGGCGCGGCGGGACACCGGCTCGCCGGTCTCGGCGATCCAGAAGGCCGCGATCGGCTCCTGCACGGCTTCCTCGACGCGGCAGATCTGCGCAGTGGCGGAGAAACCGGCGGCCGTGGCCGCCGCGGCACCGGCGCGGCTGGCGTCGTCCAGCGTGCGGGCCAGCGTCCAGGTGGCACGGCAGGCACCGACCATCGCCTGTGCATCGACCGCGGTCCCCGGCACGAAGCAGGCGGCGCCGTCGTCCCAGCGCACCTT
>JAEUOX010000378.1 GCA_016790475.1 Rhodoferax sp. | reverse complement strand
GCTGGTGATCCAGGCCGAGAAGGTCGGTGTGTACGGCGGCTCGCTGCGCCGCGGCCTGCGCGGCAGCGCGGACCACAACGGCATCCTGCGCATGGTCGGCAACCAGGGCCTGGTGCGCTGGAACATGGCCTTCACCGAGGTGCTGCCCTGCGTCGCCTCCAAGTGGGACGTCAACGCCAACTCCACTGAGTTCACGTTCACGCTGCGCCCGGGCATGAAGTGGTCCGACGGCCAGCCCTTCACCGCGGACGACATCGTGTTCTCGATCGAGGACTGCGCGAAGAACCCGGAGCTGTTCAAGTCGCCCCCCGGCACGCTGGTGATCGCCAACAAGGCGGCGGTGGTGACCAAGGTCAACAACACCACCGTCAAGTTCACCTTCGCCAGCCCGTATGCGCTGTTCCTGGAGCAGCTGGCCACGCCGCTGGGCCAGTACCCCACGCTGTACCCGAAGCACTACTGCAGCCAGTTCCACCCCAAGTACAACCCGAATGCGGCGGCGCAGGCCAAGGCCGCCAACATGACGGACTGGGCGGCCATGTTCCGCGCCAAGTGCGGCGACATCGAGATCCCGGCGCGCTGGGGCAACACCGAGAAGCCGACGCTGGATCCGTGGGTCGTCACCGAGGCCTACTCCGGCGGCGTCACGCGCGTCGTCATGCAGCGCAACCCCTACTTCTGGCAGGTCGACCAGAGCGGCCAGCAGCTGCCCTACATCGACCAGCTGAACTTCAGCATCGCGCAGGACGTCGAGTCGCTGATGCTCGACGCGCTGTCCGGCAAGCTCGACATCCAGGAGCGCCACATCGACTCGCTGCAGAACAAGCCCACGCTGTCGCAGAACATGCAGAAGGGCGGCTACCGGCTGATCGAGCTGATCGCCTCCGGTGCGCAACAGGTGCAGATCTACCTGAACCTCACGCACAAGGACCCGAAGATGCGCGAGATGTTCGGCAACAAGCAGTTCCGCCAGGCGCTGTCGCTGGGCATCAACCGCAAGGAGATCATCGATCTGGTCTACCTCGGCCAGTCCGAGCCCTACCAGACCGGCCCGCGCCCCGGCCACCCCTGGTACAACGAGAAGCTTGCGCGCCAGTTCACCAGCTACGACCCGAAGCAGGCCAACGAGATCCTGGACAAGCTGGGCTACGACAAGCGCGACGCGCAGAAATTCCGCCTGCGCCCGGACGGCCAGAAGGTGTTCTTCTCGATCGACGTGATCCCGACGTTGTATCCGGACGCGGTGGATTCGCTGGAGCTGATCAAGCGCCACTGGGCCGACATCGGCGTGGACATGAAGGTCAACACGATCGAGCGCGCGCTGTACTACACGCGTGGCGACAGCAACGACCATGACGCCGCCACCTGGCCCGGCCCGGGCGGGCTGGACCCGATGCTCGACTCGCGCGACTACTTTGCCCAGCACCCGCAGGGCTCGCGCTACGCGATCCCCTGGACGCTGTGGTACGTCTCCGGCGGCAAGGACGGCCAGGAACCGCCCGCCAGCCAGAAGAGCCGCATGAAGCTCTACGACGACGCCCGCGCCACGGCCGACATGAAGAAGCGCGGCGAGCTGATGAAGCAGGTGTTCGACCAGTGCGCCGAGGCCTTCGAGACGATCGGCGTGTGCCTGGCGGTCAACTCCTTCGGCATCGCGCGCACGAACCTGCAGAACGTACCCAAGAGCTACCCGAACGCCTGGTCCTGGCCGAACCCGGGCCCGGCGCTGCCGCAGCAGTTCTTCTTCACCCGTACCTGATCGACGCAACGCATGCTGGTGTTCATTGTCAAGCGGCTGCTGTGGATGCTGCCGTTCCTGGTGGCCATCAGCTTCCTGGCGTTCGTCCTGATCCAGCTCCCCCCGGGGGACTACGTCACCACCTACATTGCGACCCTCGCGGCCAGCAATGAGGTGGTCGACCGCAACACGGCTGCCGAGCTGCGCAACCGCTTCGGCCTGGACCAGCCGATGGTGGTGCAGTACTGGAAGTGGATCTCCAACATCGCGTTCCGCGGCGACTTCGGCCTGAGCTTCGAGTGGCAGCAGCCGGTGGGGGACCTCATCTGGGAGCGCATGGCGCTCACACTGCTGCTCACGGTGTCGGCGCTGCTGATGACCTGGGGCATCGCGCTGCCGGTGGGCGTGTTCTCGGCGGTCAAGAAGTACTCGATCGCCGACTATGTCGTCACCGGCCTGTCCTTCCTGGGGCTGGCCGTGCCCAGCTTCCTGCTGGCGCTGGTGCTGATGTACATCGCCGCGGTGCATTTCGGGCAGAACGTCGGCGGGCTGTTCTCGGAGCAGTACCTGACGGCACCCTGGAGCGTGGACAAGGTCATCGACCTGCTGCAGCACCTGTGGATCCCGGTCGTGATCCTGGCCGTGTCCGGCACGGCCAGCCTGATCCGGGTGATGCGCGCCAACATGCTCGACGAGCTGCACAAGCCCTATGTCACCACCGCGCGGGCCAAGGGCCTCTCGGAGTTCACGCTGCTGGTCAAGTACCCGCTGCGCCTGGCGCTGAACCCCTTCATCTCGACGATTGCCTGGTTGCTGCCCAACCTGGTGTCGGGCTCGATCATCGTGGCCATCGTGCTGAGCCTGCCCACCGCCGGTCCGCTGCTGCTGCAGTCGCTGATGAGCCAGGACATGTACCTGGCCGGCGCCTTCATCCTGCTGATCTGCGCGCTGACCGTCCTCGGCTCGCTGGTCAGCGACATCCTTCTGGCGCTGGTTGACCCGCGTATCCGCCTTGAGTGATTCCGCCTCCACCGCCGCATCGGCCGGCACGATGACGAACGACGCGCCCGCCTCCGGGCGGATGGCGGTCGCCTCCCAATGGCAGCTCGTCTGGTGGGCGTTCAAGCGCCACCAGCTGGCGATGGCCGGCCTGGTCGTCACGGTGCTGCTGTATATCGTGGCCGTCATCCCGGGCTTCTTCGCAGTCAACGACCCGGAACAGCAGAACGTGCGCACCGCGTTCCATCCGCCGCAGGCGCTGCACTTCATCGACAGCCATGCCGACGGCGGCTGGTCGATCCGCCCCTACATCCATCCCTACGTGCTCAAGCGGGACCCGCAGACACTGGCCTCCATCTACCAGGAAGACCGCGAGCGCAAGGTCTACCTGAAGATGTTCGCCGAGGGCTACGAGTACTCGGTGCTGGGCCTGTTCCGCACCAACATCCACCTGTTCGCCTCCGAGAACGCGCGCCAGCCGCTGTTCTTCTTCGGCGCCGACCGTCTCGGCCGCTGCGTCTACAGCCGCATCATGGTGGGTACCCAGATCTCGCTGTCGGTCGGCCTGGTGGGCGT
>JAEUOX010000322.1 GCA_016790475.1 Rhodoferax sp. | reverse complement strand
GCGCTGGCGGTCTGGCGGGCGCTGTACTTCCGCGCCGGCGTGTTCGAGCCGCAGCCCGCGCAAAGCGCGGCCTGGAACCGCGGTGCCTACCTGGTGCAGGGGCTGGGCCACTGCAATGCCTGCCATGCCGCGCGCAACCTGTTGGGGGCCAACGCCGGCGTCGAGGACCTGTCTGGCGGGCAGATCCCGATGCAGGGCTGGTATGCGCCTTCGTTGCGCGACCCGGCCCAGGCCGGCGTGGCGGGCTGGGAGACCGCGCAGGTGGTGCAACTGCTGCAGACCGGCGTGTCGCCCCGCGGCTCGGCGCTCGGCCCGATGGCCGAGGTGGTGCTGCACAGCACGCAGTATCTGCGGCCGGACGACCTCGCCGCGATGGCCACCTACCTGCAGTCCCTGCCGCAGGCGGCGGCGGCCACCGACACCGGCGCGCCCGCGCCGGGCCGGGTCCTGGCGCTGGGCGAGCAGCTCTATGGGACGCATTGCGCCGACTGCCACGGTGCGCAGGGGCAGGGCGTGGCGGGCGCCTATCCGCCGCTGGCGGGCAATCGGGCGGTGCGCATGGTGCCGGCGGCCAACCTGGTGCAGGTGGTGCTGCGGGGCGGTTATGCGCCGGCCACCGTGGGCAATCCGCGGCCCTTCGGCATGCCGCCGTTCCAGATGCTGCTGAGCGATGAGGAGGTGGCGGCCGTGGTCAGCTACATCCGGCAGGCCTGGGGCAACCAGGCCAGCGGCGTGAGCGCGCTGGACGTGACGCGCCATCGCGCGACCGGCACGCGCTGACGCCTACCAGCCGCGCAGCCAGCCCAGGATGCCCGGTGCGAACTTCTGCACGCTGCGCCAGGTGCGCCAGGCCACCAGACCGCGCCGGGCCCAGCGCCAGGCCGCGCGCGGGCGCAGCGCGACGACGGCGAGCAGGGCCGTGCCCAGCACATAGGGATGGTCGGTGACGAAGGTGCGGGCCTGCCGCCACTGGCTGGCCCAGCGCGCCGGCAGGCCCAGCGGGGCCCGCAGCGGCTGGATGTCGCGGGCCAGCGCCTGCCGCTGGTGCGCAATGCGTTCGCGCAAGCGGCCGCGCTGCTCGACCAGCTCAATCAGGCGTTGCTGCATGGCTGCCTCCGGCCGCCTTCAGCTGCCGGATGTCTTCCTGGAGTTCGGCCAGCGTCGCAGAAAAGGCGGGCTCGGGGCTCTGCAGGGCCTGCATCAGGGCACGGTAGAGCAGCCAGGCCGCACCCAGCAGCACGGCCGCACAGCCGCCAACCACCCAGAGCCGCTGCTCCCAGGCGGCCAGCGCGGCCAGCACGACCAGCAGCACGATGCCCAGGCCGGCCGTGAACAGCAGCGCGACCGCGAGCATCAGCAGCCGCAGCGCCTGCAGCTTCTGGGTTTCCAGTTCGTTGGCCAGCAGAGCCAGCCGCGTCTGGCCGATGGCCAGCAGGCTGGCCGCCGTGGCCTGCAGCGATCCGAACAGGCCGGGGGAGGTGCTCATCCGCGCGGACCGGGGCCGATCGGGCGGATGCTCAGCGCCGGCCGAGGATCACGCCCAGCACCAGGCCGACACCGGCGGCGATGCCGATGGCCGTCCACGGCGATTCATGGACATAGGCGTCGGTGGCACGGGCAGCGGCGCGGGTCTTGGCGACCAGCGCGGCCTCAGCGTCGGCCAGCCGGGCGCGGGCGCCCTTGAGCCGCTCCTGCAGGCGGGCCCGCATGCTGGCGACCTTGTCGCCGGTCTGGTCCGCGGTGGCGTGCAGCATGTCCTCCGCGTCGGCGATGGCGGACTTCATGTCGCTGACGAGCTGCTGCTGGTCGCTGATGGTGGATGCGAGAGATTCAGACATGGAGGCCCTCCTGCGTGGTTGAAGTGAAGAATGGTCCGAGGTTAGCAGATGCAGCCCGGCCGGCGCGGTTTCAAGGGGGCCCGGAAAGGGGCCATGCCGCGGGGCGGCCCGGGGTCCGCATGCCGGCAAAGCTCAGCGCGGCCAGCAGCGCGAAGCAGGCGCCCGTCCAGGACAGCGTTGCATGGCCCCACGCCGCGCTGGCCAGGCCACCGGCCGCCGCCCCCAGCGCCGTGCCGGCATACAGCATCGACGAGTTCAGGCTGAACAGGATCGGCGCCTGCCGCGGTGCCGCTGC
>JAEUOX010000308.1 GCA_016790475.1 Rhodoferax sp. | reverse complement strand
GACGAGAAGAACATCAATGAAGCGGTTCGGGTTGCCCGAGACATTCAGAAGCAGAACCCGAAAGTGCCGACCGGCTATCTGCTGGAAGGCGAGATTGCGCTCTCCCAGAAGAACTGGTTGGGTGCCGCCGATGCCTATCGGGCCGGGCTCAAGGTCATACCGGCCCCGATTCTTGCAGTCAAGGCCCATGGCGCACTGCTGGAGGCCGGCAAGAAAGACGAGGCCGAGAAGTTCGCCGGTACCTGGCTCAAGGACAAGCCGGCGGATCCGATCTTCCGCACCCATCTGGGTGACATGGCCACCACGCGCAGCGAGTTCGCCGAGGCGGAGAAGCAGTACCAGGCCGTCCTCAAGGTCCAGCCGAACAACGCGATCGTGATGAACAACCTGGCGTGGGTGAGCGGCAAGCTCAACAAGGATGCGATCCCGTTGGCACAGAAGGCGGTGGAGATCGCCCCCGACCAGCCGGCCTTCATGGATACGCTGGCGGGGCTGTATTCCGACAAGGGCGACTATGCCAAGGCGGTGGAGTGGCAGAGCAAGGCGATCAGCAAGGCGCCGAGCCAGCCGATGTACAAGCTCAACCTCGCCAAGATCCACATCAAGGGTGGCAAGAAGGACCTGGCCCGCAAGGAGCTCGACGATCTCGCCAAGCTCGGCGACAAGTTTGTACGTCAGGCTGAAGTAGCGAACTTGCTGAAGACCCTGTGAGGGTCGCCGGCGGCGGATCGGCGGGCACAGGATGCAACGGCGCGTACTGATCCAGGCCGGTGCGCTGGCGGTCTGGCCGGCCCTGCCCGTCCGGGCGGCACTCCCGGACGTTGTCGCCCGTGTCAAGCCGTCGATCGCGATCGTCGGCACCTTGAGGCCGACAGATGCTCCCCGGTTTCGCTTGCGGGGCACCGGTTTCGTCGCCGGAAGCGGCAACTGGGTCGTGACCAACTTTCATGTGCTGCCACCCGCCTCGGAGGCCACCCCGGAGGTGTCGCTGATGGTCCAGGTGCTCAAGGGCCCGGGCCGGGACTTCAGCCTGCGGCAGGCCACGGTGCTGGAGACCGACCAGCAACACGACCTGGCGGTGCTGCGCGTAGAGGGCCCGCCCTTGCCTGCCCTGGAGTTGGGCGATTCCGATCAGGTCCGCGAAGGCCAGGCCGTCGCCTTCATGGGCTTCCCGATCGGCGGTACGCTGGGTTTCTCGCCAGTGACGCACCGCGGCATCGTGTCGGCGATCACGCCGGCCCAGTTGCCAGCGGCCAATGCCCGCAGCCTGACGGATGCGGCGATCCGGGCGGCCCGGGCCGGCAGCTTCGACCTGTTCCAGCTGGATGCGACGGCCTACCCGGGCAACAGCGGCGGGCCCTTGTTCGACGCCGAGACCGGCGCGGTGCTCGGTGTCGTGAACATGGTGCTGCTCAAGAACACGCGGGAGTCGGCGCTCAGCCAACCCTCTGGCATCAGCTATGCGGTGCCGTCGAAGTTCGTTCGGGCGCTGCTGGAGCGTGTGGCTGGCCGCTGACGCGCGTCAGTCGTCTTTCAGGAAGCGCGTTGCGTTGTCCAGGTCTTCATGGGTGACGCCTTCCGTCAGCGCGCCCACGAACTTGCGCCAGGCGGTGTCCGGCTCGGCCAGCGTGAAGCCGTAGAAGCCCTTGCCGTCCTTGATCTTGCCGCGCACGGCCATCGCCCGCACGGTGGACTGCTCGCTGTTGCC
>JAEUOX010000274.1 GCA_016790475.1 Rhodoferax sp. | reverse complement strand
GCCTTCACCCATCAGCACGCCCAGCGGGCCTTCCTGGTAGATGTAGCCGACCTTCTTGGGCTTGAACTGGTCCAGCATCCAGGTGACGCCGGTGTTCATGATGGTGTCGTAGTTGGGTGTCGTCGTGAACAGCAGCGGGCTGTCGTTGGCGCTCTTGCGGATGATCGACGAGGCGCCCCAGGGCGAGAAGTAGATCACGCCGTCATCGACGGCACGCTTCACGACGGCGGCGTTGGTGGCCGAACCGAACGGGTTGACGATCGCGAAGACCTCGTCTTTGCGGATCAGCTTGTCGATCGCGCGCACTGCCATCTGGGGCTGGCTGCCGTTGTCCTCGACGACCATCCGGAACTTGCGGCCATTGACGCCGCCGGCCTCGTTGGCCTCGTCCAGGCGCATCTGCATGCCGTTGCGCAGGCTGGGCATGCCGGCCGCGACCGGGCCGGACAGGTCCAGGTGCGTGCCCAGCACGATCTCCGTGGCCGTGACGCCTGCGGCCTGCGCGCCAGCAGCGAGGCCGGTGGCGAGCAGCGCCGCCAGCAGCGTGTTCTTGAGTCTCTTCAACATGGCAGTCTCCTTCTTGGAAAATGGGCCGCAGCCCGAAACGGGAAAAGTCAGCTCCGGTACATCGTGGAAATCACGTCGGCGTATTTCTTCGCCACCACCTTGCGCTTGAGCTTCATCGTCGGCGTGAGTTCGTCATCCTCGGCCGTCAGCAGCTGCGCGATGATCCGGAAATCCTTGATCTGCTCCACCCGGGCGAGCCGGGTGTTCACCTGCTCGAGCTCGGATCGGATCAGGGCCACGACCTCCGGTGCGCGCGTCATGCTGGCATAGTCGGTATAGGGCACCTGGCGGTCCTGCGCGAACTTCGCGACGTTGTCCTGGTCGAGCATGATCAGGCAGGTAAGGTAGTTGCGGCCTTCGCCGATGACCACCGCATCCGACACATAGGGGCTGAACTTCAGGTGGTTCTCGATGTTGCTCGGCGTGATGTTCTTGCCGCCGGACGTGATGATGATGTCCTTCAGTCGATCCTTGATGCTCAGGTAGCCGTCGGCGTCGATCTCGCCGCAGTCCCCGGTATGCAGCCAGCCATCGGCGTCGATCGTCTCGCGCGTCTTCTCGGGCAGCCGCCAGTAGCCGGCGAACACGTTGGGGCCGCGGACCAGCACCTCGTTGTCGTCCCCCAGCCGGATCTCGGTGCCCTGCGCGCGCACGCCGGCCGTGCCGATCTTGATGCGGTCGGGCGGCATCGAGGTGCAGAAGCCGCAGGTTTCGGTCATGCCGAAGGCCTCCAGCAGGTCGATGCCCACCGCCATGTACCAGCGCAGCAGGTCCGGCGGGACCGGCGCCGCGCCGGTCATCGCGGTCTTGATGTTCTGCAGGCCCAGGAAGCTGCGCAGGTTCGACAGCACGAGCTTCTGCATCCAGGCGTAGCGGGTCGCGCGCCAGCCGGTGACGGGCTGGCCGTCCAGGCGGGCCTGCGCCAGCGCCGCGCCTTCGGCCAGCACCTGGGCATAGATGCGGCGCGCCGCCGGGATCGCGTCCTGCATGTACAGCGTGACCTGGGAGTACAGCTTTTCCCAGAAGCGGGGCGGCCCGAAGATCACATGCGGCGCCACCTCCCGCACATCGTTGAACACCGTGCCGGCGTTCTCCGGGAAGTGCACGATCTGCCCCTGCGCCAGCGGGTTGTAGACCGTGCTCATGCGCTCGGCGATGTGGCACAGCGGCAGGAAGGACAGCGTGCGGTCCTGCGGCTGCAGATTCAGGTACTGGCTGACGCTGCCGATCTGGAAGATCAGGTTGCGGTTGGCGATCATCGCGCCCTTGGGCGCGCCGGTGGTGCCGGAGGTGTAGACCAGGAAGGCGGTGTCCTCCGGCCGGCCGGCGTCGATCGCCTGCTCGAACTGCGCGGCCTGCGTGGCTGCCAGCGTCTGGCCTTGCGCCAGGAAGTCGGCGTAGGTGCTGACCATCGGGTCGGACAGACCCCGCAGGCCCTTGAGGTGCGTCACGACGATGCGCTGCAGCGACGGCGCCTGGCCGCGCACGGCCATCGCCTTGTCGTACTGCTCCTGGTTCTCGACGAACAGCACCCGCACCTCTGCGTCGTTCAGGATGTGCAGCACCTGCTCCGGCGAGGAGGTCGGGTAGATGCCGGTGCTCATGAAACCCATGCACTGCGCGCCCATGTCCGCCACCAGCCACTCCGGGCGGTTCTCGGACAGGATCGCGATGGTGTCGCCGCGGCGCAGGCCCAGCCCGGCCAGTGCCAGGCCGATGGCGCGTGCCTGCGCGTAGTAGCCGCTCCAGCTCGTCGAGGCCCAGATGCCTTTCTGCTTGTGGCGCAGTGCCGGTGCGTCGCCCCAGGCCTGGCAGCGCGCACGGAACAGCCGCTGGGGCGTGTCGCAGCCGAAGGCCTGCAGGGGAGCGTTGTTCGGGGCCATCGGTCGGCTACCTCCAGGTCTTGCGCCGTTTCCAGCGCTGCTTGTGGCCGTCGCCGCGCTCGGCATGGCCCGCGCCGCCGAGGTAGAACTCTTTGACGTCGTCCTTGGCCATCAGCTCGGCGCAGGTGCCGGCGGCCACGACACGGCCGAGTTCCATGATGTAGCCGTCGTCGGCGGTCTGCAGCGCGATCGCGGCGTTCTGCTCGACGACCAGGATCGAGGTGCCGAGCTCGGTGTTGATGCGGCGCACGATCGAGAAGATCTCGCGTGTCAGCAGCGGCGACAGGCCCAGCGAGGGCTCGTCGAGCAGCAGTACGGTCGGCCGGGCCATCAGCGCCCGCCCGATCGCCAGCATCTGCTGCTCGCCACCGGACAGCAGCCCGCCATGCTGGTGCTGGCGTTCCAGCAGGCGCGGGAACCATCCGAACACGCGCTGCATGTCGGCCTCGATGTCGTCGCGGCTGGCGCGTGCGAAGGTGCCCATCGTGAGGTTCTCGCGCACCGACAGGAACGGGAACACCTGCCGGCCTTCCGGGACCAGCACGACGCCGCCGCGGGCGACGCGGTCCGGGTCCTGGCCGTGGATCGGCTGGCCCTTGAACTCGACGCTGCCCTTGAACGGGTCGATCACGCCGGCGATGGTGTTGAGCAGCGTGGTCTTGCCGGCGCCGTTGGCGCCCAGCACCGCGACGATGTGGCCGGCCTGCACATCCAGGTTCACGCCCTTGATCGCATTGACCGGGCCGTACCAGGTCTCCAGGTTCTTGACGGCGAGCACGATGTCGGAGGGGGTGCCCATGTCAGCCTCCCAGGTAGGCCGCGATCACGGCCGGATCACCCTGCACCTGCGCCGGCGTGCCCAGCGCCAGCACCTGGCCCATGTTCATGCACAGCACGCGGTCCGCGGCCTCCGAGACCAGCGACATGTCGTGCTCGACCATGATCACGGTGATGCCGAGGTCCTTCTGGATGTCGTCGATCCAGAACGCGAGCTCGCGGGTTTCCTCCGGGTTGAGCCCCGAGGCCGGCTCGTCGAGCAGCAGCAGGCGCGGCTGCGTGGACAGCGCACGGGCCAGCTCGACCACCTTGCGCACGCCATAGGGCAGGCCGGCCACCGGGCTGTTTCGGTAGGGCATCAGGTCCAGCAGCTCGATGACGTCCTCGACGTGCGCGCGGGAGGTGGCTTCGGCCCGGCGCACGCCCGGTGTCCAGAGCCACTGGGCGAAGAAGCTGCCGTGGTCGAAGCGGTGGCGCCCGAGCAGCAGGTTGTCGAGCACGGTGCCGCCCTCGAACAGCTCGATGTTCTGGAAGGTGCGCGCGATGCCGCTGTGCACCACCTGGTGGCGCGGCAGGCGCGTGATGTCCTGCCCCTCGAACACGACGCTGCCGGACGTCGGGTCGAACACCCGTGTGATGACGTTGAGCATCGAGGTCTTGCCGGCGCCGTTGGGCCCGATGATCGCGAACACCTCGCCTTGCTCGACGTTGAAGCTGACATTGCCGATCGCCTGCACGCCGCCGAAGCGCAGCGAGACGTCCTTGACTTCGAAGACACTCATTTGTAGCGCTCCGACTTCATGTAGCTCTTGCCCCGCTTGAACATGTCCTTGCGGTACAGCGGGAAGGTCTCGAGGAAGGTCTTGAACTTGATCCAGCGCCCGTTCAGGCCCTTGGGCTCAAACAAGACGAACAGCGCCAGCACCAGGCCGAACACGAAGGTCTCCAGGCCGAACTGCTTGGCGATCTGGTCCGGCAGCATCGGCTTGATCCGCGAGATGAAGGTCGGCAGCATGCTGATCAGCACCGCCCCGAGGATCGCGCCCCGCAGCGAGCCGAGGCCACCGATCGTGACCATCAGCACCAGTTCCAGCGACAGGATCAGGCCGAAGCCCTCGGGCGTCAGGAAGCGCACATGGTGTGCCAGCAGCGCGCCAGCCAGCCCGGTGACCATCGCCGAGATCACGAAGGCCAGCACCTTGTAGCCGGCCACCCAGATGCCCAGGCTGTAGGCGGCGGCTTCCGAGTCGCGCACGCCCATGAAGGCCCGGCCGGTCTTGGAGCGCATCAGGTTGGTGAGCCCGGCCAGCACCAGCACCAGCACGCCCAGGCACAGGTAGTAGAAGGGCTTGAGGCCACCCAGGTCGAAGCCGGCCAGCACCGGGTTGTCGACACTCAGGCCGTTGAAGCCGCCGGTGACGCTCTTCCAGTGGCCGATGGTGTGCTCGGTCAGGATCGCGAAGGCCAGCGTCACCATCGCCAGGTACAGACCCGATACGCGGATGGCCGGCAGGCCGATCACCAGGCCGATGCCGCCGGTGAGTGCGGCCGCCAGCAGCAGCGACGGCCCGAAGGGCACGCCCTTGCTGAGCATCCAGGTTTCGGCATAGGCACCGATCGCGATGAAGGCGGAGTGCCCCAGCGAGACTTGGCCCGTGTAACCCACCAGCGTCATCAGCCCGAGGCTGGCGATGCACATGATGAACAGGTAGCCCATCTCGCCGACGTAGTACTTGGGTAGCACCCAGGGCACGGCCAGCAGCGCCAGAAGCAGCATTGCGTAGGCGATGCGCCCGGCGGGGTAGCGCAACAGGGCCTGTCCGTCGCGGTAGGAGGTGTCGTAGTGGAAACGCATCGTGCCGAACCCGCTCAGACCCGGCGTCCGTGGGCTTCGCCCAGCAGCCCGCGCGGCCACAGGATCAGCACGCCGATCAGTACCAGGTAGGCCATCGCGTCCTTGAAGCCGTCCGGCAGGTACACGCCGGAGAACTGTTCGATGATGCCCAGCAGCAGCCCGCCGAGGATGGCCCCCGGCACGCTGCCGAAGCCGCCCAGAACGACGGCGGCCAGCGCCTTCAGCACGACGATCCACAGGCCGATGTCCACCAGCGCGATCGGCGCCAGCAGCAGACCGCAGACGGCCGCAATGGCGCCTGCGATGGCCCAGACCAGCGAGGTGACGCGCTTGACCCGGATGCCGCTGAGGTAGGCGGCCAGCTGGTTCTGCGAGGCGGCCTGGATGGCCACGCCGAGCGCCGTCTTGCGCAGGAACCAGAACAGCACCAGCGTGATCAGCAAGGCGGCGGCCACGATGACCAGGCTCAGGTCGGCGATCACGATGCCGGCGATCTGCGTCTTCTGGCCCGACCACGGCGTGGGGTAGTTGCGCGACTCCGGACCGAAGGACATGCTGACCAGCCCGCGCAGCATGAAGGCGATCGCGATCGTCAGCATCACGCCGGCAAACTGCGGCTGACCGACGATCAGGCGCATCACCCGTGCGTCGATCAGCCAGCTCAGCGCGGCTGCCAGCACGACCGTGGCCAGCGCGGCCAGCCAGAACGGCCAGCCCAGGCCGACGATCAGGCCCCAGCCGACGAAGCTGGAGGCCATCAGCACGTCGCCATGCGCGAAGTTCAGCACCTCGGTAGCCTTGTAGGTCAGCACCAGTCCCAGCGCGACCAGCGCGTAGATCGCGCCGATGGCCATGCCGTTGATCGCCAGCTGCGCGACCTGAGCGAGTTCCTGGCTCATGCGGGGCGGGCCCTGCGGGCCAAGGACAGATGGGGTGCTGGCATGGGGTTTGTCTCCGGATTCAGACTCTAGCAAACAAGTCTCGTTGTGAAAGTGAAATGGGTGACACTCTAGGGGTAAGTCCGGAGCGGGTTTACCGCAATCGCTCGATCACCATCGCACTGGCCACGCCGGCCGCGCCGCAGATCGCGATGCAGCCCAGCCGGGCCTCCCGGTGCGCGAGTTCGTCCAGCAGCACACTGACCAGCGCCGCACCGGTGCAGCCCATCGCGTGGCCGATCGCGATCGCGCCGCCATTGACGTTGACGCGGTCGTGCCCGACCTGCATGTCCTGCATGAAGTGCAGCGCCATCGCGGCGAAGCCTTCGTTGATCTCGAACAGGTCCATGTCCTGCGCGGTCTTGCCGGCGCGTGCCAGTGCCAGCCGTGCGGCATCCACCGTGCCGGTCAGGGCCAGCGTCCGGTCGGACCCGGTGTCGGCCATGCCCAGGATGCGCGCGCGCGGCTGCAACCCGGCCGCCTGCAGCGCACGCTCGGAGCCGACCAGCACCGCGGCCGCCGCATCCGCCATCGCCGGGGAATTGCCGGCGTGGTGCACATGGTCGATCGCGGTCATCTGGTAGCGGCGGCACAGTTGTGCGTCGAACCCGGCATCGCCGCCCTTGGCGCCCCAGGCCGCAAAGGCGGGCTGCATCGTGGCCAGCGTCTGCACGGTGGTGGCGGGCCGGATGTTTTCGTCCCGGTCCAGCAGGATCTGGTCGTCGGCGCCGCGCACCGGCACCATCGAAGGAGCGGACCCGCGGGCCGCCGCTGCGGCGGCCCGCTGCTGGGATTGGGCCGCATAGGTGTCGAGCATCTCGCGCGTGTAGCCGCGCTGCGTGGCGATCGCGTCGGCCGCGATGCCGATCGGAACGATGTGCGCCAGGCCCTGGAGCTCCGGGTCATGCGTCAGCGGTCCCTGGTCGCTGCCCATCGGCACGCGGGACATCATCTCGACACCGCCGCCCACGGCCAGCGTGTCCCCCAGCAGCGCCTGCATCGCGGCGAAGTTGGTGGCCGACAGGCCCGACGCGCAGTAGCGGTTGATCGTGACGGCCGACACGGTGTCGGCCCAGCCGGCCAGCGGCAGCGCCAGCGTGCCGACGCTGGCGCCCTGGTCGGCCGTCTGCGTGACGCAGCCGAAAACGGCGTCGTTGACGCGGCCGGTGTCCACCCCGGTGCGCTGCGCCAACGCGCGCAGCGCCTGCGACAGCAGCACGGCGGGCTTGACAGATTTCAGGCTGCCCTTGTCGTTGCCCTTGCCGCGGGGCGTACGGACGGCGTCTGCAATGTAGGCGTGCTGCATGGGGTTCATTCCTGGGAGAGGGGGGGATTCGAATGCGCCAGTTCCTGCAGGAACCGCGCGAAGGAGTCGTTGGCGCTGCCGTAATGCTGCAGGGCCGATCCCTGCAGGCCGTGGACCACGTCGCCCACGGCGCGGCCGGACAGCGCCAGCGCGTCGCTTTCGCCGACCGCAGCCCGGCGCACCAGGCCGGCGCCGCTGACCAGCACCTCGCCGGACACGTCGCAGGCGTCGCTGCACAGCCAGCCGACCAAGGGCGCAACCAGCGCCGGATCGAAGCTGCGGGCCATGTCCGGCGGCATGTAGGGCGCCGTCATCTGCGAGTAGCCGTAGGGCGCGATCACGTTGACCCGCACACCGTGCTTGCGGCCCTCGATCGCCAGCGCGCGCATCAGCCCGATCACTGCGGCCTTGGCCGCGGAATACGCGGATTGCCCGTGGTTCGCATGCAGGCCGGCACTGGACGCGGTGAGCACCATGCGGCCCTGGCGCTGCTGCATCAGGTGCGGCCAGGCGGCATGGGCCAGATGCAGATTGCCGAAGAAGCTGGTGTCGAAGATCGCGCGGAAGTCCGCCATCGACTGCTTGTGGAAGGCGGTCGGCGTATCCACACCGGCATTGGCGACGACGATGTGCAGCCCGCCGAGCTGTTCAATGGCCTGGCGCACCATCGCCTGGCCGCTGTCCGGATCGGTCACGTCGCTCCAGTTCGCCTCGGCCGTGCCACCGGCCGCGCGGATGGCGGCGACCGTCTGTGCCGCCGAGGTGTCGGCGTCCGCCTCGCCCGGGTGGCGCCGGTTGTTCACCAGCACCCGGGCCCCGCAGGCGGCCAGGTGCAGCGCGTAGGCGCGGCCCAGGCCCTTGCCGGCGCCGGTCACGATCGCACAACGGCCCCGCAGGTCGGTGCCCGCCGTCATTGGGGCTTGCCCCAGGGGAAGAACGCCGGCACCCGCCGCATGTAGTCCGCGTAGGCCGGCTTGGTCTTGGCCAGGTAGCGCTCCTGCATCGGTGTCGCGGAGCCCGCGCTCATGAACCAGGTCACGTAGGCCGGACAGATCAGCGCCATCCAGCCCCAGGGGTGCACCAGGCCCAGGGCGCCGAAGCTCCACCAGATCACCGACTCGCCGAAGTAGTTGGGGTGCCGCGACAGGCTCCACAGGCCGGTGTCCAGCACCTGGCTGCGGTCGGTCCGGGCCTTCTTGAAGCGCTCCAGCTGCAGGTCGCCGCCGACCTGGAAGACGTAGCCGACCGTGAACAGCACAACCGCGAGCGCATGCTGCCAGCCCAGATCCTGCGGCCCGACGGCGACCGCCGCGATCAGGCCGATGGACCACAGCCAGACCGTCACGCCCTGCATCACGAAGACCTGGAAGAAGCTCCACCACCACCAGTGCGGACCGAAGCGGCGCCGCCAGGCGGCATAACGGCCGTCTTCCGCATGGCCGGCATTGCGGGTGCCGATGTGCAGCGACATGCGCAGGCTCCACAGGCTGACCAGCGCGACCGTCAGGATCTCATGGGGCGACCAGGTGCCGCGCTGCGCGATCAGCACGACGACCGGCACCGCCGCCGCCAGCGGATAGAACACATCCATGATGCCGGTGTCGCGCTTGGCCAGGCTCAGCAGCCAGACCGCGGTGAGCAGTACGCCGGCAATCACGCCGGCGCGCATGTACAGCGCCAGGAACCAGGACCCCGGCAGGGCCTTGGTGCTGACCAGCCACAGCAGCCCGATGACCAGCGCGGCCACCGGATAGACGAACTCGCGGGGCGTACCGACCCGCAGCTCCGGCCGCCGGCGGAACACCAGCAGCGCGAAGACCCAGACCACCCACAGCAGGGCGGCCACCGATGCGAGCGCGGTTCTCATTGCGGTGCACGCAGCAGGCCGTCGCGGATGTCGGCGCCGTTGGCCCAGCAGGAGTGGGTGCCGCTGCACAGCTTGTGCGGCAGCTCGATGCGGCACACCGGCCCGTCGGCGAAGCGCTTGCAGTCGATCAGCAGCGCCTCCGAGCGCTGGGTGTTCTCGTTCGTGATGAAGGTCACCAGGTAGCCGTCATCCTCGTCCTTCGCGTTCACCCGCGGCGCGAACGGGGCCTCGCTGGCGAACTGCCCCTCCGGCAGGCGGATCTCCCAGGACTCGCCGGTCTGCAGGTCGTGCTTGACATAGCCGTGGAACAGGAACCAGCCGGGCACCTGCACGGCGCTGTACGCATAGCGGTAGGGCTTCGTGGCATAGCGCTGGTTGAACATGCCGAACTCCAGGATCCGGTTGTCCAGCCGCTGCTCGGTGGTCTTGCCGGTCTTCAGGTTGAAGCGCCAGCGGTGCAGGTGCGTGCCCATCTTGTACTGGTCCAGGTAGGACATCATGCGCTCGTAGCCCTGGGGCGCGCCGTCGAAGTTCTTCGGCTCCGGCTCGTCCTCGAAGTAGCCGTCCAGCACGATCTCGTCGCCCTCCTCGTAGGCGTTGAGCCAGTGCAGCACGAAGGTCGGGGCGGCCTCGAACCAGCGGATCTCGCGGGTCTGCCCGCGCCGCGGGATGATCGCGAAGCGCGAGGGCTGGTCGGCATGGAACTTGACCACATGCTTGCCCTGCTTGAGCAGCTCCGGATCCCAGTACAGCGGAAAGTCGTTGAGGATCGCGTAGTGCTCGGTGAACGCCATGTCGTGCGGCAGCCGCGGGCCGGGCAGCGGGATCGGCACGTAGTGCACCAGCCGGTCGTTCCGGTCGACGACGCCGTAGTGCATGTAGGGCGCATGCTTGGAGTAGTTGAAGAACAGCAGCTCGCCGGTGGCCTCGTCGACCTTCATGTGGGCCGAGATCCCGTCCAGCGGCGACCAGGGCGGGATGCCCTGCTGCTCCAGCGTGAACGGATCCATCCGGTAGCCCTCGCCGCACTGGTAGTAGGCCGTCAGCGCCCGCCCGGCATGGACCACCACGTCGGTGCTGGAGGCGTCCTTGATCGAGCCGTGCGCGCCCCAGCCGGGCCGGGCGGAGAGCCGCGGGTCCTCCATCAGGCCGGCCCACAGCCGCCGGCCGGCTTCCTGTTCGGCCCGCAGGCCCTTGGTGTCGACGAAGCGGTTGCGGTAGCTGGCGCGGCCGTCCTTGAAGTGGATCATGTGGATCATGCCGTCCCCGTCGAACGGGTGGTAGCGGCCGATCGCCTGGTACACCGGGTTCTGCGTGTTGCGCAGGTAAACGCCATCGATGTCGGTCGGAATGCGCCCTTCGAGCACGCGCATGTCGGTGGCATTGACTTCCTCGTGCAGCGGCGTCCAGGCGCCCCGCAGGTACGGGTGGTCGCCAGGGACGATGTCGCTCGGTACACGGCGGATGACTTCGGTGGGCATGGTGCTGTCTCCTTCAGGCAGTGGCAGGGGTCTTGGCGGGCGGGTCGAACGACACGTCCCAGGGTTTGACGGGGTCGCTGCAGGCGCTGCAGATGACCTGGGGCACGAACGGGCGGCCGCAATCCTTGTGGATCGGCCGGATCGAGCTGGGCTGGCGCAGGTAGTCGCGCGCGGCCCAGGTCGAGAAACACACCAGGTAGGCGAACAGGTCCCGGCTGGACGGGGTCAGCCGGTAGATGTTGCGCCGGGCATCGTTGAGATCCTGCTGGCAGATCAGCAGGCCGGCCTCGACCATGCCGCTCAGGCGGCGCGACAGCACGCTGCTGGCGATGCCCAGCACATGGGCGATCTGGTCGAAGTAGTGGCAGCCCAGGATCACCGCGTTGACGATCAGCAGGGACCAGCGGTCCACCCGCAGACCCAGGCCCATGTCGGTGCCGTCGTACGCGGCCACGCGCGACGAGCGAGGGGCATTGCGGGCTGCCTCCAGCAGCGTCTGGTTCACCTTGAAGCTCAGCTGCAGGTCATTCATGCCGGCCTTCTCGCCGCAGGCGGAGCAGCTCAGCACCGGCACGAAATGGTGGCCGCAGGGCCGGTGGGTCAGCTTGGCCGGCAGCGCGCCCTTGCGGCTGCCCCAACGCTTCTCCCACACCCAGATCATCAGCACATGGTCGTAGAGCTTCAGGCCCTCCTGGGTGAGCCGGTAGGCGAAGCGCTGGGGCCGCTGCTGGTAGGCGGTCTGGCGCAGCAGGCCCAGCGCCACGAGCTTCTTGAGACGGTCCGTCAGCGTGGAGCGCGGGATGCCCAGCTGCACCTGCCAGTCCTCGAAACGCCGTACGCCGGTGAAGGCCCCCATCAGCACCGCGGTCGTCCAGCGGTCGCCCAGCACCATCAGCCCGTGGCTGAGCGTGCTGCTGGCGATCGCGTCGCGCGTGCTGTCCAGGTCGGGCGTGAAGCCCGGCGCAAAGCGGCCCGGCACGGAGTTCAGTCCTGGCGATCCACCACGAAGCTCACCACCGTGGCGCAGGAGCCGCCGATGTTGAGCGTCTGCAGGCGCCGCGCGCCGTCGATCTGGCATTCGCCGGCCTGGCCGGTGACCTGGCGCGCCGCATCGAGCAGCAGCCGGGTGCCGGTGGCGCCGACCGGATGGCCGCAGCCGATCAGGCCGCCGCTCATGTTGATCGGACAGCTGCCGCCCGGTGCGA
Source organism: Rhodoferax sp. (assembly GCA_016790475.1). GTDB lineage: Bacteria > Pseudomonadota > Gammaproteobacteria > Burkholderiales > Burkholderiaceae_C > CAISIP01. The sequence continues at coordinate 1,352 of JAEUOX010000274.1, read as the reverse complement.
TGCGGCCGTCCTCGACGGCCTGCCAGCTCTGGCCGGGGGGGGTGAGGCCGAGGTGGTCGATCGCCATGTACTCGGTCGTCGTGAAGCAGTCGTGGGTTTCGATGCCATCCATCGCCTGCACGCCCGGCACGCCGGCGCGGCGCCATGTGTCCTCCAGGGCCTGGCGCAGATGCGGGAACACATAGTCCGCGCCGGCGCTGCGCTCGATCTTGTCCTTCAGGCGCAGGCCGGCATTGCGGTGCCCCCAGCCGGCGATGCGGGCCAGCTTCTCCAGGCCGTGGCCGTGGCGGCGCGCATGCTCCTGCGCGAAGCGGGCCGAGGCCAGCACGACGCCGCAGGCGCCGTCGGTGATCTGCCCGCAGTCCTGGCGGCGGGTGCCGGGCTCGATGACCGGGTTGGCCTCGTCGTCGTCGGTGAAGGCCAGCGGGTCATGGTTCCACTTGCGCGTCTGCGCCAGCGGGTTGCGCTTGGCATTCGTGTAGTTGATCTCGGCGATGCGGTTCAGGTAGCGCCGGTCCAGCCCGTAGCGGCGGTCGTACTCCTGCGCCAGCAGGCCGAACACCGCCGGCCACATGAACTTGCAGTCGATGCCTTCATGGCCTTGCCAGGCGGCGGCGTTCTGGTTCTGCGACGCGATGTCGCCCGGCACGTTCTTGAACTCCTCGACGCCCAGCACCAGCACGCAGTCGTAGCGGCCGGCCTCGATCTCGGCCATCGCGCTCAGGATGCCCAGCGACGACGAGGCACAGGCACCCTCGTGGCGCATCGCCGGCACGCCCCAGAGCTCGGGCACCATCTGCGCGACCATCGCGCCCAGATGGGCCTGCTGGCGCTGGATCTCGCCAAACGCATTGCCGACATGGATGCTCTCGATCTGCGCCGGCTCGAGCTGGCAGGCAGCCAGCGTGCCCAGCGTGGATTCGCGGGTCATGTCGGAGATATCCTGGCCATTGCGCGACCAGACCTTGGCGAAATCGGTCTGGTAGCCGCCAAGTACATAAACAGGGTTAGACATCGGGTTCTCCTTTCAAGCCATCCAGGGCAGTTGCTGCATGCGGGCGCGGGCCTGCGCATACTCTCGGGTGAGCTGTTCGACAACCTGCGCGACCGGTTCGATCGCCTTGCTGGCACCGACGCCCTGGCCAGCGGCCCAGACCTCGGTCCACTTCTTGCCGACCAGGGGCTGGTTGCTGTCGTATTTGCGGCCGGGTGCGTCCGGCATGTTGGCCGGATCCAGCCCGTTCGCCACCAGCGAGGGCTTGAGCCAGCTGGCCGGTGTGCCGGTGATGCCGGAGCTGACGATCAGGTCGTCGACCGAGCTGTCCACCACCATCTGCTTGTAGGCCTCGGGC
>JAEUOX010000173.1 GCA_016790475.1 Rhodoferax sp. | reverse complement strand
CGAGTTGCACCAGATAGAGCAGCACGTCGGCGATCTCCGCACCCACGGCCTCACGTTTCTCGGCATCGAGCTGCCGGCTCTGCGCCTCCGGCATCCACATGAAGTGTTCGAGCAGTTCGCCGGCCTCCACCACCAGCGCGGAAGCCAGGTTCTTGGGCGCATGGAACTGCTGCCAGTCGCGCTCCCGGGCAAACTGGTCCAGGGCCTGGGCCAGGTTCTGCAGCGAGTCGGCAGCGGGCGTCGGTGTCGGCGACGCCGGTGCACTGCGCCCGACCCAATGGAAGCGCGCAGCATGTTCCGGCAAATATTCATGCAGCGCTCCGGTGCGCCGGTCCGCCAGGGGCACCCGCGATGCGCGCTTCAGGTAGGCCTGTGCCGGGTAGAGCGTCGGCGTGGTGGTGTCGATCCGCTCGATGTCGATGTCCAGCCGCTCGTAGCCGTCCGGGTCACCCACACGCTCCAGCAGGTCCATGCGCTCCAGGTCCTCAGGTGCAACTTCGTACAACTCGCCAAACACCTGGTGCCCCTCTCCGGAGGGCGACAGCAGGCAGGGCACTTCGCCGGCGCCATGCAGGCACAGCACGAACGGCTCGCGGGTGCGAAAGCGCCCGGCGACGGGCCGGCCGGTGTTCACGTGTGCATTGGCATAACCCTGCTTCAGGGACCCGTAGACGAAGAGGTGCTGCATGGTGGGTGCAGCATAGCGGAGTCTGCGCGGGCAGGGGTTGCAGCGACGGGGCTGCGCTGGCAGCTGGCGCCGCTGGTTGGAGCGCGCGGTTTCCATTCACGGAATCCGGATGGATGCGGATCGACTGGAGGTGGTTGGCAATAAATCATTGATGGGAAACAGAAACTGCTTCAGAATGACTTGTCAGTATTCATTCAATAATTTATTCATTCAATGGCCGTGCGATCGTCGGAAGTCACCGAAACCGCCTTGTTGCAGGCACTGCGCAGCCTCGGCGGGCAGGCCGGCGCGGCCGCGCTGCAACATCGCCTGGGCGTCAGTCAGCCCACGTTGTCCCGGCTGCTGGCGCCGCGTGTGGCTAGCGGGCTGTTGATGGCCGTGGGTGCGGCGCGGGCCCGGCGCTACCTGCTGCCGCGCGAGGTCGACGGGGTCGGCCGCCAAGTCCCGATCCACGCGGTCACGGCCCAGGGCGAACTGCAGCGCTTCGGCACGCTGGTTCCGCTGGCGGGCGGCGGCTTCTGGATGGAGGAGGCCGACACGGTGCATGGCCGCAGCGCCTTCCACGACAGCCTGCCCTGGTTCCTGTATGACATGCGCCCCCAGGGCTTTCTCGGCCGGGGCTTTGCGGCCGCCCATGGCGGGCTGCAGTTGCCGGCGAACCTGCAGCACTGGAGCGACGACCACATCCTGAAGGCGCTGGTTCACGCCGGAGAGGATCTGCCCGGCAATCTGGTCGTCGGCAGCACCGCGTTCGAGCGCTTCCAGCAGTTGCCGGTGCCGCTGCGTACGCGCGCCCCGGTGGTGGAGGATCCGGCGGCGCACTACCCGGCCCTCGCGCAGCAGGCGCTCGGGCAGGCCCTGGAGGGCTCCAGCGCCGGCGGCGAGCAGCCGAAGTTCAGCGCGGTTCGCGGAGGGCATGCGGTGCTGGTCAAATTCTCCCCGCCGGGAGACGGCGCGGTCGCGCAACGCTGGCGGGACCTGCTGGTCTGCGAGGCGCTCGCGCTGCAGACGCTGGCGGCGGGGAATGTGGACGCCGCGCACACCGAGTTGGTCGAGGCCGGTGGCCGCGTCTTCCTGGAGAGCCGCCGGTTCGACCGCACGCCGCAGGGCGGGCGCGTGGGCATGGTGTCGCTGGAGGTCTACGACCGCCAGTACATCGGGCAGGGGACGAACTGGGTCGACACGGCCCGGCGCTCTGACCAGGCCGGGCCGGAGCGCCTGAGCCCGGCAGACGTGCAGACGCTGTACCTGCTGGACGCTTTCGGCACGCTGATCGCCAACACCGACCGGCACCACGGCAACATCTCGCTGCTGCTGCGCGATCATCGCTGGCAGCTGGCGCCGGCCTACGACATGCTGCCGATGCTGTACGCGCCGGTGGCCGGTGAACTGGTCCCCCGCGACTTCGCCGCCCGCCTGCCGCGCCCCACGCCGGACACGCTGAGCGTGTGGCCGCAGGCCCGGGCTCTGGCGGTGCGTTTCTGGCAGGCCGTCGCGCGGGACGGGCGTGTCAGCGCAGCGTTCCGCGCGGTGGCGCAGGCGAACGGGGCCGCCGTCGCGTCGGTCTGACCCCCGCGTCGCGGGAGCCCAAGGTCCGGGCGGCCCGCCAGCGGCCGGACTCCGTCAGGGCAGGAACGTCACCGTATCCGCCAGCAGCACCCCATTGCTGACCGCCGAGCCGGCGATCCGCACGCGCACCGCGTTCGCCAGGTTGCCGGCCGTCCCGCCGACGAACACGACGCCACCGCCACTGGCATCGACCCGGTTGCCCTGGACCCGGAAGTTCCCGCTCGACACGAACGCGCCGATCGTGCCCTCCAGCGAGTAGGACACCGGTCCGCCGGTCCCGGGCACATGCCGGATGGCGACCCGCGAGGCCTCCAGCACGCCGTTGCGCACGGTGCCGACGATCTCGACCTTGACGCCGTTGCCGATGCTGCCGGCCGGGCCGCCGGTGATCTGCGCGCTGCTGGCATCGACCGCTGCGCCCAGCACG
>JAEUOX010000144.1 GCA_016790475.1 Rhodoferax sp. | reverse complement strand
GCGTTGACCGGAATGTGGCGGTGGCCCAGCACGACGCCGGGCAGGGTCTCGACCTCGACGTCGCGCATGCTGTCGCGCTGGATCTGCGCGAAGTGGCGGATCTGTGCCTGGGCGAAGCGGATGTCCTCGATCTCCCGCGCCGAGAGCTTCTTGATGGCCGCCTCGATCTCGCCCTGCGACAGCGAGAAGCTGGCTGGGTCCCAGCGATCGAACTTGCGGCTGTAGTCGCGCACGGCGGCGTCACCGCGCTGTTCGATGTCTTTCAGGATGCCCTCGACCGTGGCGCGTACCTGCGCATCGTCGTCGGCCCGGCCCTGGGCATCACGGCCCTTCTTGAGGTAGCGGATCATGCTTTCCTGCGTCTGGTCAGAATGTCTTGCTGGAGGTCAAAATTGACTGCATACGTATGCAATGCGGCGAAATATAGCAGCACGACAGACAACTGTCCTAGGTAGTTTCCCGGAGTTCAGAAGGGTGCGCGGCGCCCCATGCGGGTGCGCACGCGGGCCAGCACGTCGACGTCCATCTGCAGCAGCACATCGAGGATGTCGATCGGCACCCAGTTCTCGCGAATCAGGCCCTCGTCGGCGCGGTAGAAGTCCATCACCCGCATCGTGATCGGACGCCCGGTCGGGCCCTGGCCGAGCCAGCCGCCGCCCAGGTGCATCATGTGGCGGCTCGGCCAGCCGCCGGTCGCCGAATAGCGCCCGTCGCCGATGCGCACGTAGTGGCTGCCGCCGTGCTTGCCCATGCCGGCCGGCTGGGCCTGGTGCGGGTTGCGCGGGAACGCGATGCGAAACGGCAGCTGGTGGTGGTCGACGAAGCCTTCCAGCCCCCGGGTCGTGCCGATGCCGCTGGGCCCGTACCACATCATCTTCGGGTGCCAGTATTGCTTCTGCGGCATGGTGAGCAAGCCCTCACGTCCGCCACCTTGTGTGTCGTCATAGGCGCCCAGGGACGCCTGCATGGCCAGGGTCAGCGCCAGGCTGCGCGCGGACTCCGCAGCATCCTGGGGCGAGAACAGCAATCCGTCGCCGGCCAGCGGCCCGGCCCAGGCCCCCTCCTGGCCCCGGCTGGGCGCCAGCGGCCAGTGCCCGGCCTGCCGGATCGCGTCCAGCACATCCAGCAGTACCGAGCTCTGCACGATCCGGCCATCGACCATCTGATGGAATTCGCCGTAGCGCAGGTACAGCACCTGACCGGTCGGCGGAAGGCCCAGCCAGGGGCCCCGGAAGGTGCCGACCAGATGACCGACCATCCCGACGTAAACGCGCCCTTCGTAGCCCCCGCCCATCACGATGGCGTCACGGCGCTCCAGATCGGGAAACGCCTGGCCGAGCGGCTCCCAGAATCCTGCGCGGATCGCGTCAACGCCCCGGAGTTCGTTCCAGGGGTGGGAACCACGCCATTGCGCATCGGGGTGGTAGATCCGGCGCAGGCAGGTGTCCAGGCTGGATGCGCCCGTGCCGGCGATGGCATTCAGTGCAGACCAGACGGCCTGCTTGTTGGCGAGGTTCTCGGTGTCGGTAAGCATGGAATCCTTGAAGCGATGCGGACGCGCAGCAGGCTGGGCCCGCCGATCCGGCGCGATTCTAGCGACATTGCATACGCTTGCAACACGAATGCAGAGAAGCGCGCGAGACATGCCGGAGATCAAGGCCCGGGACGCGTGCCAACGCGGACTACACTGCGCCCATGGCCGTCTCCTCCGCCTTCGCCGACTTCTGCTGCGAACTGCTCGCCTGCCTCGGCCCGCTGCGCGCGCGCCGGATGTTCGGCGGCTGGGGCCTGAGCGTTGACGGCCTCACGGTGGCGATCGTGGCGGATCTCGGCCAGGGCGACCGTCTGTGGCTCAAGGCCGACGCGGACACCCGGGCGCAGTTCGAAGCCGCCGGCTGTGCCCGCTTCACCTACCCGATGCGCCAGGGGGACCAGTTGGTGGACCGCAGCATGAACTACTACTGCCCGCCGGACGAGGCGATGGATGCGCCGGATGCGATGGCCCCCTGGGCCCGGCTCGCCTGGCAGAGTGCGCTGGCCGCACGCGCCGCACTGCCGCCGCCGAAGCCTCGCAGGCCGCCGGCGAAGAAGGCCGCAGCGCGCAAGACGGCAGCCGGCGCAACGCGCAAGGCGGCCGCCCCGCGGCGCCGTTCTCAGGGCTGATTGCTCTCCAACGCGGACAGCACCCGTCCGCGCCCGGGCACCAGCCACAGCAGCAGTTCGCCCGCCCGGGCCGCACCGAGCCGCAACCACCGCAACCAGCCCACGGCCGGCGCACGCGATGGTGCAGCTCCGGCCGGCTCCCAGTGGAAGAAGGCCGCTTCGTTGACCGCCTCGCCATAGGCCTCCAGGACCACCTGCTGCCCGGGCGCCAGGTGGAGTTGTTCGCCGCGGCGCAACACCCGGTCACCCCAGTCATTGGCCGGCCCCTGGTGCGGCCCCTGCGTGGTGACCCAGACCCGCCCCTGAGAAACCTCCAACACGCCGGCCCCGTCCGGGCACAGGGTCACCGCGCGGTCCGGCACCAGCTTCCAGTACTCGGGCAGCATGCCGCCGAGCGGCGATTGTTGAAAGTTGAGCGCATTGCGGAGAACCATGACCGACTCCTGTTGAACATCTGAGGCCCTCATCTTCCTGCAGGCAGAGCCAGCGGTCCAATGAAATCACACTAAACTATTCATTCGCACTGCGCATCAATCACCAACTCGCGGAGGACCCTTCCCATGCCCCCATCGGAGAACCACTTGCGCACCCGCCCGATCGCCGTCGGCCACCTGCGGGCCTTCGAGGCCGTGGCGCGGCACCTGAACTTCCGCGCCGCCTCCGAGGAGCTTGCGCTGACGCAGAGCGCGGTCAGCCGCCAGATCCAGGCGATGGAAGACGAGATCGGCGTTCCGCTGTTCCTGCGGCACACGCGGGCGGTGGAGCTCACCAGCGCCGGCGGGCAGTTGCTGCGCGCGGTGGTGCCCGCCCTGGAGCGGCTCGATGCCGCGGTGCGGATGGTGCGGCGCAGCGCCGGCCGGCGCAGCGTGGCCATCACCACCTGGGCGTCCTTCGCGTCGATGTGGCTGATCCCGCGGCTGGAGGCCTTCCAGAGCGCGCACCCGGACATCGACCTGCGCATCGATGCCAGCGACGTGCGGGTGGACCTGGACACGGCGGATGTCGACATCGCGCTGCGCTATGCGCCGGTGGGCGCCGTGCCGTCGACCGCGGTCCGGCTGTTCGGCGAGCAGTTGACGCCGGTGGCCAGCCCCTGGCTGATCCGCAGCGGGCCGCCGCTGCGCAAAGGGGCGGACCTGGCGAACTTCGCATTGATCGAGGCCAGCGACGGCCACCGGACGCAGAGCCTGCAGTTCCTGGCCTGGCGCCGCTGGCTGGACGCCTACCAGCTGCAGACGCTGGAGCCCAAGCGCTGGCTCTACTTCAACTACGCGCACCAGATCGCGCAGGCCGCGCTGACCGGCCAGGGCGTGGCATTGGCACGGGTTCCGCTGGTGGCTGACAGCCTGGCCAGCGGTGACCTCGTCGAGGTGCTGCCCGGCATGCGGATGGATTCGCCGCTGGTCTATTGGCTCATGGTCGGGCCGCGGGCGGCGGAGCGGCCGGAGATCGTGGCGTTCTGCCAGTGGCTGCAGGCCCAGGCGGCGATCACGCGGGTCGCGCTCGGCGAGGCGGACGCGCCAGCCGGACCGTCGGCCTCGTCCGGAACGCCGGCGGGGCCGCCCGCCACGCGCGCCCGTCGGCGCACGCCGCGCTGACCCGGCCCCCCGCAGCGCAGGGGCGCCTCAAACCGGCCAGACCGCGCCGTTCTCGTTGAGGATCGCGTCCAGCGGCACGTCGTGCGCCTGGGGTTCGAAATCCGGCACGAAGCCGTGCGTGAAGCCCAGGCCGACCGTGAAGGGCTTGGGCTGCAGCGTGGCCAGCGTGCGGTCGTAGAAGCCGCCGCCATAGCCCAGCCGGTAGCCGCCCGGGCCGTAGCCGACACAGGCGACGAACAGCAGCGTCGGCACGATCACCTCGGTGTCCTTCGGCTTCGGGATGCCGTAGGCGTCTTCCTCCATCCGGCAGCCGGGGTACCAGGCATGGAACACCAGCGTCTTGTGGACCTTGTCGACCACCGGCAGACCGATGCGTCGGCGCTGCGGCTGGTCGAGCAGTTCGCCGTCTTCCTTCCAGCGGTGCAAGGCGGGCAAGGGGTCGAACTCGCCCTTGATCGGCCAGTAGGCGCCGATCACGGTTTCCGGCCGGCCGACCAGCCAGATGCGCATGACATCCTGCAGGTAATTGGAACGCTCGGCCCGGTCGGGCATCTGCATGCGCTGCTCGATCAGCGCCTTGCGAAGGGCTTTCTTTTCCAGGGTCTTCGGGTCGTCGGAGTTGTCCATAATCCCCACATGCAGTTCGCGTCCATTTTGACATCGATCGCGCTGTGTCTGGCCCTGGTGCTCGGCCCGTCGGGCCGCAGCCAGGCGCAGGTCCGGGACAGCGCCCGCGGCGACGAGGCTGCACTCGAAATGGCCGAGGCCTTCAAGAAGGCCGACCGCAAGCGGCTGGCCGCGCTGCTGCCGCAGCTGCGCGGCCATTTGCTCGAGCCCTGGGGTGTCTACTGGGAACTGCGCGCCCGGCTCGACGAGGCCCCGGCCAGCGAGATCCAGGACGCCCTGCGCCGGCTCGCCGGCACCTACCAGGAAGACCGCCTGCGCAACGACTGGCTGCTGATGCTGGGGCAGCGCCGCGACTGGGCGGCCTTCAACGCCGAGCTGCCCAAGTTCCGCATGAACGACGACCGCTCGGTGCGCTGTTATGCGCTGATGGCAGAGTCCCCTGCCGGCAGCACCGATATCGCCGCCCAGGTGCAGGAGCTCTGGTTCGCGCAGCGCGACGCGGACGACGCCTGCGTCGCGGCCGCCGAACAGCAGATCAAGGCCGGCCGCATGAAGCCGCAGGCGGTCTGGCAGCGTGCGCGCCTTGGCATGGAGAACGACCGCCAGCGCATCGTCACGCAGGCCATCGCGCTGCTGAACCCGGACTGGGCCGCCAAGGCCGGCACGATCTACACCCACCCCGGCCGCTACCTGGACGAGAAGCTCACCGCGCTGCTGCCGCGCACCAAGGAGCTGGTCACGCTGGCGCTGATCCGGCTCGCCACCGAGGACCCGGCGCTGGCCGCCGTCGAGATGAACAAGCTGCGCTGGAAGACCCAGCTCACGCAGGAGGAGCGCAGCTGGGTCTGGGGCGTCATCGGCAAGCGGGCCGCGCAGCGGCTGTCCGACGCCGCGCTGGGCTGGTTCGAGAACGGCCAGGACAAGTTCATGCACGAGGACCATCTGGCCTGGAAGGCGCGCGCCGCGTTGCGGGCCGGCCAGTGGCCGCTGGTGCTGGAGGCGATCGGCGCGATGCCGGAGGCAGCCCGGCGCGATCCGGCCTGGACCTACTGGCGTGCGCGCGCCCTGCTGGCTCCCGGGCGCAACGAGGCCGACCGCCAGGAGGCCACCCGGCTGCTGGAGAGCATTGCCGGCGTCCGCGGCTTCTATGAGCAGCTGGCGCTGGAAGACCTCGGCCGCCCGATCGTCACGCCGGAGCGGCCCGCCCCGCTCACGGCCGAGGAACGCGAGGCCGCCCGGACCCATGCCGGCCTCAGCCGCGCACTGCATGCGATCCAGATCGGGCTGCGCAGCGAAGGCGTGCGCGAATGGAACTACAGCATCAGCCTGCATGACAAGGGCGGCATGGACGACCGCGCCCTGTTGGCGGCCGCGGACCGCGCCTGTCAGCGCGAGGTGTGGGACCGCTGCATCAACACCAGCGAGCGCACGCGCAGCCTGATCGACGTCGAGCAACGCTTCCCGATGCCGCACCGCGACGCGGTGGTGCGCCGTGCGACGTCGATCCAGCTCGATCCGGCCACCGTCTACGGCCTGATCCGCCAGGAAAGCCGCTTCGTCACCGATGCCCGCTCGACCGTCGGCGCTTCTGGGCTGATGCAGGTGATGCCCGCCACCGCGCGCTGGACGGCCAAGAAGATCGGGCTCACCAGCTTCACGCCGGCCCAGATCAACGACCGGGACACCAACATCGCGATCGGCACCGGCTACCTGAAGCTGGTGCTCGAGGAATTCACCGGCTCGCTGCCGCTGGCCGCGGCGGCCTACAACGCCGGCCCCGGGCGCTCCCGCATCTGGCGCAACGGCCCGATCCTGGAAGGCGCCATCTGGGCGGAGAACGTCCCTTTTGCGGAAACCCGCGATTACGTCAAG
>JAEUOX010000078.1 GCA_016790475.1 Rhodoferax sp. | reverse complement strand
TACCGCTTCGACTTCACCGTCGTGCCGCTGCTCAGCGGCCAGACCATCACCGGCTTTGCGGGCAGCGCGGTCGACGTGACCGAGCGCTTTGCCGCCGAGCAGGCCCTGCAGCACCAGCTGGCCTTCGTCGCGCAGCTGCTGGAGAGCAGCCCGCTGCCGGTGGCCACCTTCGACACCGCCGGCCGCTACACCACGGTGAACCGCGCCTGGGAGGACTTCATGGGCCAGACGCGCGACCGCGTGATCGGCCTGCGTGGCGCCTCCTTCATGTCGGCAGCCGACGCGACGCTGCATGCGGAGCGGGATGCGGAGCTCTGGCGCAGCGGCGGCAAGCTGAGCTACGAGGCCAAGGTGAAGCACCGCGACGGCAGCCGGCGCGACGTGATCGTCACCAAGGTCGTCGTGCGCGGCAGCGAGTCCGAGGCCCAGCTGCTGAGCATCATGATGGACGTCAGCGAGTTCCGGGAGGCGGAGCGCGCCACCCGCGTGGCCCGGGATGCGGCGGAGGAAGCCTCCCGCGCGAAGTCGGAGTTCATCGCCAACATCAGCCACGAGCTGCGCACGCCGCTTCAGTCGATCCTCGGGTTCTCCGAACTGGGCATCATGCGCGGCGCGCAGCATCCCAAGCTGCATGCGATGTTCACCGACATCCATGGCTCCGGCACGCGGATGCTGGCGCTGGTGAACGACCTGCTCGACGTGTCCAAGATCGAGAGCTCGGTGGGCGCGATCACGCTGGAGCGCGCCGACCTGCGGGGCCTGGTGGGCTCGGTGGCCCGGGAGCTGGCACCGCTGCTGGCCGCGCGGCACCTGCATCTGGTGTCCGAGCTCGGCGACACCGCGCTGGTGGCCAAGGTGGATCCGGTGCGCTTCGCGCAGGTGATCCGCAATGTGCTGGCCAACGCGATCAAGTTCTCGCCGCTGGGGTCCAGCATCGAGGTGCACGGCCAGGTGACGGTCGACGAGCGCATCCACATCTCGGTGCGCGACCACGGCGCCGGAATTCCGCCGGCCGAACTGGAGTCGATCTTCGAGGCCTTCGTGCAGTCCAGCGCCAGCAAGGACGGCTCGGGCGGCACCGGGCTGGGGCTGGCGATCTGCCGCAAGATCCTGGCTGCACACGAAGGCCACATCAGCGCGACCAATAGTCCGGATGGCGGCGCGGTATTCCTGATCGACCTGCCGGCCCGCCACTACCTGGACCGGGACACGACCTACTGACCCGGGACCGCCGGCTCCAGCCGGTCGCGCCGGGCCAGCCGCGGAAACAGCCGCACCCAGGCCGCCGCGACCAGTACCGTGCCGATGCCGCCGAGCACGACCGAGCCGACCGGCCCGAGCCACTCCGCGGTGACCCCGGACTCGAACTCGCCAAGCTGGTTGCTGGCGCCGATGAACACCGAGTTGACCGCGCTGACCCGGCCGCGCATCGCGTCCGGCGTCTCGATCTGCACCAGCGTCTGGCGCACGACGACGCTGACGGTGTCCGCCGCGCCCGAGACGCCCAGCAGCAGCATCGACCACCAGAACACCTCCGACAGCCCGAACAGCACCATGCACACGCCGTACAGCGCCACCGACAGCAGCAGCGTGCGCCCGACCCGGTGGCGCAGCGGCCAACGGGTCAGCAGGCCGGACATCAGCAGCGCGCCGATGGCCGGCGCACCGCGCAGCAGCCCCAGCCCGAGCGGGCCGACATGCAGGATGTCGCGCGCGAACATCGGCAGCAGCGCGGTCGCGCCGCCCAGCAGCACCGCGAACAGATCCAGCGAGATCGCGCCCAGCAGCACCTTCTGGCGCCAGACGAAGGACACGCCGGCCAGCAGCGTGCGCAGGCTGCGCGGCTCCAGCGGCGCCGGATCGGGCCGGTAGCGCAACCGCAGCACCAGCCCCATGGCGACCAGGAACACGAGCGTGCACAGCGCATAGACCGCACTGGCACCGCCGACAAACACCATGCCGCCCAGCGCCGGCCCTCCGATCACCGCGGTCTGCGTGCCGGCCGAGCTGAAGGCCAGGCCGCGTGACAGCATGGCCGGTGGCAGCAGCGAGGGCGTCAGGGCCTGCAGCGCCGGCATCTGGAACGCCCGGGTCAGGCCCAGCAGCACCGAGACCAGCAGCAGCAGCTCCCGCGATATCCAGGGCTGCGGCTGGGCCCAGCCGCGCGTCGCGGCCACCAGCGCCAGTGCGACGACCGCCTGCACCAGGATGCACGCCGCGACGATGCGGCCGCGGTGCAGCCGGTCGGCCGCCTCACCGGCCACCAGCGTGAAAAGCAGGGCCGGCAGGAACTGGTACAGGCCGACCAGGCCGAGGTCCCAGGCGCTGCCGGTCAGGTCGTACATCTGCCAGCCGATCGCGACCATCAGCATCTGGTTGCCGGTGGTGCCGGCCAGTCGGGCCGTCCACAGGCGCATGAAGTCGCGCTGTCGCAGAAGGTCGGAGACACGGTGCGCGGACATGCGCGCCGAGGATACCAGCCACCTGGGCCGCGGCAGGCTGCGGTCCGGGCGGCTGTCCCGCGCCTCGGGACGGCCTGCAAAGGGGTTACGTGCGCCTGCAGCCCGGCCGCACGCACCCCAGGTCCTCGCTATCCGGACGGCCGGGTGCCCTCCCACAGCGGCTCCAGGCGGCCACCCTGCAGCCGGAATCCGCGCTGCGCCATCGCGCGGGCCTCGGCTTCGTCATGCGTCACCAGCACCGCGGTGGTGCCGGCCGCCGCGATCCGCTGCGCGAACTCCTCGCGCAGGCTGGTGCGCAGCGCGGCATCCAGCGCCGAGAACGGCTCGTCCAGCAGCAGCAGCCGGGGCGCCGTGATCAGGGCCCGGGCCAGCGCGACGCGCTGCTGCTCGCCGCCGGACAAGCGCCAGGTGCGCTGGCGGGCATGGCCCTGCAGCCCGAAGACCGCCAGCAGCGCGACGGCGCGCTCGCGCGCCGTGCGCCGGCGCAGGCCCTGCTCGACCAGCCCGAAGGCCACGTTGTCCTGCACGTCCAGGTGCGGGAACAGCGCGAAGTCCTGGAACATCAGCGCAAAGCCGCGGCGCTCCGGCGGCACGCCGGCCAGGTCCTGCCCGGCGAACAGCAGCCGGCCGGCATCCGGTGGCTCCAGGCCCGCGATCATCTTCAGCAGCGTGCTCTTGCCGCTGCCGGAGGGCCCCAGCACCGCCACCGTCTCGCCCGGAGCCACCTGCAGGTCCAGCCCGGCAGCCAGCACCCAGTGGCCGCCGGACGGATCCGGCAGGCGCTTGTGGATCGCCTGCAGTTCAAGCATCCAGGCCTCCGTCGGCGGGCGCACTGCGGCGGTCGCGCCCTGGCCCGTCGATCAGCACGAACACCAGCCAGGCCAGCAGCACCAGCAGTGCCGCCAGCACCAGGGCCTCGTCGCGGTTCGCCGCACCCGGTCGCCCGAGCCGCTCGTAGATCAGCGTGGACAGCGTGCTCCATTCCGGCCGGGACAGGAACAGCGTGACGGCGAACTCGCCCAGCGCCGTGGCCGCGGCAAACGCCATGCCGCGCCGCAGGGCCGGCTGCACCAGCGGCAGCGTGACGCGCCAGAACACGCGCGCGGGCGATGCCCCCAGCGTGCGCGCCACCTGCAGCACGCCGGCCGGCAGCGCATCGAGCGCCGCGCCGAGCGCATTGGCGACGAACGGATAGGCCAGCAGCGCGTAGGCCGCCAGCAGCAGCGGCAGGCTGGCCGACCAGGCCGGGTACAGCAGCAGCAACCCGAAGGCCACCGTGACCGGCGACACGACGAAGGGCAGGAAAGCGGCCGCCCGCAGCGCGGTGGAGCGGCGCGCCGCCAGCGCATGCGTCACGCCCAGCAGCGTGGCCAGCACCAGCGCCAGCAACGTGAAGCGCACGGTGTTCCACAGCGCCAGCAGCGTCTGCGGCTCCAGCAGCACCGCCCAGGCTGCGCTGCCGGCGGCGGCCACCTGCAGCAGGATCGCCAGGATCGGCGCCGCACACACCAGCCCCAGCGTGGCCAGCGCCAGCACGACGGCCGTCCGGCCCTGCCATCCGCGCGGCAGACTGCGCGGCACCGCATCCGCGCGGGCCGGCGTGGCCAGCTGCCGCTCGAAGCGGGCATGAACCAGGACCACCAGCCCGGTCAGCAGCAGCACCAGCAGCGCCAGCAGTCCGGCTGTGGCCAGCTGCAGCTCATGGGCCACCAGCGTGTAGATCTCGACCTCGATCGTCGCGTAGGCCTGACCGCCGAGCACCAGCGCCAGCCCGAAGCCGGAGAACGCGTACAGGAACACCAGGCACAGCGCCGAGCCCAGCCAGGGCAGCAGCGCCGGCCACTCGATGCGCCAGAACGCGCGCCAGGGCGTGGCGCCCAGCGTGCGCGCCGCGGCCAGCCGTGCCGCGCTGACGCGGCCCAGGCCCTCCGCCGCGGCCCGCACGACGATGCACAGGTTGAAGAACAGGTTGCCGTACAGCAGCAGCCAGGGCGTGTCCTGCCCGTGCAGGCCCCACCAGGCCGCACTCCAGCCGCGCGGCCCGGCCAGCGCCAGCACGCCCATCGCGGCCACCAGCGTGGGCACCACGAAGGGCAGTGTCAGCAGTTGCAGCACCAGCGCGCGGCCGGGGAAGGCCCGCCGCGCCAGCACCCAGGCCACCGGCACGCCGATGAGCAGCGCCAGCAGGCAGGTGGCCAGCGCCTGCAGCAGCGTCCATCCGAGGCGCCGCTGCAGATAGGTGTCCTGCAGGCGCTCCAGCACCGCAGCACTGTCGAGCGCCTGCCAGGCCTCCAACGCCAGCCGCAGCAGCGGCGCGACCACCATCCCGAGCAGGAACAGTGCCGGAAGCGCTGCCAGCAGCAGGCCGGTGCGGCGCGTGCCGCCCCTCACGCCCATGGGCTCCGGGCCTGCCGGCCTACTTCAGCACCACCCGGGTCCATTGCGCGACCCAGTCGGCGCCGCGGGCGGCGATCGTCTCCTGCGGCAGCGCGTCGAACGCCGTTGGCTCGGCGGCATGGCGCATCACGTCGGGCTGCGGCGTGCGCGGCTCTGCCGGGTACATCCACATGCTGGTCTGCAGCGCCTCCTGCACCGGTGCGCTGCGCAGGAACTCGATGAAGCGCTGCGCCGCCTCGCGCTGCTGGCCGCCGCGCACCAGCGCCACGCCCTCGACTTGCCGGAACACGCCCCCCTTCAGGGCCAGGCTGCCGGTCGGCGGCTCGGTGATCTTTTCCTTGCTGTAGAAGACCTCGGCTGCCGGGCTGGTCGCGTAGCTCACCACCAGCGGGCGGCTGCCGCCATTGCGCGTGAACTCGGTGTAGTAGGCCTCGCTCCAGCCCTTCGTGACCTTCAGGCCGTTGGCCCGCATGCGCGCCCACCATTCGAAGGCGGCCGGCTCACCGAGGCCGGCAATCGTCGCCAGCAGGAAGGCATGCCCCGGGCTGGAAGTGGCCGGATTCTGCACCGCCAGCAGGTTGCGGTAGGCCGGCTGCGCCAGATCCTCCAGACTGCGCGGCAGGGCGAGCCCCGTACGGGCGAACCAGGCCCGGTCGTAGTTCAGCGTGACGTAGCCATAGTCGACAGGCACCAGCGCGCCGGACAGCGCGACCGGCGTCGCGCGCTGCGCCGCCGGGCCGGCATAGGGTTCCAGCAGGTCGGCACCCTGCGCCTTGGCGGACAGCGCGTTGTCGATGCCGAACACGACATCGGCGATCGGCTGCGCGCGCGTCAGGATCAGCTTGTTCAGCATCTCGGCGGCGTCGCCACCCTTCAGGATGCTGAGCTTCACGCCCGCCTGCGACTCGAACTGTGCGAGCAGCGGCTTGGGCAGCGAGAAGGAGCCGTGCACCAGCACGCGCAGTTCCTGCGCCGCGGCCGGCAGCGCCGTGGTGGTGATCGAGGCGCCCAGCAGCATCGCTGCGCCCCATGAAAAAATCCGTCGTTGCATCGTGTCCGTCCTTTCAATGTGCCCGCTGCGGGACACATGAAAAAACGGATGCGCGGCAAGGCGACGGATCCATCTCATCACGCTCCCTACGCTGGCATGACCCAGATCAGGTGAGTGGGGTATTTCTCAGACGGGCCCGATCTGGTGATCAGGTCCGACACCCCCGGTGATGCGCGGATTGTACGGGCGCATTTCGCACCCGCGCAAGAAAGACCCTGGCGGCTCAGTCGATGACCAGGCGCTGGGAGCCCCCGGTGAGCTTCTTGGGCAGCGTCAGCGTCAGCACGCCGTTGTCGTAGCGCGCCCGGGCCTGGGCCTGGTCGATCTCCATCGGCAGCTGGAAGCTGCGGGACACCGCACCGTAGTAGCGCTCGCTGCGCAGCACCTTCTCGTCCTGCGTCTGCGCGTCGAGCTGCTTGACCTCGGCACGCAGCGTGACGATGTTGCCGTCCAGCGAGACGTGGATGTCCTCCTTGGAGACGCCGGGCACCTCGGCCAGCACGGTGTAGTGCTTCTCGGTCTCCTTCACGTCGACCTTGATCTTCTCCGGCGCCGGCAGCGGCTCGCCGTGCAGCGGCTTGACATAGAAACCGGGCGCGATGTCGCGAAAGATGTCGTCGAACAGGCCGCCACGGTGGATCAGGGCACTCATGGTTTCACTCCTTGCAAGGTGGTTGAACGATGGCACTCCCGCGTGCCATTCTGATCCGATATGCAAGGGGAATCCAGCGATTCAAGAGCCGCCCCGCGCGGCCCTTGAGGCAGGTCAAACCGACCCCGGGGTCAGGGCGATGCAGGCACGCGCACCGCGCGCAGCTCGCCGTTCTCGTGCAGCACCAGCGCCACCACCCGGCCGGCGGCATCCCGCTCGAACTGCAGTTGCGCATTCGGACTCTCGTAATGGAACCGGTCTGGCCGGCCAGCCACCGGGAACACCGGCTGCACCGCGACCGCCGACGATCGCACGACCAGCTGACCGTCCTGTTCCTGCACGTCGAACTCGATCGGTGCACGGAACAGCCGGTTGACCTGGTAACGCCCGACGAAGTCCGCCGCGGCGCCGGCCACGAGCACCGCCTGCTGCGGCGGCGGTTCGGCGCTGCGGGTCGCGCCCAGCGTGCGGCCGTATTGCGCCAGTTCCACCGACTCGACGCGGTCGCCGTCGCGCAGGAAGCGCAGCGTGGCCCCTCCGGCCGGGCGGATGTAGGTATCCGCTGCCACCGGCAGATAGGCGCGGAAACCACCCCGGGTCGCACGCACGTACAGCGTGCCCTCGTGGACCACGCACACCAGCACCGTTTCCGGATCGATCCGGTACACACCGGCCTGCTCGGCCAGGCGCTGCGGATCGGCGGTGATCGGCGTGCCCTGCGCCGGGTAGCGCAACGCGGCCAGCCGTGTGTTGACCGCCGACAGCGGCGCCTGCCAGTTCGCCGCCAGCATGACCAGCACTTCGGCCGAATCCGGATAGATCGTCATCTGTGCACGGTAGCCACCGGTCAGGCCGTCGTGCGACCAGGTGCGCCGCTGCGGCGGGCCGTCGATGAACACCGCGTAGCCGATCTGTCCGCCGCGGTAGGCGGCCAGCGGCGTCACCAGCCGCTCGGCGGCCGCTCCCAGCGGCCCATTGCGGCCCTGCACCAGCGCGCGGCCGAAGCGCGCCAGATCCTGCGCGCTCGAACGCAGGCCCCCGGCCCCGGCAAAGGCCTGCATCTCCCAGGCCACGGCCGGGCGGCGCCCGTCGAATGGCGGCATCAGCCGGGCGCGCTGTTCGGCCAGCGGCAGCTGCATGTCCTGCAGGCCCAGCGGGCCGGTGATGCGATCGCGCACCAGCTCCGACCAGGGTCGGCCGTAGTGTTCGGCGAGCAATTCCGCCAGCACTGCCAGGCCGTAGTTGCTGTAGAGCGCCGGGCACGGCGCGTTGCGTGCCAATGTCTGCGCGGCCAGCGCCGCCCACAGCGCCGCACGATCGGCCAGCCGGATCTGCTCGACGACTGCTGCGCCGGTGCGCACACCGCCGAACTGCCGTGGCAGACAGGACCGGTGCGTGACGAGCTGCTCCAGCGTGATGCCCGCGACTGCGGCGGACGCGAAGGCCACCTTGCCCTGCAGCCGCTGGCCCAGCGTGTCGGACAGCGACAGTTCGCCGCGCTCGACCGCCTGCGCCAGCAGCAGCCCGGTGAAGACCTTGCTGATGGAGCCGATCTCGTACAGCGGAGCGAGCTCCGCCGGGCCGGCGCCCGCCACCTGCGGCGCGGCGTCGGCGGCCGGCCGCTGCACCGTGGCCACCCGCAGCTGATCGCCGCGCAGCACCGCGACGCTGGCGGAGCCCGGATCGGACCCCAGTGCGGCGCGCGCCAGCAGTGCAGGATCGCTGCCGATGTCCAGCGGCTGCGACTGCGGTTGCGCCTGCACCGGCGCGGCCAGCGCGAGCCAGACCGCCAGCAGCAGCCCGGCGCAACGGCGCATCAGACGCCCTCCGCCAGCAGCCGACCGTAATGCTGCAGGTCGACGTTGCCGCCGCTGATGACCACGCCGACGCGGCGCCCGCGCAGGTCCAGGCCGCCATGCAGCGCGCCGGCCAGCGCCAGACAGCCGGTCGGCTCCACGACCAGCTTCATGCGTTCTGCGAAGAAGCGCATGCATTCCACCAGCTGCGCATCCGTGGCGGTCAGGATGTCCTGCACGTCGCGCCGGATGATGCCGAAGGTCAGCGGGCTCAGGGCCTGCGTCTGCGCGCCATCGGCGATCGTGCGCGGCGTCGGGATCCGCACGATGCTGCCGCTGCGGAAGGACTGCTGGCCGTCGTTGCCCGCCTCCGGCTCGACGCCGATGACGCGGCAGCCCGGCGACAGCGCGCGGGCGGACAACGCGCAGCCGCTGAGCAGCCCGCCTCCGCCCATGCAGACGAACAGGTCGTCCAGCGCGCCGGTCTGCTCGAACAGCTCCTTGGCCACCGTGCCCTGCCCGGCCACCACGTCCGGATGGTCGAACGGCGGAATCAGTGTCATGCCGCGCTCGGCCGCCAGCGTGCGCCCGAGCTGCTCCCGGTCCTGCTGGAAACGGTCGAACAGCACCACCTCGGCGCCATAGCCGCGGGTGGCCGCGATCTTGGCCTGCGGTGCGTCCTGCGGCATCAGGATCAGCGCCGGCAGGCCCAGCAGGCGCGCCGACAGCGCGACCGCCTGGGCATGGTTGCCGCTGGAGAACGCGATCACGCCGGCCCGGCGCTGCGCAGCATCGAAGCGCGACAGCGCATTGAAGGCTCCGCGGAACTTGAAGGCGCCCATGCGCTGGAAGTTCTCGCACTTGAAGAAGACTTCGGCGCCCAGGCGCGCGTCCAGCGTCGCGGAGCGCAGCACCGGTGTGGCATGGGCATGCCCCTGCAGCCGGCCCGCGGCGGCCACGACATCGGCAAAGGTCGGAAGGTCAGACATGGTTGATTTTCCCGTTGTGGTTCTTGTGGAGCCGCTCAATATACTGGCTCGTGCTCGCGCTCTTGAAAACCTTCTCCTGGCAGGAACTGCGGCACCACCCCTGGCGCAATGCGTCGGCGGTGGTGGCGGTGATGCTGGGCGTCGCGCTGGCGTTCTCGGTCGCGCTGATCAATGCGTCCGCACTCAGCGAGTTCTCGCAGGCGGTGCGCTCGGTCAACGGCCAGCCGGACCTGGAACTGCGCGCCGCGCAGGGGCCGCTGGACGAAGCGCTCTATGCCCGCATCGCGACCGACCCGCAGGTGGCGCTGGCCTCGCCGGTGCTGGAGCTGGGCACCTACGCGCTGGACCGCGCGCAGCGCCGCGTCACGCTGCGCATCGTCGGCGTGGACGCGCTGCTGGTGGGCCGCCTGGCGCCGGCCCTGATGCCGCAGCCCACGCGCGGCGGCGGCCGCTTCGACCTGTTCGCCCCGGGCACGGTCTACCTGAATGCCGCGGCCGCGCAGGCGCTCGGCTCCGAGGGCGGGCCGCCCGATACGCTGCGGCTGCAGCAGGGGCTGCAGTGGCTGGATGTGCGGGTCGCCGGCCGCGTGGCCGCGCCGGGTGCGGCGCTGGCCGTGATGGACATCGGCGCGATGCAGGACCTGTTCCAGCGCGGCGGCGCGCTGTCGCGCATCGACATCCGGCTGGTGCCCGGGGCCGACCGCAATGCGCTGCTGGCCGGCTGGCGCAGCAGTCCGCTGTGGCACGCCGGCCTGACGCTGGCGCAGCCCGGCGACGCGGAGCAGCGCATCAGCAACCTGTCGCGGGCCTACCGCGTGAACCTGACGGTGCTGGCGCTGGTCGCGCTGTTCACCGGCGCATTCCTGGTGTTCTCGGTGCTCGCGCTGAGCGTGGCGAAGCGCGCGCAGCAGTTCGCACTGCTGGGCGTGCTGGGCCTGTCGGCCCGCGAACGGCTCCGCCTGGTGCTGGCCGAATCCCTGGTGCTGGGGGTGGCCGGCAGCCTGGCCGGCATCCTGCTGGGCACCGGGCTGGCCTGGCTGGCGCTGCGCCTGCTCGGTGGCGACCTGGGGGGCGGCTTCTTTACCGGCATGGTGCCGGCGCTGCAGTGGGACGGTCTCTCGGCGCTGGCCTACGGCCTGCTGGGCGTGCTGGCCGCGCTGGCCGGCGGCTGGCTGCCGGCACGCGCCGCGCAGCGCCTGCCACCGGCCCAGACGCTCAAGGGGCTGGGGCTGCAGGATCCCGCGGCCCGCACGCCCTGGCTGCCGCTGGCGCTGCTGGCGCTGGCCGCCGGGCTGGCGCTGGCTCCGCCGGTCGGCGGCATGGCGCTGGCCGCCTATGTGGCGATCGCGCTGTTCCTGATTGGCGGCATCGGCGCGCTGCCGGCGCTGATCGCGCTGCTGTACAACCGGCTGGCGCCCTGGCTGTCGCGCCGGCTGCTGCCGATGCTGGCCATCGAGCGGGCACGGCGGGTGCGCGGCAGTGCGGCGGTGGCAATCAGTGGCGTCGTCGCCGCGCTGAGCCTGTCGGTGGCGCTGACGGTGATGGTCACCAGCTTCCGCGGCTCGGTCACGCGCTGGCTGGACGTGGTGCTGCCGGCGGACCTGTACGTGCGCACCGCGATCAGCACCGGCACCGGCGACACCGCCTTCCTGCCGCCCGACTTCGTGCAGGCCGTGGGGCGGCTGCCCGAGGTACAGACGCTGCAGACGCAGCGCACGACACAGCTGACGCTGGATCCGGCCAAGGGCGCCGTCGTGCTGCTGGCGCGCCCGATCGGCGATCCGGCCCGGTCGCTGCCGCTGGTGGGCGATACCGTGACGGCGCCCGCCGGGACGGTCCCGATCTATGTCAGCGAGGCGATGGTCGATCTGTACGGCGCGCGCGTCGGCACGGAGTTCGCGCCTCTGCAGACGGCATTCACCGGCCGCGGCGCACGCTTCTTCGTGGCCGGCGTCTGGCGCGACTATGCCCGGCAGACCGGTACCGTCGCGATCGAGCAGCGCGACTTCGAGCGCCTGAGCGGCGACGCGCGCAGCAACGACCTGGCGCTGTGGCTGGCTCCCGGCGCCGATCCGGCCCGCCTGCAGGACGCGGTGCGGGCACTGGCCCGCGAACGTGCCGGGGCGGCGGTGCTGGAGTTCGCGAGCGCCGGCGAGATACGGGCGGTGTCGCTGCGCATCTTCGACCGCAGCTTTGCAGTGACCTACTGGCTGCAGGCGGTCGCAATCGCGATCGGGCTGTTCGGCGTGGCGGCCAACTTCAGCGCGCAGGTGCTGGCGCGGCGCAAGGAGTTCGGCCTGCTGGTGCATCTGGGCCTGACGCGCGCGCAGATCCTGCGTCTGGTGGCGGCCGAGGGCCTGGCGTGGACGGCTGCCGGGTCCGTCGCCGGCCTGGCGCTGGGCCTGGTCGTCAGCGTCGTGCTGGTCCATGTGGTGAACCCGCAGAGCTTCCACTGGACGATGGAATTGCTGGTGCCGGCCGGCCGGCTGGCGCTGCTGTGCGTCGCCACGGTAGGGGCCGGCACGGCCACCGCCTGGCTGGCCGCGCGCGCCGCCGCCGGCCAGGCCGCGGTGCTGGCGGTCAAGGAAGACTGGTGAGCCGGATCAGGCGGTGATCGCTACCAGCACGCTGCAGTGCGCATGTTCGATCAGCGCGCTGGAGCTGGAGCCGCGCCACCAGCGTGCGGCCCAGCCGTCCAGGTGCTTGTGGCCGACGACGATCAGGTCGGCGCCGATCTTGCGCGCGTGGCCGGTGATCTCGCTGACGACATCGCCGGTCAGCACCTGGCCGCTGGCGGTATGGCCGGCCGCCGCCAGGGTCTTGAGGCCCTGGTCCAGGATCGCGCGGTAGTTTTCCTTCTCGCGCTCGGCGATCTTCGGGTCGTAGTAGCCGCCCTCGGCACCGATGAAGTCGATGTGGTTCGGCATCACGGCCACCAGCACCAGTTCGGCGCGGGACCACTGCACCAGATCCTGGCAGTCCAGCAGGGCTTTCTGGCCCGACTCCGAACCGTCATAGGCCAACAGGATGCGTTTGTACATGGGGCTCCTCCCGCAAGTGGATGAAAACGAGACGCCGAAGCGAAATCAGGATAGTCGCAAGGACCGTGCCCCGCAAGCGCGGTGCCGCATCCCCCAGGGCCGCTGGCTATTTCTCGATCGCCAGCAGCTCGACCTCGAAGGTCAGTGTGGCATGGGGCGGTACGGTGCCCCCCGCACCCTTGTCGCCATAGGCGGTGGCCGGCGGGCAGACCAGGCGCGCCTTGCCGCCGACCTTCATCTTCTGCACGCCCTGGGTCCAGCAGGGGATCACGCGGCCCAGCGGAAAGGTGGCCGGGGCGTTGCGCTTGTAGGAGCTGTCGAACTCGCGGCCATCCGCCAGCGTGCCGCGGTAGTGCACCCGCACGGTGTCGGCGGCCTTGGGGCTGGCGCCCGAGCCCGGGCTCAGGTGCGTGATCCGGACGCCGGAGGGCAGGGTTTCCTCGTCGGCCGACCAGGACGCGCCGGCGCCGGTACCCAGCAGCGCGAGAACAAGAACGAAACGCAGGGACTTCATGACGCCGGACCTCCGAGAACGCTGTCAACCAGTAGACACGCTGCAGTTTACGATGGCCGGGCGACCCGCCGGCGCACCAGGGGCTCAGCCGACACCGCAGACCGGCCCGACTACGGCCGGCTCGCCCAGCGAACGGGCATCCTTGGCCTGGGCCACCGCCATCTCGCGCGGCAGCTGCACCGCATTCTTGACCGCCAGCACCTCGGCCATCACGCTGACCGCGATCTCCGGCGGCGTCTTGCTGCCGATGTAGATGCCGATCGGCCCGCGCAGGCGCGCCAGCGACTCGGTGGTCTGGTCGAAATGGCGCACCATGCGATCGCGCCGGGCCTCGTTGTTGCGCCGGGAGCCGATCGCGCCGACATAGAACGCGTCCGTCTGCAGGGCTTCCAGCAGCGCCAGGTCGTCCAGCTTGGGGTCATGCGTCAGCGCGATGACGCAGCTGCGCCGGTCGGCCCGGAACGCACGCACGACGTCATCAGGCATGTCGCTGACCAGCGTCGCGCCGGGCACCGACCAGGCGCTGCGGTACTCCTCGCGCGGGTCGCACACCGTGACCGCAAAGCCGCAGAACAGCGCCATCGTCGTCAGGTACTCGGTCAGCGGGCCGGCGCCGATCAGCAGCATCCGGTACTCCGGGCCGAAGGTGTTGACCAGCGCGGTCGCGTCCAGCCGCAGGGCCTCCGGCCGGGCGGCCGGCGCCAGCGTGACGCGGCCGTCCGCCAGCTGCACGGTGCGGGTCATCAGCTGCCCGGCCTCCAGCGCCTGCACCAGCGCCTCCAGGGCGCCGGCATCCGGATCGAACTCCAGCAGCAGCTCCAGCGTGCCGCCGCAGGGCAGCCCGAAGCGGTGGGCCTCGTCGGCCGTGATGCCGTACTTGACGAAGGTCGGCGCGCCGACCGGCATCGGGTCGGTCCCGGCAGCGCCCTGGGCATAGGCCCGGGTGTGGCGGTAGATCAGGTCGTCCTCGATGCATCCGCCCGACACCGAGCCGGCCACCGCGCCGTCCTCGCACAGCGCCATGATCGAGCCGACCGGGCGCGGCGACGAGCCCCAGGTGCGGACCACCGTGGCCAGCAGCGCCCGGCGCCCGGCACGGCGCCAGTCGCGCAGCGTGCGCAATACCATCACGTCGAGGTTTTCCATCGCAGCTCTCCTTGCGCGGCGAACGCCGCAGCCTTCAGCGCAGCGCCCAGACCACGGCGGCCAGCACCACCGCCCCGGCGATCCAGACCCAGGCCGGCACACCACCGCCTCCACTCGCAGCGGCTGCTTCCGGTGCGGCAGGTACCGCGGCGGCCTCCGGTGCCGCCGGTGCCGGATAGCGGCGCTGCATCTCCTGGTCGAAACGCTTGAAGAAGTCCTCCGCCATGCTCTTGGCCGCGCCGTCGACAAGCCGCTGGCCGAGCTGGGCCACCTTGCCGCCGACCTGCGCGTGCACCGTGTAGGCCAGCTCGCAGCCGCCCTCGTTCGGCGTCAATGTGACCTGCGCGCTGCCCTTGCCGAAGCCGGCGGCGCCGCCCTGCCCGTCGAAGTTCAGCGTGTAGCTCTGCGGCGGGTTCATGTCGCTCAGGCGGATCTTGCCAGAGAACTTGGCCGACACCGGGCCGATCTTGACGGCGACGCCCACCACATAGTTCAGCGGTTCGGTCGCCTCGACCTTGTCGCAACCCGGGATGCACAGCTTGAGCACCTCGGGATCGTTCAACGCGTCCCAGGCCTGTTGCTGGGTCACCGCGAGTTGCCGGCTGGCTTGCATGTCCATGAAATCTGCTCCTGTTCGAGATTCGGGGGCCAAGGGGGCGCACGGGCGCGCGCATCAGCGCGCCAGCGTTCGCGCCAGGCTGGTGGCCAGGTCTTCCAGCTTTTCGAGATTGTGCACTGCGAGCATGCCGTCCACCCGGGCATGCAGGGCCGCAGCGCCACGCGCCAGCGGCGCATAACCGTCGAAGCGCAGCAGCGGATTCAGCCAGACCAGCCGTCCGCAGTGCCGGCGCAGCCAGTCCAGCTCCTGCAGCAGGTCCTGCGGCTCGCCGGTGTCCAGGCCATCGGTCACCAGCAGCACCAGCGTGCGGTTGCCGACCAGGCGACGGGCATGCAGGCGGCGCAGGCTGGCCAGCGAGTCACCGAGCTGCGTGCCGCCGGCGAAATCCTCGATCGCGGCGGAGGCGAGCGCCAGCATGCGGTCGGTGTCGCCGCACTGCATCGCCGGCTGCAGGTCGGTCAGCCGGGTGCCGAACGCGAAGACATCGCGCCGGCGCAGCTGCCGCGTCGCGGCATGCAGGAAGGCCAGCAGCAGCCGCGCATACCGTTCCATCGAGCCGGACACGTCCACCAGCACCAGCAGCGGCAGGGGCTGGCGGCGGCGGCGCAGCCGCGGCAGGCGCAGCATCTCGCCGCCGTGGCGCGCCGCATGGCGCAGCACACCCGGCCAGTGCAGGCGGGCGCCGCGGCTGCCCGGGCGCAGCCGGCGTGTGTCGAACTCCGGCAGCGGCAGCCGGATGTCGCGCGCCAGCCGTTCGACCAGCTGGTACTCGCTGGCCGTCATCGCCTGGAAGTCCGCATGGCGCAGCCGGGCCAGATCGCTGGCGGTCATCGCGGCATCGAACTCGATCTCCTTGTCCGGGCGCGGCGGCGCGGCATTGCGGGCCGGCTTCGGCGGGGTCAGCGCCTCGCGCACGCGCGGGCGCCCCTTGGCCGGATCGGCCCGGCCCTCGGCGCTGGGCAGCATCTGCGCCAGCAGCTTGTTGGCGATGGCCGGATCCCGGAAGTAGGCGTCGAACAGCTCGCGGAACACCAGTCGGTCCTGTTCGCGTGCGACCAGCACCGCCTCCAGCGCGGCGCCGACGTCATCGCGGCGGCCCGGGCCGACCAGCAGCAGCGCTTGCTGCGCCAGCGCGATCCGGGCGCTGTCGACCGGCACGCCGGCACGGCGCAACGCCCGGCCGAAACCGGTCAGGTTGTCGGCCAGCTTGCCGCTGCGTGCATCTCCGAGCTGCATGGGCCGGCCGCGCTCCAACGAGGCCGTATCAGGCGGGCGCCGGGGCCAGCAGCTCGGCGGACAGGGCCTGCGTCAGGGCTGCGACGTCCTCGCGCTGCTTGAACAGGATGCCGGCGGTATCCGCGACGACCTCCGGATCGACGACCAGTGTATCCAGCGCCACCAGCGCACGCGCCCATTCGACGCTCTCGGCGATGCCGGGCGCCCGGTGGAAACTGCCGGATGCAGTGGCACTGCGCAACCGGGCCACGAAATCCGCCACCTGCGCCGCCAGCGCAGCGGAGGCCTGGGGCACGCGCGCACGGACGATGGCCAGCTCACGCTCGCGGTCCGGGTAATCCAGCCAGTGGTACAGGCAGCGGCGCTTGACCGCATCGTGCAGGTCCCGCGTGCGGTTGCTCGTCAGGATCGTGACCGGCGCCGCCGCGGCCCGCACCGGGCCGAGCTCCGGGATGCTGACCTGGTACTCGCCCAGGTATTCCAGCAGGAAGGCCTCGAAGGGCTCGTCCGCCCGGTCGACCTCGTCGATCAGCAGCACCGCGCCGGGAGCGGGCGTCTCCAGCGCCTGCAGCAGCGGGCGGCGGATCAGGTAGCGCTCCTGGTAGACCTCGCGTTCGACTTCGCCGGCGCGGTGGCGGCGCTCGCCGCCCACCGCCCGGGTGTCGTGCTGCAGCTCGGCCGCACGCATGTGCAGCAGCTGCGCCGCATAGTTCCATTCGTACAGGGCCTCGCGCTGCTCCATGCCGTCGTAGCACTGCAGCCGCACCAGGGGCCGCTGCAACGCGGCCCCCAGGGCCTTGGCCAGCTCGGTCTTGCCGACGCCCGGCTCGCCTTCGAGCAGCAGCGGGCGCTGCAGCTTCAGCGCCAGGTAGACCGCGGTGGCCAGCCGGCGGTCGGCCAGGTAGCCGGCGCCCTCCAGCGCCGCGGCCAGCTCGTCGATACCCGTCAACGCAGGGCTTTCGCGACGGCCCGCTGGGTCTGCACGCTGACCAGGTTGGCCCGGTAGGCGGCCGAGGCATGGATGTCGCTGTTCATGCCGGAGGCGTCGATGCGTACCGCAGCCGCGGCCTCGGGGGTGAAGCTCTTCGTCAGCGCCGCCTCCAGCGCGGCGTCCCGGTAGACACCGTTGCCGCTGCCGGTGATGGCCACCCGCACACCGCTGTCGAACTGGGCCACGAACACGCCGATCATCGCGAAGCGCGAGGCCGGCTGCTTGAACTTCATGTAGGCCGCCCGTTTCGGGATCGGGAAGCGGATCGACGTGATGATCTCGTCCTCGCCGAGCGCCGTCGTGAACATGCCCTGGAAGAAGTCATCGGCCGCGATGCTGCGCCGGGTAGTCACCACCGTGGCCCCCAGGCCCAGCACGGCGCTGGGGTAGCAGGCCGACGGGTCGTTGTTCGCGACCGAACCGCCCAGCGTGCCCATCGCGCGGACCTGGCGGTCGCCGATGTGCCCGGCCAGATCGGCCAGCGCGGGGATCGTCTGCTGCACTTCGGCACTGGCGGCCACCGTGGCATGGCGCGTCATCGCACCGATGACCAGCGCATTGCCGTCACGGCAGATGCCGGCGAGCTCGGCGATGCCGCCGAGATCGGCCAGCGTCGGGGGGCTGGCCAGGCGCAGCTTCATCGAGGCCAGCAGCGTCTGCCCGCCCGCGAGCACCTTGGCACCGGAGGCGGCCAGCTTGGCGGCGTCGGCCGCACTGGCCGGACGTTCGTAGGTGAATGTGTACATGCTGTGTGTCTCCTGATTGCTTACCTGGCGGCCTGAATCGCTTCCCAGACGCGGCTGGGCGATGCCGGCATGTCGAAGTCCTTGACGCCCAGACCCTTGACCGCGTCGAGCACGGCATTGATGACGGCCGGCGGGGAGCCGATCGCGCCGGCCTCGCCGCAGCCCTTGGTGCCCAGCGGGTTGTGCGTGCAGGGCGTGCAGACGGTGTCGAGCTTGAACAGCGGGATGTCGTCCGCCCGCGGCATCGCGTAGTCCATCAGGCTGCCGGTCAGCAGCTGGCCGGAGTCCGGGTCGTAGACGCAGTTCTCGAGCAGCGCCTGTCCGATGCCCTGCACCAGGCCGCCATGCACCTGGCCTTCGACGATCATCGGGTTGATGATGGTGCCGAAGTCGTCCACCGCGGTGAAGCGGTCGATGCGGGTGAAGCCGGTGGCCGGATCGACCTCGACCTCGCAGATGTAGGTGCCCGCCGGGAACGTGAAGTTCGTCGGGTCGTAGAACGCGGTCTCGTTGAGGCCGGGCTCCAGCTTGTCCAGCGGGTAGTTGTGCGGCACATAGGCGGTCAGCGCGACCTGGCCGAAGGTGACCTTCTTGTCGGTGCCCTTCACCGTGAACTCGCCGTTGGCGAACTCGACGTCGGTGTCGCTGGCCTCCATCAGGTGGGCGGCGATCTTCTTGGCCTTGGTCTCGATCTTGTCGAGCGCCTTCATGATGGCCGCGCCGCCGACCGATATCGAGCGCGAGCCATAGGTGCCCATGCCGAAGGGCACGCGGCCGGTGTCGCCATGCACGACATCCACCGCCTCCACCGCCACGCCGAGGCGGGCCGCGACGACCTGCGCGAACGTGGTCTCATGGCCCTGGCCGTGGCTGTGGGAGCCGGTGAACACCGTGACGCTGCCGGTCGGGTGCACGCGGATCTCGCCGCACTCGAACAGGCCGGCCCGCGCACCGAGCGCGCCGGCGATGTTGCTCGGAGCGATGCCGCAGGCCTCGATGTAGCTGGAGTAGCCGATGCCGCGCAGCAGCCCACGCGCCTGGCTGGCGGCACGGCGGCCTTCGAAGCCGGCCACGTCCGCCAGCACCTTCGCCTTGTCCATGCAGGCGTGGTAATCGCCCACGTCGTACTGCAGCGCGACCGGCGTCTGGTATGGGAACTGCGTGATGAAGTTGCGCTTGCGGATCTCGTCCTGGCCCAGGCCCATCTCCCAGGCACAGCGGGTCACCAGGCGCTCCAGCAGGTAGGTGGCCTCCGGACGGCCGGCGCCGCGGTAGGCGTCCACCGGCGCGGTGTTCGTGAACCAGGCGTCGACCTCCACGTAGATCTGCGGCGTCGTGTACTGGCCGGCCAGCAGCGTCGCGTAGAGGATGGTCGGCACCGCCGTGGCGAAGGTCGACAGGTAGGCGCCCAGGTTGGCGTCGGTGTGCACGCGCATCGCCAGGAACTTGCCGTCCTTGTCCATCGCCATCTCGGCGTGGCTGACATGGTCGCGGCCGTGCGCATCGCTCAGGAAAGCCTCGCTGCGGTCCGCCGTCCACTTGATGCTGCGGTTGATCTGCTTGGCCGCCCAGGTCAGGCAGACGTCCTCGGCATACAGGAAGATCTTGGAGCCGAAGCCGCCGCCGACGTCGGGCGCGATCACGCGCACCTTGTGCTCCGGCAGGCCGAGCACGAAGGCGGTCATCAGCAGCCGCTCGACGTGCGGGTTCTGGTTGGCCACATGCAGCGTGTACTCCTCGGTGGCACGGTTGTAGCTGCCGATGGCCGCGCGCGGCTCCATCGCGTTCGGGATCAGCCGGTTGTTGACCAGATCCAGCCGGGTCACATGGGCGGCCTGCGCGAAGGTCGCATCCACCTGCGCCTTGTCGCCCAGTGCCCACTTGTAGCAGTGGTTGTCGGGCGCGATGTCATGCAGCGCGGTGGCCTTGCCGGCGTCGCTGACGCGCACGACGGAGGGCAGCACCTCGTAGTCGACCTGCACCGCCTCGGCGGCGTTGCGGGCCTGCTCCAGCGTCTCGGCAACGACCATCGCGACATGGTCGCCCACATAGCGGACCTTGCCAATCGCCAGGATCGGGTGCGGCGGCTCCTTCATCGGGCTGCCGTCGGGGTTGTTGATCAGCCAGCCGCAGGGCAGGCCGCCCATCTTGCCGTCGATGTCCTTGCCGGTGAAGATCTCGACCACGCCGGGCATCGCCTTGGCGGCCGTGAGGTCGATGCCCTTGACCAGCGCGTGCGCGTGCGGGCTGCGCACGAACGCCGCATAGGCCTGGTTGGCCAGCGTGATGTCGTCGGTGTACTGGCCGGCGCCGGTCAGGAAGCGGTAGTCCTCCTTGCGCTTGAGGGACTCGCCGATATGGGGGAGCTTGGAGAAGTCGGATGCACCCATGGTGTGTCTCCTGCGGTTCAGGCCGAGGCCATGGCGGCGCGGCCCTGGACCACGGCCCGCACGATGTTCTGGTAGCCGGTGCAGCGGCAGATGTTGCCTTCGAGCTGCTCGCGGATCTGGCCTTCGTCGGCCTGCGGATGGCGCTTGCACAGGTCCACCGCGCTCATGACCATGCCGGGGGTGCAGAAACCGCACTGCAGGCCATGGCAATCCTTGAAGGCCGCCTGCATCGGGTGCATCGTGCCGTCGGCCTTGGCCAGTCCCTCGATCGTCGTGACGCTGCTGCCCGCCACCTGGGCGGCCAGCACGTTGCAGGACTTCACCGCCTGCCCGTCGACCAGTACGGTGCAGGCACCGCATTGCGCCGTGTCGCAGCCCACATGGGTTCCGGTGAGCTTGAGGTGTTCGCGCAGGGCTTGCACCAGCAGCGTGTTGGGGGCCACGTCGAGCGTGCTGGCCCGGCCGTTGACCGTGAGTTGAACATGCATGAGATCGTCTCCTAGGGTTCGATGGGATGTCGCTGGGACCGCAGCATTGTGAAATTCCACCCGACCCGCCGACCTAGGTGAAACCCTAGGCCGGGGCCGCTGACACCCCAGAAATTCTCAAAATGAGACAGCCGGCCGCCGGGCTGCCGGATTGACCTGCATCAAGCCCGGGTCATGATTTCGCAGGCCTGACGCGCATCCAGCACGGGCAGGCGTGTGGCACACTCCGGGGCACATCCCGGGCAGGCTGGCCGGAGGGGCGGATTTGCGCCCCGGCGGGGTGGCGTTTCCATTGCACCGACCCACTGCACCACCGACCTCAGGCACCATGCGCTTCAGCGATCTGCCCATCCGGCGCAAGCTGTTGCTGACCATCGCGCTGGCGACCAGCCTGGGTCTGGTGCTGAACCTCCTGGTGCAGCTCACTGTCGATGTGCGCGCCGGCCGCGACGCTGTCCAGTCCCAGCTGGTCGGCATGGCGGATGTCCTGGCGGCGCACAGCGTAGCCGCGTTGCGCTTCGACGATGCAGCAGCGGCCCAGGAAACCCTGCAAGGGCTGCGCGCGCGTCCGGAAGTCCGCCAGGCCTGGCTGCGGCGGGCCGACGGGCGGATCTTCGACGGCGGCCCGCAGGACACCCGGGCCGGCGCGCCGGAGGGCCCGTTGCCGCAGGCAACGCGCAGCGAGGGCGGGTTCTGGTCCAGCAACCTGCGTATCGAGCACCCGGTCCGCCAGAACGGCGAGCTGCTGGGCAGCGTCGTGCTGGACGCCGACCTGCAGGGCATGTGGCGGCAGCTGGCCGCCGGCCTGCTGCTGGCGCTGCTGACGACGGCCGTCGCACTGGGCGCCGCGCTGGTGCTGGCGCTGCGGCTGCAGCGCTCGATCTCCGGGCCGGTCCAGGAACTCGCACGCGTCGCGCAGGCCGTCGAGCGGGGCAGCGATGCGCCGCAACGCGCCGTCGTGACCCAGCAGGACGAGATCGGCCACCTGGCGCAGCGCTTCAACGCGATGCTGGATGAACTCCAGGCGCGCGACCAGGAACTGCGCCAGCACCGCCAGGCGCTGGAGCAGCTGGTGCAGGAGCGCACCGCGGAGTTGCGCCAGGCCAAGGAACAGGCCGAGTCCGCCAGTCTGGCCAAGACCCGCTTCCTCGCCAACATGAGCCACGAGATCCGGACCCCGATGAACGGTGTGATCGGCATGGCGGACCTGCTGCTCGGCACGCCGCTGAACGACCAGCAGCTGCGCTTTGCGGACGCCCTGCGGGTGTCCGCCGAATCCCTGCTGCACCTGCTGAACGACGTGCTGGACCTGTCCAAGATCGAGGTGGACCGCCTCGATCTGGAGCATGCGCCCTTCGATCCGGTCCAGACGGCCGAGCAGGTCGCGCTGCTGTTCGCCGGCGCGGCCCACGCCAAGGGTCTGGACCTTGCCTGCGAGTCGCCCGGCACCGTCGCGCCGCTGGTGATGGGCGATGCCTACCGGGTCAAGCAGATCCTGACGAACCTGGTCAGCAACGCGGTCAAGTTCACGGCGCATGGCGAGGTGGTCGTGCAGGTGGAGCAGCGCACGCCGCCGGGAGACGCGGCCTCCCGCTTGCGGTTCACGGTCCGCGACACCGGCCCGGGCGTGCGCGAGGACGCCCGCGAGCGCCTGTTCCAGCCGTTCTCCCAGGGGGACAGCAGCATGTCGCGGCAGTTTGGCGGCACCGGTCTGGGGCTGGTGATCTGCCGCGCACTGGCCGAGCGCATGGGGGGGCATGTCGGGCTCGATGAGACCCCGGGCCCCGGCGCGTCGTTCTGGCTGGAGCTGCCGGTGGCGCTGCCGGCAGCGCCGGCCGTCCCACCCGCGCGCCCCGACTACCGGCTGGCGCCCGGCATGCAGGTGGTGCTGGCGATGGCACCCGGCGCGTCACGCCGCGCCTTG
>JAEUOX010000044.1 GCA_016790475.1 Rhodoferax sp. | reverse complement strand
TTCGGGCAGATGTCGGTACTGGACAACGTGCGCGTCGCGCTGCAGCGCAAGGCCGGCGGCACCTATGCCTTCTGGCGCAGCGACCGGGTGCTGCAGCAGCACAACGCGCGCGCCGTCGAGCTGCTCGCGGCCGTCGGGCTGGAGCGCTACCAGACTTCGCTGGCCGCCGACCTCTCCTACGGCCGCAAGCGCGCGCTGGAGCTCGCCACGACGCTGGCCCTGGACCCGGAGCTGATCCTGCTCGACGAGCCGATCGCCGGCCTGGGCCATGAGGACATCGGCCCGGTGACCCGGCTGATCGCCGAGGTCGCCAAGTCGCGCACGGTGCTGATGGTGGAACACAACATGAAGGTGGTCGCCGAGCTGTGCGACCGCATCACGGTGCTGCAGTCCGGCGAGGTGCTGGCCGAGGGCAGCTACGACGAGGTCTCGCGCGACCCGCGCGTGATCGATGCCTATGTGGGAGGTGCCCATGACTGATGCAGCCGGCGCGAAAGTCTGCCTGCAGGTGCAGGGGCTCGAGGGTTTCTACGGCGAGACGCAGGCGCTGCACGGCGTGGATTTCGAGGTCCGCGAAGGGGAGGTCGTCTGCCTGCTGGGCCGCAACGGCGCCGGCAAGACCACCAGCCTGCGTGCGATCGTCGGCCTGCTGCAGCGCCGCCGCGGCACGATCACTGTGAACGGCCAGTCCACCACCGGCATGCCGGCAGAGCGCATCGCGCGACTCGGCGTGGCCTACTGCCCGGAGGAGCGCGGCATCTTCGCCAGCCTCAATGTCGAGGAGAACCTGCTGCTGCCCCCGGTGCTGATGCCCGGTGGCATGCCGGTGGACGAGATCTACCGGCTGTTCCCGAACCTGCTGCAGCGGCGCACCAGCCCGGGCACCAAGCTGTCCGGTGGCGAACAGCAGATGCTGGCGATCGCGCGCATCCTGCGCACCGGTGCCAAGCTGCTGCTGCTCGACGAGCCGACCGAGGGCCTGGCCCCGGTCATCGTCGAGAAGATCGGCGAGACCATCCGCATGCTGCAGAAGCGCGGCTTCACGATCCTGATGGTGGAGCAGAACTTCCGCTTCGCGTCGCGCGTGGCGGACCGCTTCTACGTGATCGAGGAAGGCCGTGTGGCGATGCAGTTCGAGCGCGACGCCATCGCCGCGGACCGCGCCCGGATAGAAGCCATCCTCGGGTTGTGAAACCCAACGCCTGGAGACACTCTTCCGATGCCTGACGCGATTTTCGGTGTACCCATTGCAGCCTTCGTGGGCCAGCTGCTGGTGGGCATGATCAACGGCTCGTTCTACGCGCTGATGAGCCTGGGCCTGGCGATCATCTTCGGCCTGCTGCATGTCGTGAACTTCGCGCACGGCGCGCAGTACATGCTGGGCGCCTTCGTCGCCTGGGGCCTGCTGGAGTACACCGGCCTGGGCTATTGGTGGGCGCTGCTGATCGCGCCCTTCGTCGTCGGCGGTGTGGGCATCGTGCTGGAGCGCACGATGCTGCGCCGGCTCTACCACCTGGACCATGTCTATGCGTTGCTGCTGACCTTCGGCTTCGCGCTGATCCTGGAGGGCAGCTTCCGCCTCAAGTTCGGCGCCACCGGCATGCCCTATGCCAGCCCGATCAGCGGCGGTCTGGATACCAGCTTCGCCTACCTGCCCTGGTACCGGTTGTGGGTCATCGGCGCTTCGTTCACGCTGTGCCTGGCCACCTGGTTCGTCATTGAGCGCACGCAGCTGGGCTCCTACCTGCGCGCGGCCAACGAGAAACCGAACCTGGTGCGCACCTTCGGCATCAACGTGCCGCGCATGCTGATGCTGACCTACGGCCTGGGCGTCGGCCTGGCCGGCTTCAGCGGCGTGATGGCCGCCCCGATCTACCAGGTGAACCCGCTGATGGGATCCAACCTGATCATCGTGGTGTTCGCGGTCGTCGTCATTGGCGGCATGGGCTCCATCGTCGGCTCGATCGTGGCCGGCTTCGGCCTGGGCATCCTGGAGGGCCTGGCCAAGGTGTTCTACCCGGAGATCGCCGGCATGGTGGTCTTCATCGCGATGCTGCTCACGCTGATCGTGCGGCCCAACGGGCTGTTCGGCAACCACTAGTCCGTTCCCTCGACGGCCCACCACCATGCGCACTTCCGTCTCTCCCCGCGTGATCACCACCGCCCTGCTGCTGGGCGGCGCCTTCCTGCTGGTGGCGCCCTGGATGATGTACCCGGTCTTCCTGATGAAGCTGCTGTGCTTCGCGCTGCTGGCCGGCTCGCTGAACCTGATGATCGGTTATGTCGGGCTGCTGTCCTTCGGCCATGCGATGTTCTTCGGCTCGGCCGCCTACGCGGCCGCGCACTCGGTGAAGGTCTGGGGCTGGGATCCGGCGCTCGGCGTGCTGTTCGGCACCGCGGTGGCTGCCGCGATCGGTGCCACGACCGGCCTGATCGCGATCCGGCGCGCCGGCATCGCGTTCTCGATGATCACGCTGGCCTGCGCGCAGCTGATCTACTTCATCGCGCTGCGTTCGCCGTTCACCGGCGGCGAGGACGGCATCCAGAACGTGCCGCGCGGCAAGCTGCTGGGCCTGCTGGACCTGAGCAGCAACCTGACGCTGTACTACGTGGTGATGGTGGTCGTGGTGGCCGCGTTCTGGCTGATCTGGCGCATCGTGCATTCCCCGTTCGGCCAGGTGCTGACGGCCATCCGCGACAACGAGCCGCGCGCGATCTCGCTGGGCTACCGCGTCAACGGCTACAAGCTGCTGGCCTTCACGCTGTCGGCCGCACTGGCCGGCCTGGCCGGTTCACTGAAGACGATCGTGTTCCAGATCGCGACGCTGGCGGACGTGGGCTGGGGCACGTCGGGCGAGGCGCTGCTGATGGGCATCGTCGGTGGTCTGCAGACCATGGTCGGCCCGGTCGTGGGGGCCATCGTCGTCGTGACGATGCAGAACAGCCTGTCGGCCTTCGCCGAGTCCCTGCTGATCCTGCAGGGCCTGGTGTTCGTCGTGGTCGTGCTGGTGTTCCGGCGCGGCATCGTCGGAGAGATCAATGCGTGGCTGGCGCGGCGGGCTGCTTCGGCTTGAGGCTCCCTTTGTTGTGGGGGGTTCTCGGTGTCGCCTTCGCGTTGCCCCTTGGCGTGTTTTGTAGCTGTTGCGTCGCCCAAGGCGTGTGGGGGCCCGGTGCGGCGCTTCGGTGGGGCGGTCGGCGCTGAACGCGCCGACTTCCCGTCGGTGCTCGTGCTTGCGGCCCCATCGCGCAACTCGCTACGCGCCCTGCGGGCGCTGCGCTCGGACAAGCGCGATGAGTCAGTTTACGAACGCGCTTCGCGCTGGGCCGCAAGCCCTCCGCGCCTCGGCGCCCCACAGGCGCG
>JAEUOX010000043.1 GCA_016790475.1 Rhodoferax sp. | reverse complement strand
GCGCGCGCCGTGCTCTGCGCCATGGCGGGCGTGGCTCCGGCGCGCTGCAGGTGGCCCGCCACGAGGGCCTGCACCTCGGCCAGCGGCAGCTTCACGGGCAGGGCCCTCCGGCCGCGATCAAGCGCTCTCGTACAGCCGCGTGAGCACGAACTCGCGGTGCCCCAGCGCCTCGGCGGCGGTGAGGCGGCCGTTGGCCGTGCGCAGCATGCATTCGAGCAGCTTGTCGCCGGCCTGGTCGAGCGTGATCTCGCGTTGCAGCAGGCCCGAGCTGTCGACGTCGATGTGCTCGCTCATCAGCCGCACCGTGCGCGGGTTGGCGCAGATCTTGATGACCGGCAGGATCGGGTTGCCGATCACATTGCCCTGGCCGGTCGGGAAGAAGTGCACCGCATAGCCGGAGGCGGCGCACAGCGTCACCATCTCGGCAGCCGCGCTGCTGGAGTCCATGAACCACAGGCCCGGGTGCGTCGGCATTTCGGCCTTGTCGATCACGCCGTCCACAGTGCACAGCTTGCCGATCTTCTGGATGTTGCCCAGGGCCTTTTCCTCGATCGTCGTCAGGCCGCCGGCGATGTTGCCCTTGGTCGGCTGGCTGTCGGAGAGGTCGCTGGTCTTGTGCCGGTTGATGACTTCCTGGTAGCGGTTGAACATGAACATGAACTTCTCGCGCACCGCGTCGTTTGCGCAGCGCGCCGCGACGATGTGCTCGCCGCCGGTGAGCTCGGTCGTCTCGCCGAAGCACAGCGTGGTGCCCAGCGGGTGCAGCTTGTCGAAGGCGTTGCCGACGGTCGGGTTCGCGCCGCAGCCGCTGGTGGTGTCGCTCTCGCCGCACTTGGTGCTGATCCACAGCTCGGAGATCGCGCAGGCCTCGCGCTGCTTCTCGCTGGCCCACTGCACGAACTCGCGCGCCGCCTTGGAGGCGCGCAGGATGGTGTCGTGGTCGCCGTGCAGCTCGATGCCGAAGCCGACCACCGGCTTGCCGGTGGCCTTGATGCCGTCGACGACCTTCTGCGTCCAGCCGTCCTCGATGCCGATGACGACGACCGCGGCAACGTTCGGGTTGCAGCCAGTGCCGATCAGCGTGCGGAAGTGCAACTCCAGGTCGGCGCCGAACTGCAGGCGGCCGTAGGGATGGGGAATCGCGAGCGCGCCCTTGATGTTGTGGGCCACGGCCTCGGCTGCGGCGTTGGAGAGGTCGTCCAGCGGCAGGATGATGACGTGGTTGCGCACGCCGACGCGGCC
Organism: Rhodoferax sp.; assembly: GCA_016790475.1. GTDB lineage: Bacteria > Pseudomonadota > Gammaproteobacteria > Burkholderiales > Burkholderiaceae_C > CAISIP01. The sequence goes on along the minus strand of JAEUOX010000043.1, from coordinate 59,148 downwards.
GTTCTCGCGGCGGTAGCCCAGGAAGGTGGTGTTCTTGTCGATGATGGACATGGGTGTCTTTCGAAAGGAAGGGGGGAGGGCTTACCAGCGCTTGGTCTTGATGTTGTGCACGTGGGCGTGTTGCCCGGCCTGGATCGGCGCGACCACCTTGCCCATGTCGATGCCGTACTTCCAGACGGTGTCACCGACGGCCATGTCCTTGAGGGCCACCTTGTGGCCGATCGGGATGTCCTGCAGCGCCGGCACATTGATCATGCGGTCTTCGTCCATGATCCAGCCGGTCATGGACGTGCCGGCCTTGACGCCTTCCACGACGACCACGGCCACGGTGTCGCGGGCGTCATGCAATACAAAGTGAATCATTGGGTCTCCAGTCCTCGTTGGGGTCGCAAAAGAGCCGCAGTGTAGTGGCCGGTCCCGCACTGTCAATCGGGTAATATGGATGACCTGGAGCACCCGTGCGGACCTGGCTACACTGCGCGGCACCGATGAAGACCGAACCCCTGAACCTGACCCCGCTCGGCGACAGCGGCGGCACACCGCTGTACCTGCAGGTCAAGCGGGCGCTGCTCGGGCTGATCGAGTCCGGCGCCTGCCGCCCCGGGCAGTCGCTGCCCAACGAGACGACGATCGCGCGGGGCCTGGGTGTCAGCGTGGGCACGCTGCGGCGCGCCGTCGACGAGCTGGTGCATGAACATGTGCTGGTGCGGCGCCAGGGCAAGGGCACCTTCGTCGCGCAGCACAACAGCGAACGGTTCATGTTCCAGTTCTTCCATGTCGAGCCGCGGGCCGATCCGCGCTTCGGCGAGGTGGTGCAGCAGGTGGAGTACCCGACCGTGGAGTGCGTGGCCTTCGAGCGGGACCGCGCCGGCGAGCAGGACACGCTGGCGCTGCGCATCAAGCAGGGCGAGGCGGTGCTGCGTTTCGAGAACCGTCTGTCGCTGGGCGGGCGCGCCGTCGTCCATGACCGCATCGTCGTGCCGGCATCGCTGTTCCGGGGGCTGACCGAGAAGCGCCTGCTGGACCGCCCGAGCACGATCTACAGCCTGTACCAGACCGAGTTCGGCATCACGGTGCTTCGCGCGCAGGAGCGGGCCCGCGCCGTCGCGGCGGACCGCACGACCGCCCGCATCCTGGGCCTGCCGGCCGGCATGCCGGTGCTGGAGGTGCACCGCATCGCGATGACTTTCGGCGAGCGACCGGTCGAGTACCGGATCTCGACGATCCACACCCAGCTGCACGACTACGTGAGCGTGCGCTCGCGCTCGGGCTGAAGGTCGGCGGCGGCGTCAGGCCGGCCCGCGCAGCCAGCGCCCCAGCCAGCGGCTGCGCAGGGCCCAGTGCGGGCCGCCGACGATGGCCGCGCCGTCGCCGCAGCGCAGCCACAGCCGCCAGGCGGCGGGCGTCGGAAGGTTCTGCAACGGCGCACCGGCGATGGCCCGGCGCAGGTTGCGCGCATGGCGTGCATGCAGGCCCGGGGGCGCTTCCGCCTCCGGTGCCAGCAGGACGTCGGGCAAGCCGCCGCAGCGCCGCGCACCGTCGAGCACCGGCCCGCCCTGTGCGTCGCGCGCCAGGCCGCTCTCCGCGAGCCACGCGGGCGGGCCGGACTCCAGCGCCAGCAGCGGCACGTCACAGGCCAGCCGGCCTCCGCACCCGAGCTGCACTTCGCCGGTCACCAGCCGGGTGGCGTGGTCCGGCAGCACCGTGACCGCGCGCCGGGCCAGCTCGGCCGTGATGCAGCGCGCGACGGCGGCGGGCAGGCCGGCGCCCGCCTGCGCGCCGCCGGTCACCCAGGTCACCGCGGCCTGTGGCAGGTGTTGGCGCAGTGCGAGCGCCAGCGCCATCGCCGTGCGGCCCGGCCCGATCACCGCGAGGCTGCGCAGCCGCGCCGGACCCAGTGCCAGCACCTGCGGCCACAGGCTGACGAAGCGTTCGGCCGGCCACAGGAACAGGCCGTGCTCGCGCGCACCGGGCAGCTGCTGCTCCAGTGCAGCGCGCTCCTGCACCGGACCCAGGTCGATCGACAGCTGGGCATACGGCAGCGCCTCGCCGTCATCCAGCAGCAGGCGCCGGGCCTCGGTCTCCAGTGCCCGCACGCGATCCGGTTGCCAGGTCACGCCGGCCGCGTCCACCAGCGGGCGCAGCTCCACCGCGGCGAAGGGCGGGTGGCCTGGCCCGGCCACGAAGGCCGCCAGATGGGCCGGGTCGGTGCCGTGCGTCGCGGGGTGCAGCAGCAGGATGCGCCGGCCGGGCTCCGGGCGGCGGGCCAGCTGCCGCAGCAGCTGCCGGTGGCTCGGACCGGCACCGACGAGCAGCACCGGATCGGCCGTCGACGCTGCGGTGCGGATCGGTTCGGGCTGCGTCATGGCGGGCGATGGGCGGTCGACCCGGTTCACGACAGGGCCCGCGAGCCCCACCACAGGCGCGTCAGCGTCGTGATGGCGCACAGCGCCGCGAAGCCGTAGGCCAGCAGCGCGAAATGCTGCGGCCACAGGCACATCGCCGCAAAGCAGGCCAGGGTTTCGGTGGCCTCCGTGAGCCCGCCGAGGAAATAGAAGGATTTGTCGGGGTAGTCCAGGCTGTGCATCTGCCGCTTGGCCGCCAGCACCGCGAACGCCAGGAAGCTGGACATCGTGCCTGCAAAGGCCGCCAGCAAGGTGGCGGCCGCCAGCGCATTGCGCGCCGGGTCGGCGAACGCGAAGCCCAGCGGGATCGCGGCATAGAACAGGAAGTCCAGCGCGATGTCCAGAAAGCCGCCGACATCGGTGGGCCGGGTGATCCGCGCCACCGCACCGTCCAGCCCGTCGCAGAGCCGGGACAGCAGGATCAGCGCCAGCGCAGCCTGGTACAGATGCAGCGCGATCAGCACCGCCGCCGCGATGCCGATCGCAAATCCGACCAGCGTCAGCTGATTGGCGGTCACGCCGCGGCGCACCAACCCCTGCGCGATGCGCTCGATCGCTGGCGCGATGCGTTGTTGCAGGGCCCGGTCCAGCATCGTGGCGCGTCAATCCAGCCGCGTGACGGCGGCCGGGTCGGCGATGTCCTCGGCATCGTGGGTCACCAGCAGCACCGGGATGCGGCGCTGCCGAACGCGTGTGAACACGAAGTCCCGCAGGCGGCCGCGCAGCCCGGTGTCCAGCCGGGAGAACGGCTCGTCCAGCAGCAGCGCCTGCGGTTCGGCCAGCAGCGCGCGCATCAGCGCCACCCGGGTGCGCTGGCCACCGGAGAGCGTGGCCGGATCCGCTGTGGCGAAGGCCTCCATCTCGAGGTCACGCAGGCCCTGTGCCACGCGCTGCCGGCGCTGGGCCGCCGGCCCTGGCGGCACGCCGAAGAGCAGGTTCTCGGCGACCGTCAAGTGCGCGAACAGCAGGTCGTCCTGGAACAGCAACCCGACCTGCCGCTGCTCGGTGGCCAGCGCCTCGATGCGCCGCCCCTGCAGCGACACGCTGCCGCGAAACTGCACGCCGGGCGGCAGCGTGCCGGCGATCGCGCCCAGCAGGCTCGACTTGCCCGACCCGCTGGGGCCCATCACGGTGTGGATCTCGCCCGGCAGCACCCGCAGCTGCCGGTTGCGCAGCAGGACATGCGGGCCGGCGCGCAGTTCGTCGACGTGCAGTTCAAGGGGCATGGCGCAGGGTTATCGGGGGATCCGGCAGAGGGGCGGGGTGATAATACGGGCTCCCGCCCTTGGGCCCCGGATCGCATCGCACGCATCCCTTGATTGGAAAGACCCCCATGAAGAAGTTGATCATTGTGGCCCTGCTGGCTGCGAGTTTCGGTGCTGGCGCGCAGACCGCCGGCGGCAAGAAGGACCTGATCGCGAAGATCCTGCAGATCCAGCAGCCCGCGATCGAGGCCATGTCGCGTGGCATGGCGGAGCAGCCGGCCATGGTGCTGCTGCAGCGTGCGGGCTCGGTGATGCAGCAGCGCGTTCCGCCGGAGAAGCGCGAGGCCATGGGCAAGGAGATCCAGGCCGACGCGCGCAAGTATGTCGACGAGGTGCTGCCGCTGATCCGGGACCGCGCCGTGAAGCTGGCACCGACGACCGTCGGCACGCTGCTGGATGAGCGCTTCACCGAGGACGAGCTCAAGCAGCTGGTCAGCGTCCTGGAGAACCCCGCCTACCGCAAGTACCAGCAGATGGATGGCGAGATGACCCGCAGCCTGCAGGCCAAGCTGGTCAACGAACTCAAGGCCACGCTGGAGCCGAAGTTCAAGACCTTCGAGCTGGCCGTGGCCGGCCGCCTGGGCATTCCGGCGACCGCGCCGGCGGCACCCACGACCGCCCGGCCGCCGGCCAAGGCCGCCAGCAACTGAGGCCGCCTGTAGCCCTGCAACACGCGCACCGATGTCCTCCGCGCTGGCCGATCTGCTCGGTGTACGCTGGCCGCTGATCCAGGCGCCGATGGCCGGTGTGCAGGGCAGTGCGCTGGCGCTGGCCGTGTCCGGTGCCGGTGGCCTGGGCTCGCTGCCGTGCGCCATGTTGTCGCCGGACGCGCTGCGCGCCGAGCTGCAGCGCATCCAGGCGGTGGAGGGCGCCGTCGTCAATGTGAATTTCTTCTGCCACACGCCGCCGCAGCCGGACCCGGCGCGCGAGCAGCACTGGCGGGAACGCCTGGCCCCAGGCTACCGCAGCTGGGGGCTGGATCCGGCGATGGCCTGGCCCGCCGCCAGCCGCGCACCCTTCGATGCAGCCACCGCCGAGCTGCTGGAGGCCTTCCGCCCGCGCGTCGTGAGTTTCCATTTCGGGCTGCCGGCGCCGGCGCTGCTGGCGCGCGTGCGGGCTTGGGGCGGGCGCATCCTGTCGTCGGCCACCACGGTGGCCGAGGGGCTCTGGCTGCAGGCCCAGGGTGTCGATGCGGTGATTGCGCAGGGGCTGGAGGCGGGCGGTCACCGGGGCATGTTCCTGTCGGAAGACCTGTCCACGCAACTCGGCACACTGGCGCTGGTGCCGCAGCTGGCGCGGCAGCTGCGCGTGCCGGTGATCGCCGCCGGCGGCATCGCGGATGCCCGCGGCGTGGCAGCGGCCATGGCGCTGGGCGCAAGCGGCGTGCAGGTCGGCACCGCCTACCTGCTGTGCCCGGAGGCGCAGACGAGTGCGCTGCACCGCGCGGCCCTGCAATCTGACGCTGGGGCGGTCACGGCTCTGACCAATGTGTTCACCGGTCGCCCGGCGCGCGGCATCGTCAACCGCGCCGTGCGGGAGCTCGGGCCGATCGACCCGATGGCGCCGGCCTTCCCGCTGGCCAGCGCCGGGATGGCAGCGCTGCGCAACCGCGCCGAGGCCGCTGGCAGCGCGGACTTCACGCCGCTGTGGTCGGGCCAGAACGCCAGCGGCTGCCGTGCCGTGCCGGCTGCGGAGCTGACGCGCGCGCTGGCCGAAGGTCTGGGCGCCGCCACCGGCCGCTAGAACCGCCGGGGCCGGCCTGCCCAGGCCGCCAGCGCGAAGCAGGCGGCCGGCAGCAGCCACTGCAGCCAGGCATAGGCGGAGGTCAGCGAGCGCTGGGCACCGGAGGCCAGCGTGACGGCCTCGGTCGTCACGGTGTTGAAGCGCCCGGCCCCGACGAACAGCGTCGGCAGGTACTGCGCGACGCTGACCGCAAAACCGACGGCGAGTGCCGACGTCAAGGCCGCGCGCAGCAGCGGCCACTTCACGCGCAGCAGGAAGCGCAGCCGGCTCTGGCCGAGCGAGGCCGCGACCTGCCCGAGCCGCGGGTCGAAGCCGGTGTAGGCCGGGCTCAGCGCGATCAGCACGTAGGGCACGCAGGCGAGCGTGTGGGCCATCCAGACGCCGGCCCAGGCGCCGTCGATGCCCAGCTGCAGCGCGGTCGCGTGCAGGCCCAGCACCCACAGCACCGGCGGCAGCACCAGCGGCAGGTAGACCAGCCGGCGCAGCTGGGCGTCCCAGGCGGCGGGCGTGCATTCGAGCCAGGCCACGGACCAGACCAGTGCGGCCGCGCTGGCGGCCAGGGCCAGCGACAGCGTGGTGCCCAAGGTGCGGCTGCTCTGCGCGACCGACAGCCAGCCCTCCCCGGTCAGCGTCTGCGGCCACAGCGCCGGAAAGCGCCACACGCCGGACACGCTGCCGATTGCCAGGGCCAGCAGGACCAGGCCGTAGACGGCGGCAAGCGCGCCAGGCAGCAGTGCGCGCGGCATCCGCCGGCCGGCGGCACGCGCGTGGCCGCGATGCCCATCGGTCCAGCGCCGGCGCCAGACCGGCCCGCGCAGCACGACCCACCCGAGGGCGACCGTGAGTGCCAGCAGGAGCGCCAGCAGCCAGGCCGCGGCGGCCCCCTTGGCCTGCGTCGCGGGGTCGGCATCCAGCAGCCAGGTCCAGGCCAGCACCGCCAGCGTGGGCGGTGCCCCAGGGCCGATCACCAGCGCCAGGTCAACGACCGTCAGCGAATACGCCAGCACCGCCAGCAACGGCCAGCGCAGCCTGGGGCGGATCTGCGGCCAGGCAACCCGCCACCACGCCTGCGGAGCGGCATAGCCCATCGTGTGTGCAAGCAGCAGCTCACGCCGCAGCCGGTGGGCGACATCCGGCCGCTGAAGGTGCGAGGCCGCGGCCCACAGCAGGAAGGGCAGCTCCTTGCCGACCAGCACCGCGATCAGGCCCAGGGCCCACGGGTCCTGCGTCGTGCTCCAGGGCGGCGGCGCCTCCAGACCGGTGGCCCAGGGCGACAGCGCGCGCAGCAGCCAGCCGCTGGGTGCGATCAGTGCGGCGAAGCCGATCGCGAAGGCCGCATGCGGCACGGCCAGCATCGGCGCCAGCAGGCGCACGAGCCGGTGCCACAGCGGGGTGTCCCAGACCTGCTGGAGCACCCAGGCCGCCAGCCCGAAGGCCAGCAGCGCCGAGGCGACGCCGCTCCACAGGCTCAGGGCCAGCGCGGGGCCCAGCTGGCGCTCCTTCAGCAGGGCGGTCCAGGCCGCAGGCTGGGCAGCGGCGGACAGCGCGGCACCCAGCGCGTGCAGCATCGGCAGCGCCACTGCCGCGAGCAGCAGCAGCAGCGGCAGCACGTCCCCGCCAGCGACCGGATGCCGATGGCGGCCTGCCATGCGCGCCGTCAGGCCTTGCCCCAGGTGCTGCCAGGTGCCAGGACGCTGCGCAGGAAATGGCCGATGTCCTCGACCTCGGCCGGGTGCACGCTGTGCGGCATCGGGTAGGTGTGCCACTGCACCGCGTAGCCCAGCGACTGCAGGCGGTCGCGCGATGCCTCGGCGCGTGCCAGCACGATCACCGGGTCGGATTGGCCATGCGCCAGGAAGATCGGCGTGTGCTGGTTGGCCGCACTGCGCTCGGCTTCGAGCCGGCTGGCCAGTGGCAGGTAGCCTGACAGGGCCAGGATGCCGGCCAGCCGCTCCGGGTGCCGCAGCCCGGTGTGCAGCACCATCGCGCAGCCCTGCGAGAAGCCCGCCAGCACGATGCGCTGCGGCGGGATGCCGCGGGTGCCCTCCCGCGCAATCAGCGCCTCGATCGCCGCGGCGGACCGGGTGATGCCCTCGGCATCCTCCGCGCCCTGGCCCGGTGTGCCCAGGATGTCGTACCAGGCCGGCATCACATAGCCGCCGTTGATGGTGACCGGCATGCTGGGCGCATGCGGGAACACGAAGCGGATCGACGGGCAGCCCGTCAGATCGAGCTCGGGCACAATCGCGGCAAAGTCGTCACCGCTGGCGCCCAGGCCGTGCAGCCAGATGACGGAGGCGGTCGGAATCGGGCCGGTGAGGGTCTCAATGCAGGGAAGGCATGTGTTCATGGCGGGTCGGCTGATGGGTTGGGTGGGAATGCTGCTGCTGGCCGCCCTGCTTCCGATGCAGGTCTCGGCGCAATGGACCAGCAACCGTGGCTACCAGCTGCTGCAGCGTGTGGACGACGTGTTGTTCGGCATGGACAACCTGGCGCTGGTGATCCTGGACCGGCGCCATGTGGCCGGAACGCTGCTGCGCATCAACGTGCAGCAGCCCAGCCCGATCCGGGGCAGTACGCCTTTTGTCGTGGATTGCGAGCGGCCCTTGCGCTTTGCCGCGGTGCCGGCCACGATGACCGGCCGGCCGCAGCCGGAGCGGCTGGAGTTCAGCCCCGCCCAGATTCTGGACGGCACCTGGTTCGCCGCCGAGTTCGCCTGCGAGGTCACGCGCCAGCCCGGCCGCGCGGCGCGGCTGGCGCGCGAACTGTTCGAGCGCGGCGGCCCGCCGGACATGCAGACGGTGTTCTGTGAGCTGCAGCCCGACGGCAGCGACCAGACCCGGCCCGGCGTCGAGGTCAACTACAGCGAATCCGCGGATGCGGTGGCCGTCAACCGGCAGTGGCTGAGCTCCGGCTCGGTCGGGCCGCAGGAGGTGCGCTTCGGCACGCAGAGCACCTGGCATGTCGACCGCAAGGCCCTGCATGTGCGGCGCACCGCGCCCAGCGGCGAGATGCTGTTCTCCGGCACCTGCGACGCGCGGCGCCCGCCGCCGGCGCGTCAGCCGTAGCGCCGCAGCCATTCTTTCTCCAGCGGGTCCACCCAGCTGCCATGCGGCTCGGGCAGCGTGGGCATCGGCTGGACCACCTGGCCCGGCAGCGGTCGGGCTGCGAACAGGGCCCGGTCCGTTGGCGGGAGCCGGTCGATGGCCAGCACGGTCGGGTCGCCCCAGTGGCTGATGTCCGCCTTGCGGGCCTGGGCCGCTGGCGAGAGCAGGAAGTTCGCCACCACCTGCGCGCCCTCCTTGGCGCGGGCGTTCACCGGAATGGCCAGGAAATGGGTGTTTCCGATCGTGCCGCCGGCGAACTGGAAACTGTAGACGGTGTCGGGCAGCCGCCGGGCGGCGATCTCGTTGGCGGCTTCGTTCGGGTTGAAGGTCAGCGCGAGCAGCAGTTCGCCGTCGGCCATCATCTGACGCACCGCAGCCGAGTTCTGCGGGAACTGCTTGCCGGCGCGCCACAGCTGCGGATGCAGCGCGTCCAGGTAGGACCACAGCGGGCCGGTCGCTGCCGCCAGGGCGGCCGGACTGAACGGCTTGTACAGCACCGCGCGGTCGCTCGCCGATTCCAGCAGCGCCTGCTTGATGAAGGTGGTGCCATGGAACTCTGGCGGGCGCGGATAGGTGACCCGGCCCGGGTGGGCCCGGGCGAAGTCCAGCAGGGCCGCCATGTTGCGCGGCGCGGCGGGCACGAAGCGGCGGTCCGCGAAGAAGGTCAGCTGGGCCATGCCCCAGGGGGCTTCCAGGCCCTCGACCGGCTCGGAGAAGTCCAGCCGGGTCGTCGGCTTGCCGGTGACGTCCACATGCTGGAAGGAGGGCAGCGTCTCGGCGAACGGGCCGAACAGCAGGCCCTCGCGCTTCATCGTCAGGAAGTTCTCCCCATTGATCCAGACCAGGTCGACACTGCCGTCCTGCCGGCCGGCGGCTTTCTCGCCCCGAACACGCTTGACGACCTCGGCCGCATCGCTGATCTTGACATGTTCCAGCTTCACGCCATGCAGGCGCTGCAGTTCTGCCGCAGCCCATTGCAAGTAAGCATTGATGCGCTCGCTGCCGGCCCAGGCGTTGAAGTAGACGGTCTGGCCGCGTGCGCGGGCTTCGATCGCGGGCCATCCGGTGCCGGACTGGGCGCGTGCCGGCACGGCGAGGCTGGCGGCCAGGGCGGCCAGCACCTGGCGGCGCGAGACGGGGGGGAGGGTACGGGTCATCCGGGTTGGTGCCTGCAGGCAGGCAAAAGTTCACCGGCCCGGTGGAGGCGGCCGCGCCTCGGGGCGCAGCCGGCGAGCGGCGTCATGCCAGCAGCGCGTTGGCGAACTCCCGCGCATTGAAGGTCTCGAGCTCCTCGAGCTTCTCGCCGACACCGATGAAGTAGACCGGCACCGGCCGTTCGCGCGCGATCGCCGCCAGCACGCCACCCTTGGCGGTGCCGTCGAGCTTGGTGATGATCAGCCCGGTCAGCGACAGCGCATCGTCGAAGGCCTTGACCTGCGCCAGCGCGTTCTGGCCGGTGTTGCCGTCGATGACCAGCAGCACCTCGTGCGGCGCGCCCGCGTCCGCCTTGCCGATCACGCGTTTGATCTTGCGCAGCTCTTCCATCAGGTGCAGCTGGGTCGGCAGTCGGCCGGCGGTGTCGACCAGCACGACATCCTTGCCGCGGGCCGTGCCGGCGACGACGGCGTCGTAGCTGACGGCCGCCGGGTCACCGCCCTGCTGGCTGATGATCTCCACCGTGTTGCGGTCCGCCCAGATGCCGAGCTGCTCGCGCGCCGCGGCCCGGAAGGTGTCGGCGGCCGCGAGCAGCACCGACGCGCCACGGTAGGACAGGTGGCGGGTGAGCTTGCCGATCGAGGTGGTCTTGCCGGCGCCGTTGACACCCACGACCATCATCACGGTCGGCCGGTGTTCCCCGACCACCAGGGTTTTCTCCAGCGGCTGCAGCAGTTCCGTCAGGGCATCGGCGAGAATGCCCTTGACCACGGCCGGGTCGGTGGCCCGGGTCTCCTTGACGCGACGTTTCAGGTCGTCGAGCAGGTGCTGCGTGGCCTTGACGCCGGAGTCGGCCAGCACCAGCGCGGATTCCAGTTCCTCGTAAAGGGCTTCGTCGATGCGGGTGCCGGTGAAGACGGCGGCGATGTTCGAGCTGGTCTTGCGCAGGCCGGCGCGCAGGCGCGAGATCCAGGAGTTGCGGGCCGAGACCGCGACCGGCGTGGCGTCGTCCGACGGCCCCGGGCGGGAGAACTTCACGGCGCCGTCGCGCACCGCCTCCGGCGCCAGGGTCTCCGGTGCCAGCGTGGTGGCATTGGGCGCGACCGTCTTGTCCGGGTCGGCGGGAGCGGGTGGCGTTTTTTTCCGGAAGAAGCTGAACATGGGGACCGATCGTGGGATCACAGCATTTTATGAAACGTTTATGTGTCGCCTTGCTGCTGCTGGTGGCCGGCCTGGCCGGAGCCCAGGGCCCGGCGCCGATCGCGCAGTTCACGCTGGCCAACGGCATGCAGCTGATCGTCAAGCCGGACCGGCGCGCCCCGACCGCCGTGCACATGCTGTGGGTCCGCGTGGGGGCCATGGATGAGGTGGACGGCACGTCGGGCGTGGCCCATGTGCTGGAGCACATGATGTTCAAGGGCACCGAGCGCGTGCCGGCCGGGGAGTTCTCGCGCCGCGTCGCTGCGCTGGGCGGGCGCGAGAACGCGTTCACGGCCCGCGACTACACCGGTTACTACCAGCAGATCCCGTCCGCCCGGCTCGAGGAGGTGATGCAGCTGGAGGCGGACCGCTTCGCGAACAACCGCTGGCCCGATGCGGAGTTCACACGCGAGGTCGAGGTCGTCAAGGAGGAGCGCCGGCTGCGCACCGACGACAACCCGCGCGCGCTGCTGTACGAGTCGCTGAACGCCGCGGTGTTCGTCGCCTCGCCCTACCGCCGCCCGATCGTCGGCTGGATGAACGATCTGGAGGCGATGACACCGGAGGACGTGCGGGCGTTCCATCGCCAGTGGTATGTGCCGGCCAACGCCGCAGTGGTCGTGGCCGGCGATGTGGATGTCGCGCAGGTGCGCCAGTGGGCCGAGAAGTATTACGGGGCGGTCGGCGCGCGCCCGGTGCCGGCACGCAAGCCACGCCTGGAGCCGCCGCAGGCCGGATTGCGGCGCATCGACGTGAAGGCCGCGGCCGAGCAGGCCTATGTGGCGCTGGCCTTCAAGGTCCCGGGCCTGTCGGCGGCCGGCCTGGATGCGGCAACGGCCACCGCCGCCGACGAGGACGCGCTGGCGCTGACCGTGCTGGCCGCCGTGCTGGACGGTTATGCCGGTGCCCGGCTGGACCGCGCGCTGACGCAGGGCGACGACCGTGTCGCCGACAGCGCCGGGGCCGGCAACGGCCTGTGGGGCCGCGGGCCGCAGGTTTTCATGCTGGACGGCGTACCGGTGAAGGGCAAGACCGCCGAGCAGGTCGAGCAGGCGCTGCGCCAGCAGGTGGCGCGTGTTGCGCGCGAGGGCGTCAGCCAGGCCGAGCTGGAGCGGGTCAAGACCCAGTGGGTGGCCAGCGAGGTCTACAAGCTGGACTCCGTGTTCAACCAGGCGCGCAGCCTGGGCAGCTACTGGGCCCTGGGCCTGCCGCTGGACGCCGGCGAGCGCCTGGTGGCGCGCCTGCGCGGTGTGCAGCCGGCCCAGGTGCAGGCGGTGGCGGCCCGCTATTTCGGCGACGACCAGCTGACGATCGCGACGCTGCGCCCGCAACCCCCGGACCCGAACCGCCGCAGCCGTGCACCGGCGCCCGGTGGCCGGCACTGAAGGACCGCATGATGCTGTCACTTTCCTCCTTCCGACAAGGCCTGTTGCTGCTGGTGCTGCTGTCGTGCCTGGCGGCCCGGGCGGCGATCCCGATCCAGCATTGGACGATGGCCTCCGGGGCGCGCGTCTATCTGGTCGAGAGCCCGTCGATCGCGATGGTCGACCTGCAGATCGATTTCGACGGTGGCGCACGGCGGGACCCGGCCGCACAGGCCGGTCTCGCCAGCGTGACGGCCGGCATGGCGTCGCGCGGCGTGCTGGCGGGCACCGGATCGGGCGAGCCGGCGCTGGACGAGAACAGCCTCAGCGAGGCCTGGGCCGACCTGGGCGCCTCGTTCGGTGCCAGCGCGTCCTCCGACCGCCTGTCCTTCTCGCTGCGCTCGCTGACCTACCCGGACCTGCTGGCGCGTGCGGTGGCGCTGGCCGCGCGGCAACTGGGGCAGCCGGCGTTTCCGCAGGCAGTCTGGCAGCGCGAGCGGGAACGTCTGATCGCCGGCCTGCGCGAGGCCGGCACCCGCCCGGCCACCGTCGCGGCGCGGGCCTTCGCGGCGGCAGTCTATGGCACGCATCCCTATGGCCAGGAAATGACGGCGCAGACGCTGGCCCGGATCGAGGTGGCCGACATGCAGGCCCTGTATCAGCGCGCGGTCGTTCCGTGCCGCGCGCGGGTGTCGGTGGTCGGGGCGGTCTCGCGGGCGCAGGTCGAGCAGCTGCTCGGCGTGCTGTTTGCGCGCCTGCCGGTCGCGGCGGGCCCCTGCACCGCGCTGCCGGCGGTGCCGGAGGTCGCGCCGCTGACGCAGGCGAACGACCTGCGGCTGCCGGCCGACTCGGCCCAGGCCCATGTGCTGCTGGGCCAGCCCGGCGTCAAGCGCAGCGATCCGGACTTCTTCGCACTCACCGTCGGCAACTACATCCTGGGCGGCGGCGGCTTCGTGTCGCGGCTGACCAGCGAGGTGCGCGAGAAGCGGGGGCTGAGCTACAGCGTGTACAGCTATTTCTCGCCCGGCCTGCATGCCGGCGCGTTCACGGTCGGGCTGCAGACGCGCCCGGACCAGGCCACGCAGGCCCTGGCGGTGGCCCGCGAGGTCGTCGCGCGCTTTGTCGCGGAGGGCCCGACGCAGCAGGAGCTCGACGCCGCCAAGTCGAACCTGATCGGCGGCTTCGCGCTGCTGATCGACAGCAACCGCAAGCTGCTGGGCAATGTGGCCAACATCGCCTGGAACGACCTGCCGCTGGACTACCTCGACGGCTGGACGGCCCGGGTCGATCGCGTGACGGTGGCGGATGTGCGGGCCGCGTTTGCGCGGGCGCTGCAGCCGGGCGCGATGGTCACGGTGATCGTCGGTGGCAGCCCATGAGCTACACGCTGTACGGCTCCCCGGACAGTGCCAACGCCGTGGTGCGCACCGCGCTCGAGGAACTGGCGCAACCCTACCAGGACGTGCTGGTCGACCGCGGCGCGGCCGCCCAGCACAGCGCGGCCTACCGGGCGCTGAATCCGCAGGGCCTGCTGCCGGTGCTGGTCGTGCCCGGGCAGGATGAGCCGCTGTTCGAGACCGCCGCGATCCTGCTGTTCCTGGCCGACCGGCACGCTGCGCTCCTGCCGCAGGCGCCGTCCGCGCGTGGCCGGGGCCTGAAGTGGCTCTTCTTCCTGTCGAACACGCTGCATGCGGATCTGCGGGTGCTGTTCTACAGCGCACGCTATGTCAGCGACGAAGCGGCGATCCCGTCGCTGCGCGTTGCGATGCACCGCCGGGTCGAGGCGCATTTCGGCCTGCTGGATGCCGAGATCGCACGCCATGGCGGCCCCTGGCTGTTGGGCGAGGCGCTGTCGGTCTGCGACCTGTACCTGGCCTGGTGCGCGCGCTGGGCGCAGCTGTACCCGGTCGGCGATACGCTGCCGGGCGCCGCGCTGGCGGCGCGGCCCCGGCTGTGGTCGCTGCTGGAGGCGCTGCAGCAGCGGCCCGCAGTTCAGCGCGCCTGCCAGCGTGAGGAGGTCGGTCTGCAGGCCTTCACGGCGCCGGTGGTGCCCCAGCCTTCCCGGGGGTCGGTGACGGGCTGACGCCCCAGCGCGGCGCCTCCGGCCATCGTGCGCAAGGCGGGTTAAGCTTGCCCCCATGCCCGCAGCCCCCCGCAAGACCCTCCCGCCCCGGCGCCCCAGCCACGAGATCCGCATCGTGGGTGGCGCCTGGAAACGCACCCGGTTGAAGGTGCCCGACCTGCCGGGCCTGCGCCCCACGCCGGACCGAGTGCGCGAGACGCTGTTCAACTGGCTGGGCCAGGACCTGGCAGGCTGGCGCTGTCTGGATGCCTTTGCCGGCACCGGCGTGCTGGGTCTGGAGGCGGCCTCCCGGGGCGCGGCCAGCGTGCAGCTGGTCGAGCAGGATCGCGGGCTGGTCGCGCAGATCGGCGACACGATCGCCCGGCTGCAGGCCAGCGGCGTGCGGGTCGTGCGCGGTGACGGTGTGGCGATGCTGCGGCAGGCCGCGCCGGCCAGCCTCGACCTGGTGCTGCTGGATCCCCCTTTCGATTCGGCGCTGGCCGAGCCCGCGCTGCGGGCCGCCGCCGCCGCGCTGGCGGCGGACGGCTACCTGTATCTGGAGGCGCCGGTGGCCTGGACCGACGCGCAGCTGGCCCCGCTGGGGCTGTGTGTCGCGCGGCATCTGAAGGCCGGCGCCGTGCATGCGCACCTGTTGCGGCATGCCGACAGGACGCATGCATAATGCGGCGCACCGGCGGGAGCCCCCGCCGGAATCTGTCCTGGAGACACCATGAGCAACAACATCATCGCCGTGTACCCGGGCACCTTTGATCCGTTGACGCTGGGTCATGAGGACGTGATCCGGCGCGCGACCCAGCTGTTCGACCGGGTCATCGTCGCCGTGGCGGCCGGCCACCACAAGAAGACCATGTTCAGCCTGCAGGAGCGCGTCGACATGGTCCGCGACGTCGTTCGCCCCTTTCCGCACGTGACGGTCGAGAGTTTCGAGGGCCTGATGCGCGATTTTGTCGTCGCGCGGGGCGCCAAGGCCATGGTGCGCGGCCTGCGCGCGGTGACCGACTTCGACTACGAGTTCCAGCTGGCCGGCATGAACCGCACGCTGATGCCGGATGTCGAGACGGTGTTCCTGACGCCCAGCGACAAGTACCAGTTCATCTCCAGCACCTTCGTGCGCGAGATCGCCGTGCTGGGCGGCGAGGTCGACAAGTTCGTCGAGGCCTCGGTGCTGCGCCGCCTGGTGAACAAGGTGCAGGAACTCAAGCGCGCGGCCTGAGCCGCGTCACTGCGGCCGGGCTGCCAGCGTGTCGAGCCAGCGCAGCAGGCGCGGGTTCACGATCTCCGGCCGTTCCATCGTCAGCATGTGGCCGCAGGCCGGTACGAGCTCGAACTCCGCATGCGGCACCAGGGCGGCGATCTCTTCCGAGCACTCCGGGGGCGTGAGCTGGTCTGCATCGCCGCAAAGTACCAGCAACGGGCAGCGCAGCTGCGGCAGGTGCAAGCGGGCGTCCGGGCGGGTGATGATGGCGCGGTTCTGCCGCACCAGCTGGCCGGCGCCGGCTTCCATCACGAAATCCAGGTAGTGCTGCGTCAGGGCCGTGTCCTGCAGGCGGCTGGCATGGAAGGCCAGCGGCACGTTCAGGCGCAGCACCTCCAGCGCGCGGCCCTGCTCGAAGAAGCCGATGGCGGCCTCGCGCAGCTGGCGCATGTCCGGTGTTTCCGGCCGGGCATTGGTACCCAGCAGCGCCAGCCCGCGGATGCGCTGCGGGGCCTGGCGCGCGACCTCCATCGCGACGATGCCGCCCATCGACGCGCCGCACAGCACCAGCGGGCCGGGGTGCCGCGCCAGCAGCGCCTCCGCCATGGTCGGGATGCTGTCGTGGCGGGCATGCACATCGGTGACCGTGGGTTGCCAGGCGGCGGGCAGCACGGCCAGCTGGTGCTGCCACATGCGGTCGTCGCAGGCCAGGCCGGGAAGCAGGACGAGCTGGGTCATGCGCGGATTATCCGTGCGGCGCAGGCCCGGTATCGCGACCCAGCTTGCCGCGCATCAACCCGGGCGGCGTGCTGCGGCGTATGCTGTCGGGTGCGGGCATCCGGGCCCGCAGAAACGGGAGACCCTGATGAAGATCCTGCTTCCGGTGGATGGTTCGGAACTCTCGCTGAAGGCGGTGCGGCTGGCGGTGGACCTGCTGCGCCAGGGCCTGTCCGGCACGCTGGTGCTGGCCAACGTGCAGGAGCCGGCCACGCTGTACGAGATGGTGGTGGCGCCCGACGGCGAGGTGCTGCGGCGTGTCGCGACGGCTGCCGGTGTGGATGCGCTGCAGGCCGCCGAGGCCCTGGTGCTGGCGGAGGGCGTGGTCTACGAGCGCGAGGTCGCCACCGGCGATCCGGCGCACATGCTGGTGGAGATCGGCGAGCGCTTCGGCTGCGACATGATCATCATGGGCGCGCGCGGCATCGGTGCGATGCGCAGCGCGCTGCTGGGTTCGGTGTCGCAGGAGGTCCTGCACGCGGCCCAGGTGCCGGTGGTGATCGTCAAGCCCGACCAGGACTGAGCGGCCGGCACGGCCGCTGCGCGCGCCGGCCTCAGGCGCTGGCGTCTGCCAGCGCGTCGGTCAGCCCCAGGGCCTGGTAGACCGGCGCCGCCTGCCGCTGCAGGCGCCGCGACTCTGGCTGGCTGTTGATCTGCGGCTGCAGGATCTGCTGCGCGCTGCTCCAGGCGCCCGCGCGCACCAGTGCGTCCAGGTGGATCTGCGCGAACAGGTCGCGCTGGGCGTGGCTTCCGCCGATCTCGAGCATGCGGGGCAGTGCGGTGCCCAGGGCCTCGACGGCTTCGCGGTGGCGCCCCTGTGCGTGCGCCAGCAGGCCGCGGCTGGCGGGCAGGCAGACCCGCTCCCAGACATCATCGGCGACCGGGTTGCCGGAGGCCTGCAGGTTCGCAGCCGCCATGCCCTGGCAGTGGGCCTCGATGCTGCCCAGCAGCGTGGCGGCCTCCGGCCGGCCGGCCCGGGCCAGGCCGTACAGGTACTGCATGTCGAGGAAGGGCAGCACATGGTCATGCACCCGCGCGACGAGATGGTCGGCCACATCCTGCCAGCGGTCCCCGACATCGACACCGGCCAGCTCCAGCCGGGCCAGCAGCGACACCGCACCGATCTGGTCCTGGGAGTATTCCTTGACGACGCCCCAGACCTGGCTGTCGTAGAGCTGCAGGGCCTGCTGGGCATCGCCCAGCTCCAGCGCGAACAGCGCCAGGTGCCACCAGTTGTGCGTCTGCATGAAGGAATTCAGCCCGACCCAGGTGCTGCTCGCGTGCTGCATGAACTGCAGGCCCTCCTGCAGCCGGCCCTGCGTCAGCATCACATGGGCGATCGCATGCTGGGCCCAGGGTTCCTTGGTGCAGAGGCTCAGGGCGTGGCGTGCGGCCGCCTCGGCCTGCGGCAGCAGATGGCACTGTTCCCAGCCGAACGCGGCCATGCCGTGCAGCTGCGGCACCTCCGGGGCGTGTGGCAGCACCTGCAATGCCAGGTGCAGCATGGCCGGGCCCTGGCCCCGATTGAACAGGTGGTACTGGCCCAGCTTGACGGACGCCAGATCGCGTGGATGCAGGCGGGCCTGCTCCTGATGCAGCTTGATGGCGCGCGGGACATCGCCCGCCACCCAGGCGGCCACCGCGGCGACGAAGCGCTGCTCGCGCTCCGAGGCCTGCGGCGCGCGGCGCAGCGCGGTCGTGATGAAGGGCCGGGCCTGCTGCGGCGCATCGGCGGATTCCGCAAACATGTGCAGCGCGGCGCAGGCCGCCTGGACGATCGCGCTGTGGTCGGTCGACGCCGCCTGCAGGATGCGGGCGACGCGGGATTCGCAGGTCAGGAAGCCGCCGACGAAATCATGCAGCAGCGGCAGGCTGTCGGCCTGGTCCAGGTGGACCGGATTGCCCAGGCTGTCGGTCAGCATGCGGCCGGGTTCCTCAAGCGGTCTGCGGCTCCGGCCAGGCGCGCTGCGCGCCGCGCAGGCGCTCGAAGGCCCGGGACACCTGCAGCACGCCGAGGTCGTCGAAACGCTGGCCGGCGATCTGCAGGCCGATCGGCATGCCGGACGCCGAGTAGCCGCAGTTGATCGACGCGGCCGGCTGCTCCGACATGTTGAAAGGCACCGTGAAGCCGATGTGCTCCAGGCCGTGCAGCGGATCGTTGGTCGGCGAGGGGTCCTCGGCCGGTGCGGCATGCACCGGCGACACCGGGGACAGGATGTAGTCAAACCGGCGGCAGGCCGCCACCGTCGTGACGCGGGTCACATGGCTCTGGCTGGCCGCCACGAAGACCTGGGTCGGTGTCATCGTGCTGGCGCTGTCGGCCCAGGCCCGGATGTAGGGCAGTACCCGGGCCTTGTCCTGCGGGTCCAGCGCGGCGAGATCGACGTGCGAGCGCATGCGCCAGAAGTGGTCCAGGCCATCCAGCATGGCCGGCGTCATGAAGGGCTGCATCGGCTCGACGATGGCGCCGGCCTGCTCGAACAGACGGGCGGCCTGCTGCACCGCTTGCGCGATGTCGGGCGCGACCGGCAGGCCGCAGCCGGCATCCAGCAGCAGACCGATGCGCAGGCCCCGCAGCCGGTCGATGTCGCACTCCGCCTGCTCCCAGGCGATCGCCTGGTAGGGCAGGCTCATGCTGTCGCGCGCATCCGGCTGGCTCAGCACCTGCATCATCCGGGCGGCGTCGTCGACGGTGCGCGTCATCGGGCCGGCCGCACGCCCGGTGTAGGGCGGGTCGATCGGGATGCGCCCGTTGCTGGGCTTGAGGCTGAAGATGCCGCACCAGCCGGCCGGCAGGCGCAGCGACCCGCCGATGTCGGTGCCGATGTGCAGCGGGCCGTAGCCTGCCGCCGCGGCAGCGCCCGCACCGGCGCTGGATCCGCCGGGCGTCTTGCGCAAATCCCACGGGTTGCGCGACAGGTGATGGAAGCTCGACAGCCCGGAGGACAGCATGCCGTAGTCCGGCATCGTGGTCTTGGTGACCAGCACCGCGCCGGCCTCACGCAGTCGCGCGGCCGGCGGCGCATCGCGCTCCGCCAGCGGCAGCTTCGAGGCGGCGGTACCGGCCGGCATCGGGTCGCCGGCCGTCGCGATGTTCTCCTTGATCGTGACCGGTACGCCGTCCAGCGGGCCGCAGGGCTCGCCGCGCAGCCAGCGCGCCTCGGAGGCCCGGGCCTGCTGCAGTGCCAGCTCCGGCCGCAGCAGGTAGGTGGCACAGAGGGTGGGCTCCCAGCGCGCGATGCGCTCCAGCACCGACTGCACCACCTCCACCGGCGAGAACTGCCGCTGCCGGTAACCCGCGAGCAGCCCTGCGCTGCCCAGTGCGTACAACTCAGCCATGCGCTGCGGCCATCAGCCCCAGGACATCGCGGCCAGGTCGTTCGCGAAGATCGGCATCTCCTTCCACAGGCCCTTGACGCCCTTCTTGGCGACCGTTGGGAACTGCGGCTGGTACATGAAACCGTTGGCGGCGTCGGTCGCCAGCAGTTTCTGGGCCTCGCCCAGCAGCTTCAGGCGCTCCGCCTCGTTGCCGGTGTTCTTGATCTTGTCGAACAGCGTGTTGAAGGCCTTCGACTGGTAGCCCCAGTAGTACTCCGGCTTGGCATAGTTGCCCAGGTCGAAGGGTTCCACGTGCGAGATGATGGACAGGTCGTAGTTGAACGGGCCGCCATAGGTGTTGCTGAGCCATTGCGCCCATTCGACGTTCTGCACCTTGACCGTGATGCCGACCTTGGCCAGCTGCGCCACGATGACCTCGCCCCCCTGGCGCGCGTACGGCGGCGGGGGCAGCGTCATCGTCAGCTCCAGCGGCGTCTTGATGCCGGCTTCGGCCAGCAGCTTCTTGGCCTTCTCCGGGTCGTAGGGGTTGATGCCGGTGGTGTCGATATAGCCCGGAAGGCCCTTGGCGTAGTGGCTGCCGATCGGTGCGCCCAGCCCGTCGGCCGCGCCTTCGACGAAGGCCTTGCGGTCGATCGCCGCCAGGATCGCCCGGCGAACACGCACGTCGTCCAGCGGCTTGCGCCGGCTGTTCATCGCGACGATCGTCTTGGCCAGCGAGGCGCCACGGATCACCTGGAATTGCGGGTTCTTCTCGAACTGCGGCACGACCCGCGTCCCGATGCGCGGGAAGGCGTCGACGTCGCCCGACAGCAGCGCCGCGGCCTGGGCGGCCGGGTCGGCGATGAAGCGGAACACCACCTTGTTGATCTTGGCGTGGGCCTTGTTGCGGTAACCGTCCCACTTGCTGAGCGTCAGCGAGGATCCCTTGACCCAGGCATCCAGCTTGTAGGGTCCGGTGCCGACCGGCTTGTTGGTGTTGCCTTCGGCGCTCTTGGGTTCGACGATCGCGGCCGTGGCCTGGCCCAGCACGAAGGGCAGGTTGGGATCGATCTCCTTGTTGATCAGCACCACCGTGTGCTCGTCGACCACCTGCGTGCTGAGGTTCGCGAAGGTGCGCTTGTCCTTGTTGGTGCTCTTCTCGCCGCCGGCGCGGTCGAAGCTGTACTTGACGCTCTGGGCGTTGAAGGCCTCGCCGTTCTGGAACTTCACACCCTTGCGCAGGAAGAAGGTGTAGGTCTTCAGGTCGGGGGAGATCTCCCAGCGCTCGGCCAGCAGCGGGGTCACACTGCCGTCACCGTTGATCTTGGTCAGCGTCTCGAAGATGTTGTAGAGCGTGATCTCGGCGATCGCGGCGGCGGCGCCGGTGGTCGGGTCCAGGCCGGGCGCGGGTTCCAGCGCCATGCCCAGGACCATCGTGTCCTTGCGCGACTGGGCCTGCGCTGCAAAGGGGCTGGCCGACAGGGCGGCGCCTGCAACGGCGGTGGAGAGAACGGTACGGCGATTGACCATGGTCAGATTCCTTTCAAAGACAGTCATGCTCTTGGATGCATCGACGGGGAGTGGCAACCGGAACGATAGCACTATCGCCGGGCCGACAGCGGAAAGTGGCAGGCAACCTTATGGCCTGTGGCGAGTTCCTGCAGTTCCGGGCGGGCCTGGTCGCATTCCGGCCGGGCCTGCTCGCAGCGGTGGGCATAGGGGCAGGCGCCGGGCTGCTGCGGGCGCGGCGCGACCGCCGCGACACGCCGGCGTGCCTCGCCCGGCGCGCGGGGCTCCATGCGCGGCACGGCGTCCAGCAGCGTGCGGGTGTACGGGTGGGCCGCCTCGCGGAACAGCGTCAGCGGGCTGCCCTGCTCGACGATGCGGCCCTGGAAGATCACGGCCACGTCGGCGCACAGGTGGTCCACCACCGCCAGATCGTGGCTGATCAGCAGGTAGGTGACGCCGAACTGCTGCTGCAGGTCCTGCATCAGGTTGAGGACCTGGGCCTGCACCGACACGTCAAGCGCGCTGACCGGCTCGTCGGCAACGATCAGCCGGGGCCGGGTGATCAGCGCCCGGGCGATCGCGATGCGCTGGCGCTGGCCGCCGGAGAACTCGTGCGGGTACTTGTCGAGGTCGGCGCTGCGCAAGCCGACGGACGCCAGCACCGCCTGGGCCTGGCTTCGCCACTGCGCTGGCGTGCCGGAGCCGGGCTGGGCCTGCAGCGGTTCGGTGACGATGCGCTCGACGGTCTGGCGCGGATCCAGCGAGCCGTAAGGATCCTGGAACACCATCTGGAAGTCGCGCCGGGCCCGTCGCAGTGCGGTCGGGTCCAGTGTGGTCATGTCCTGCCCCAGGATGTGCACCCGGCCGGACGTGGGAGGCTCCAGCGCCATCACCAGCCGGGCGAGGGTCGACTTACCGGAGCCGGATTCGCCGACGATGCCCAGGCTGTGCCCGGTCTGCAGCGTGAAGCTGACACCCTGCAGCGCCCGGACCTGGGGCGGCGGCGCCCACAGCTTCTCGCGCGGCAGTGTGTAGGTGCGCGTGACGTCCTCGACCTGCAACAGGGGTGCAGCGGTGCTCACCGGACCACCTCCGCCCGCACCGCGTCCAGGCGCAGGCAGCTCACGGCATGTCCGGCTTCCAGCGGTGTGGCCTGCGGCCGCGTGCTGCGGCAGGCGTCCTGCGCGTAGGCGCACCGGTCGGAGAAGGCGCATCCGGCCGGCAGGTCCACCAGTTCGGGCACGATGCCATCGATCGTCGTCAGCCGGGCACCGGTGCGCTCGCCGAGCCGCGGGCGGGCACCGAACAAGCCGCGGGTGTACGGGTGCACCATCTGCCGGAATACCTCGGCCGTCGGGCCGCTCTCGATGACGCTGCCGCCGTACATGACCATCATGCGCTGCACGTTCTGCGCAATGACGCCGAGGTCGTGCGAGATCAGCACCAGCGCCATCGCACGCTCCTGGACCAGGTCCTGGATCAGGTCCAGGATCTGGCCCTGGATCGTGACATCCAGCGCGGTCGTCGGCTCGTCGGCGATCAGCAGGTCCGGCTCGCAGGCCAGCGCCATCGCGATCGTGATGCGCTGGCGTTGCCCGCCGGAGAACTGGTGCGGGTAGGCGTCGATGCGCGTCGCCGCCTGGGGGATGCCGACCCGCTCCAGCAGTTCGATCGCGCGGGCACGCGACGCCTGGCGCGTCATGCCCCGGTGCAGCCGCATCGGTTCGGCCACCTGGTCGCCGATGCTGTGCACCGGGTTCAGCGCGGTCATCGGCTCCTGGAAGATCATGCCGATCCGGTTGCCACGGATGTGGCGCAACACGGCGTCCGGCTGCCCCGCAAGCTCCTGGCCGTCGAGCAGGATGCTGCCGCTGACCACGGCGCTCTCCGGCAACAGGCCCATCAGTGCCATCGCGGTCATGGACTTGCCGCAGCCGGACTCGCCGACCAGGCCCAGCGTCTCGCCGCGCTGCAGCCCGAAGCTGACGCCGCGGATCGCTTCCGCCGGGCCGCGCTGGGTCTGCAGGCGTACGCGCAGGTTGGAGACTTCAAGCATGCGGTGTCACCTCTTGCGGGCCAGGCGCGGGTCCATCAGGTCCCGCAGGCCGTCGCCCAGCAGATTGAGCCCGAGCACCGCGAGCGCGATCGTCACGCCCGGGAACACCGCCAGCAGCGGGGCCTGGAACAGCAGCGACTGCGCCTCGGCCAGCATCCGGCCCCAGGAGGGCTGTGGCGGCTGCGTGCCGAGGCCCAGGTAGGACAGCGCGGCCTCGGCCAGGATCGCGATCGCAAAGCGGATCGTGACCTGTACCGTCAGCACCGACAGGATGTTGGGCAGGATGTGGTCGAAGGTGATGCGCCAGGGCCCCTTGCCGCAGGCGCGCGCAGCCAGCACGAATTCCCGCGCCCACAGCGCGTTCGCTGATGCGCGCGTGATGCGGGCGAAGGTCGGGATGTTGAAGATGCCGATCGCGACGATCGAGTTGACGATGCCGGCGCCGAACACCGCGGTCATCATGATCGCGGACAGGATCGCCGGAAAGGCGAACGTGAAGTCCGACAGGCGCATGATGGTCTCCTCGACCCAGCCGCGCCGGGCTGCGGCCAGCAGGCCGAGTGCCGTGCCGGCCACCAGACCGATGCCGACCGCGATCACGCCCACCAGGATGGAGTTGCGCGCGCCGACCAGCAGCAGCGAGCTGATGTCGCGCCCGAACGGGTCGGTCCCCAGCCAGTGCCGGGCGGTGGGGGGCTGCAGCTTGGACGCCATGTCGATCTCGTACGGGGACCAGGGCGTCCAGACCAGCGACAGCAGGGCTGCGCCAAGCAGCGCCAGCGTCAGGATGCCGCCGGCCACGAAGCTGCGGTGGCCGATCGCCCGGCGCAGGAAGGCGGCGGTGGCGCTGACGGCGCTCATATGTCGCTGGCCTTCACGCGCGGGTCGATCACGGCGTACAGCACGTCGACGATGAAGTTCACGACGACCACCATCGTCGCCAGCAGCATCACGCAGTTGCGCACGACGATCAGGTCGCGGTTCGAGATGGACTGGAAGATCAGCCGCCCCAGCCCGGGCAGGTAGAAGACGTTCTCGACGACGATCGTGCCGGCCAGCAACTCGGCCGCCTGCAGGCCCATCACGGTGATGACCGGGATCATCGCGTTGCGCAGTACATGGCCCCACAGCGTGGCCCGCTGCGACAGGCCCTTGGCCCGCGCGGTGCGCACGAAGTCCTCGCGCATGACCTCCAGCACCGCGGAGCGGGTGATGCGCGCCAGGATCGCGGCCTGCACGACCGCCAGCGAGAGAGCCGGCAGCAGCAGGGACTGCAGCGAGCCCAGCGGGTCCTCGCTCCAGCCGGGGAAGCCGCCGGCGGAGAACCATTGCAGCTTGACCGAGAACAGCAGGATCAGCAGGATCGCAAACCAGAAGTTCGGGATCGCGATGCCGACCTGGGTCACCGCCATCAGGCCGACGTCGCCTAGCCGGTTGTGGCGCGCGGCGGCATAGATGCCGACCGACAGCGCCAGCACCGTCGTGAGCGCCATCGCCAGGAAGGCCAGCGGCACGGTGACGGCCAGGCGCTCCAGAACGATCTCCACGACCGGCGAGCTGTAGGCGTAGCTGTCGCCCAGCTCGCCCGTCAACATGCCCTGCACCCAGTGCAGGTAGCGCTCCATCGGTGGCCGATCGAGTCCGAGCTTGCTCGCCAGCGCGCTGACCGCTTCGGGTGCGGCATCCGGGCCCATCATGATCTGGGCCGCGTTGCCCGGCAGGATCTCCAGCACCAGGAACACGACGATCGACGCACCCACCAGTGTGGCGATCAGTGTCAGAACACGTTTGAGAAGAAAAAGTCCCATGCGGATGTGTCGAGGCGATGTCAGCCTGCGGGCAGGCTCAGCAAGGATAGTGCCAGCGCAGGGCGGACCGATACCATCGGGCGCGTCACTGGAAATCGAGGCCGTTGATAATCCGGCGCTGCGGTGCGCAGCGCCACCGCAAGACAGTGGGACATGCCATGGCCTTGATCATTACCGATGAGTGCATCAACTGTGATGTCTGCGAGCCCGAGTGCCCCAACGAGGCGATTTTTCTCGGCCCCGCCATTTACGAGATCGACCCGGACAAGTGTACTGAATGCGTGGGGCATTTCGATGAACCCCAGTGCGTGCAGGTCTGCCCGGTGGCCTGCATTCCGGTCGACCCGGACCGCGTCGAGGACAAGGAGTCACTGTGGCGCAAGTACCGGCGGCTGCAGGGGCTGCAGGCCGGACCGCAGGGCGGGGCTTCCTGAGGCCGCCGCAGCGGCACGGCTTCGTGTGATGGCGAAGGCCGGCAGTGCCTCAGGTGCGGGCTTCCGGCGCCGATGCCGCCTTGCGTGGCGTTGCCTTGGGCGGCGCCACGCTGCTGGCGGTGAAGGGTTCGTTGACTGACTTGCGTGCCGCGGCCTGAGCGCCCGCCTGTGCCGGCTTGCGCGGCGCCGGCTTTGCCGCGGTGGCCGCACTGGCCGGGCGCGCCGTGGGAAGGGCCGCCCGCTCCAGGGCCAGCCGTTCCTGCTGCAGCTGACGGGCCAGCGTGGCGGCCTGCCTGGTGGCGGCGTCGGTCTGTGCCTTCTGCTGCGGTGTGCGACGGTCGTCCACGTCGATGGCCACCGCACCCGCGCAGGGGGCATCGCTGTACAGGGTGCCGCACCGGTAGACCGGCTGCCCTGGCAGGGGCGCGCTGCCGCACAGGAACACCAGCGCCAGAATGCGGGAGAAAGTGATGGGGGATGGCATGCCGCAGACCTCCTGCGGCGCAGTCTGGCACGCCGGAGCTCAGGCCGGTGCGGCCGGCGGAGGGGCTTTTACCACCTTGGTATGAAGCAGCATCGTGGCCCGCGTCATGTCGCCGGCCAGCAGCAGCGGAACCGCCTGCATCGAGCGTTCGATGCAGTCCTCGATCGCCTGCAGGTGCGCCTGCATCGGCTTCTTCAGCACCCAGTGGATCACTTCCGACTTGACGCCCGGGTGGCCGATGCCCAGACGCAGGCGCCAGTAGTCGGCACTCGCGAGCTGCTCATGGATGTCGCGCAGGCCATTGTGGCCGGCATGGCTTCCGCCCTGCTTGAGCTTGACCTGGCCCGGCGGGATGTCGAGTTCGTCATGGGCCACCAGGATCTCCTGGGGCGTGATCTTGTAGAAGCGTGCC
This sequence comes from Rhodoferax sp., assembly GCA_016790475.1. Classification (GTDB taxonomy): domain Bacteria; phylum Pseudomonadota; class Gammaproteobacteria; order Burkholderiales; family Burkholderiaceae_C; genus CAISIP01. The sequence goes on along the minus strand of JAEUOX010000043.1, from coordinate 32,833 downwards.
AGCGCCGACACCGAGCGGCCGGACAGGTTCATGAAGGTCTGCGGCTTGAGCAGCCAGACAGGTCGACCGTCGATCGTGGTCCGCGCGACATGCCCGTGCATCGTCCTGTCCGGTGCCAGCGTGAGTTTCCACTCCCGGGCCAGCGCATCGATCCACCAGAAGCCGGCGTTGTGGCGCGTGGCCTGGTACTCTGCGCCCGGATTCCCCAGGCCGACGAACAGCTTGATCATCGGTGGATTATCGGGCGCGAAAAAAAAGGCCCACCGAGGTGGGCCTTCGTGCCGACGGGCTTTGCGGGCCCGTGGCGTGCCTTACTTCTTGGCAGCAGGGGCCTTGGCCGCCGGAGCAGCCTTGGCGGCGGGTGCCGCCTTGCCGGCCGGTGCGCCCTTGGCCGGAGCCGCCGCGGCAGCGGCCGCCTCGGCGGAGGCCTCGGAGGCTTCGGCGGCCGAGGCCACGACCGACACCAGCACCGGGTTCTCCTTGCCGCGGGTCACGGCAGTGACACCCTTGGGCAGCACGACGTCCTTCACGTGCAGCGAGGTGCCCTTCTTGAGGCCGCTCAGGTCGACGGCGATGAACTCCGGCAGGTCGCCCGGCAGGCAGGCGATGTCGAGCTCCGTGATGACGTGATTCACCAGGCAGTGGTCGACCTTGACGGCCGGCGACTCCTCTTCACCGCTGTAGTGCAGCGGCACCTTCATGTGCAGCTTGGTGTTGGCTTCGACGCGCTGGAAGTCCACATGCAGGATCAGCTGGCGGAACGGATGCATCTGCACATCGCGCAGCAGCACCTGGCTGGTGGCGTTGTTGAGCTCCATGTCCAGGATGGTGGCGTGGAAGGCTTCCTTTTTCAGGGCATGCCACAGTGCGTTGTGGTCCAGCTCGATCAGCTGGGGTTGGCCGGTACCGCCATACACGATGCCGGGCGTGCGTCCGGTGACGCGGAGACGGCGGCTCGCACCCGTCCCCTGCTTTGCGCGCTCAAATGCGACGAATTTCATAGTTCACTCCATGGGAAGTCCACCGCGACCAGTGTGACTCCGGTTTCAAAAAGCCGGCGGGAGCCCCAGGGACCCCTGCCGACACGCCTTGCCCCGTACAGGCTGGCCCGGTGAAGGGTCAGAAGAGATTTTCCTGGTCCGAGAACAAACTCATCACCGAATCCCCCCTGGCGATCCGCTGGATCGTTTCGGCGATCAGCGGTGCCACGGACAACTGGCGAATCTTGGTGCACGCCTCGGCGGACGTGCTCAGGGGGATGGTGTTGGTCACCACCACCTCGTCCAGGGCATTGCCCTGGGCGATGCGTTCAATGGCCGGCCCCGAGAAGATCGGGTGCGTGCAATAGGCATACACGTTGCGGGCGCCGCGTTCCTTCAGCACTTCGGCCGCCTTCACGAGCGTGCCTGCGGTGTCGATCATGTCGTCCATGACGACGCAGTTGCGGCCCTCGATCTCGCCGATCACGTGCATCACTTCGCTGACGTTGGCCCGCGGGCGGCGCTTGTCGATGATGGCCAGATCGCAATTGAGCTGCTTGGCCAGCGCGCGCGCCCGGACCACGCCGCCGACGTCCGGGGACACGACGATCAGGTCCTCGTACTTCTTCTGGCGAAGGTCCCCCAGCAGAACCGGCGAGGCATAGATGTTGTCGACCGGAATGTCGAAGAAGCCCTGGATCTGGTCGGCGTGCAGGTCCATCGTGAGGACGCGGGCCACGCCGACCGTCTGCAGCATGTTGGCCACGACCTTGGCGGTGATCGGAACCCGGGTCGAGCGGGGGCGGCGGTCCTGGCGGGCGTAGCCGAAATAGGGGATCACGGCGCTGATGCGCTCCGCCGAGGCCCGCTTGAGGGCATCGACCATGATCAGCAGTTCCATCAGGTTCTCGTTGGTCGGGGCACAGGTGCTCTGGACAACGAAGACATCGCGCGCGCGGACGTTCTGGTTGATCTCCACCGTGACTTCGCCGTCCGAGAACCGGCCGACGGATGCGGCCCCCAGCGAGATCCCGAGATGGTCGGCAATCTCGGCCGCCATCCGCGGATTGGCGTTGCCGGTGAAGACCATGAAGTCTGGAGCTTGTGGTGCCTGCATGTGGATTCCAGCGATTCAGTTGGGGCGGCTTCGTCCAGTCGTCCTGCCCGGAGGGCAGGTTTGGCAGGGGAGGAAGGATTCGAACCTTCGCATGCTGGAATCAAAATCCAGTGCCTTAACCAACTTGGCGACTCCCCTACACGGGTGGCGGCTTGCGCCCTCCACCGGCATTACTCGCTTTGAGCCCATCCCACCAGGGGATGATTCTCCAATCCACTGCACAGGCGGCTCCGGAATCCGGGTGGCACACTGGCCAGGTCCACGGAGCGATCCGCCCAAGCAAACACAGCACTGCCGGAACCGGTCATGCGGCCCCGCAACCCCTGGGTCTGCAACCAGCCCAGCGCCTGCGCGATGCCACTGCAATGACGCTGTGCAACTTCCTGGAGGTCGTTGCACCCGAAATTCTTTGGGTCCGCAGCAAAGCCTGAGAGTGTAGCAGTATTGCTGTTCCTTTTGAGGTCCGGGTCGGAGAAGATGCGTGCCGTTGCCAATCCCTGTGGCGGCTTCACGACGACGTAGCGCTCCGATGGCAGCGTGATCGGCATCAGGATGTCCCCGATTCCCTCGACCCAGGCATTGCGCCCGGCAATGAAGAAGGGCACATCCGCGCCCAGCGCCAGGCCGATGCGGCAGAGCTCCGCCTGCGGGAGCCCCAGGTTCCACAGGCGGTTGAGGGCGAGCAGGCAGGAGGCTGCGTCCGACGATCCACCGCCCATGCCCGCCTCTGCCGGAACCTGCTTGTCGACGCCGATGTGGGCACCGTGCGGCACCCCGCAGCGCGCCTGCAGCAGCCGGGCTGCCCGCAGCACCAGGTCGTCTGGCGGCAGCGGGGTGCCCAGGTCTTCCCGGCTGAGCTGGCCATCGCTGCGCAGTTCGAAGTGCAGCGTGTCGCACCAGTCGATCAGCGCGAACACCGACTGCAGTTCGTGGTAGCCGTCGGCACGGCGCCCGGTGATGTGCAGGAACAGGTTCAGCTTGGCGGGTGCCGGGATGTCCAGGAGGCAGCGCATTGTCTTGGTGGAAACGAGGGTCAATCCAGGATCAGCCGCATCTCGACCGCCGGGGCGGGCAGTGCGCGGCGCGCCTGGAGGCGTCCGGCGCCGCGGTCCTCGACCGAGACCTGCCAGGGTGCGAAGTCGGCCGGCTGTCCGCGCAGCCAGGCGAAAAGGGCTGCCACCGGGAGGGCGGTACCCACGGCATCCCGGGTCAGCGCATCCAGCGACGGGAAAGTCCGGTCCTGCCCGTTTGACAGCAGGCGTGCGGACTCCGGCGCCCAGAGCAATTCTGCCAATGTGGAGCCCAGCGGAGAAAAGAGTGCCAGGCGACCCTGCAGCGCATCGCCCTGCAGTTCGAAGCCTGCGGAGAACGACTGCGGCGGATCACTGTCGATGCGCACCGAGAGCCGGCCGTTCCACCCGGGCCTGGCGGCGTCCACCGGCGGCAGCGCACAGCCTGCCAGTCCCTGGACGCACGCTGCGGCGACGGTGGCCAGCGCGATCCGTCGCCGGTTCACAGCCGCACGCGCAGCCGCTTGAGGGTCTCCAGCAAGGTCTCGTTCTCGGCATTGAGTGCCAGACCTTCCTTCCAGATCACCATGGCCTGCGTCTTCTCGCCCAGCACCCACAGGACTTCGCCCAGATGGGCGGCGATCTCGGCGTCCGGCTTGTCCTTGTAGGCCTGGCGCAGGATGCGCAGGGCCTCCGGAAGATTGCCGGCGCGAAACTCGACCCATCCCAGGCTGTCGGTGATGTAGGGGTCGCCGGGGGCGAACTCGAGCGCCTTGAGGATCAGCTGCCGCGCCTCGGGCAGCCGGACATTGCGATCCGCCAGCGAATAACCCAAGGCGTTGTAGGCGTGGTGGTAGTCCGGCTTGGCGGCGATGACCGCGCGCAGCAGCCGCTCCATCTCGTCCAGGCGCCCCAGCTTCTCTGCCATCATCGCCTTGTCGTACATGAAGTCCAGATCGGCCGGGTCCGCCGCCAGCGATTCGGTGAGCAGGTCGTACGCCTGCTGGGTCTGCTTGTTGTCCCGCAGCAGCTGCACCTCGGCCGCGACCCTGGCGCGCTTTTCAGCCGGATTGCGCGCGGGCAGCGCTTTCAGCAGCGCGCGACCCTCGTCGAGCCGACCCTGCCGGGCCAGCAGGGCGGCCCGCCGGACCTGCACATTGACCATGTCCTCACTGCTGTCGATGCGGTCCAGCCAGGCCTTGGCGCCCGCGAGGTCCTTCCTGCGTTCGGCGACTTCGGCCAGCGTCATGTAGGCCTGGGTCAGTCCGCGGCGGGCTTCGTCCTCCCGGGCGTCGCCCCGGGCTTTGCCATTCTCCAGATCGATATAGCGCAGCAAGGACTTCTCGGCCTCTGCATCCTGCCGGTTCTGCAGATCCAGCATCCCCTTGACGAGCCAGGCCTGAGCGAAGTCCGGGTTTTCGGTGGTGATGCGCGCCAGTTCGGCGCCGGACTCCGCATAGCGCTGGTTGTTCAGCAGGATCCTGGCGTAGTCCATGCGGATCTCGACCCGGCCCTTGCCAGCAGCCAGGTAGCGCTTCACGATCGTCTCGGCCTGCGGGCGGGCCGGATCGATCAGGCTCAGCGCGAGAATCGCCGGGCCTTCGGCGGACGCATCCAGAGCATGTCCACGGACAGCCGCCTCGAGCGCCCCTGCAATGTCGGAGGCGTCCATGCGCATCCGGCCGACCGCCGTCCAGGCGGCCGGCCCGGTCGCCGGGCTGGCAAGATGGTCCGCCAGCGCCTGCTCCACCACGCTGGCGGACAGGCGCTTGTCGTTGGCACGGGCGAACAGCCGCGGGATGCTGGCCATTGCTCCGATGCGCTCGTTGTTGTCGGGCGCTGCGGCCAGTTCGCGCCGCAGCGGGTCGACGACCTCCGTGATCCGGTTCAGTCCGATCAGGATCTGCAGCAGGTACCGGTTGGCATCACGCGATTCGGGGAGGGCCTGCCGCCAGGCCCGTGCGGCCTGCAGCGCCGACTCGCCGGAGCGCCCTTGCAAAGCGATGTCGGTGGCGCGGCGGTACAGGCGGTCGTCCCCGGTCTTTCGCGCGGCGTCCAGGATCAGCTGAAATCCCAGGCCGGGCTCGCCGCCGGTGGCGTTCACCTCGCCGAGCAGCAATTGGTAGAACAGCTGCCCGTCCATCGAGGAATTCGGTTCGGCCAGGGGCTTGGGATCGGCATCCTGGGCGTGGATGGCCGGCGCAGCCAGCAGCACGGCTGCCAGGCTCAGCGCGGCTGCGCGGAGGGATCGGTACATCGAACCATAATAATCCAAGCGATCCCGCCGCGTCCCGCCACCTGGGCTTTCCCATGCCAGAGCTTCCCGAAGTCGAGGTTACCCGTCTGAGTTTTGCGGACCGCATCGCCGGGGCGCGCATCGAGGGCGTGGCAATCGGCAAGCCGCTGCGTTGGCCGCTCGGATGCACCGGCTCTGACCTGGCGGGCCGGCAGGTGCGGGGCGTGCGCCGCCGCGGAAAGTACCTGCTGCTGGATCTGGACCGCGGCCTGCTGCTGATCCACCTCGGGATGTCCGGTAGCCTGGCCTTCGCACCGGAGCTTCCACCCGCCGGGCGCCATGACCATTTCGATCTGCGGACCAGCCAGGGCCTGTTGCGACTGCACGATCCACGCCGATTCGGCGCCGTTGTCTACGCCGAGTCGGAGCAGTCGCCGGTGGCGGCCAAGCTGCTGGGGCATCTGGGCATGGAACCCCTGTCGGAAGCGTTCGACCTGGCACAGTTCCGGGCCGGCCTGCGGTCCCGCCGCATGGCGATCAAGCAGGTTCTGCTGGCCGGCGACGTCGTGGTCGGGGTCGGCAACATCTACGCCTGCGAGGCGCTGTTCCTCGCTGGCATCCGGCCGACCGTGCGCGCCGACCGGCTGACCGGGCCGCGCGTCGCGCGATTGCATGCCGCCATCCGCCAGGTGCTGGCGCGCGCGGTCGTGCGCGGCGGATCGACCTTGCGGGACTTCTCCAACGCCCACGGGGACAGCGGCGAATTCCAGCAGGAGGCCACGGTCTATGGCCGGGCCGGCGCGCCCTGCAGGGTCTGCGCCAGCCCCATTGGCGTGATGCGGCAAGGCCAGCGATCCACGTTTTTCTGCCGGAACTGTCAGAGATTTTGACAACGAAAGTGCTGTCGGATGCTATATTGAATCAACTGCGGGGTAAACGTGAGCACATCCTTCAACGAGCAATTTGATCAGCATGGTGCCTGGCGTCGCGAGTTCGGGCTGCGCCTGAAGTTGCTGGCCGAGTGGATGAAAGACCACGATCTGCTCGATGCGGGCGTCGAGGAGCGGCTGCGACGCCTGGAGATGCAGGTCCGTGCGGACAAGGTCATGGTGGCCTTTGTCGGCGAGTTCTCGCGTGGCAAGTCTGAACTGATCAATGCGATCTTCTTTGCCGGCTATGGCCGCCGGATCATGCCTGCCAGCGCCGGACGCACGACGATGTGCCCGACGGAAATGGGCTACGACGCGGATGTCCCGCCCTGTCTGCGCCTGCTGCCGATCGAGACGCGCCTGCAGCCCCAGGCCCTGATGGAATGGCGCATGGCGCCCGAGAAGTGGACCCGGGTCGATCTGGACGTCAACGACCCGCAGCAGCTCGCGGCGGCCCTGGAAATGGTGGCCCAGACGCGCCAGGTCACGAAGGATGACGCCCGCGCACTGGGCCTGTGGCACAGCGAGACGCCGGATGACAACCCGATGGTCGACGCCCAGGGCCTGGTCGAGGTGCCGCGCTGGCGCCATGCGCTGATCAACATCGCGCATCCACTGCTGAAGCAGGGCCTCGTGATCCTGGACACGCCGGGCCTCAATGCGATCGGCGCCGAGCCGGAACTGACGGTGAGCCTGCTGCCGCAGGCGCAGGCGGTCGTCTTCATCCTGGGGGCTGACACCGGTGTCACCAAGTCCGACCTGTCGATCTGGCGCGAGCACCTGATCGTGGATTCGGACCAGTCCGATGTGCGCCTGGTGGTGCTCAACAAGATCGATACGCTGTGGGACGCACTCAGCTCATCGGCGCAGGTGCATGCCCAGATCGAGCGGCAGTGTGCATCCACGGCCGAGATCCTGGGCATCCCGCGCGCCAACGTGATCCCGGTGTCGGCCCAGAAGGGTCTGGTGGCCAAGGTCACCGACGACCCCAAGCTGCTGGCCGCCAGCTGCCTGCCGGACCTGGAGCGGGCGCTGGGTCAGGGCATCATGGGGCAGCGGCAGAAGATCCTGGGGGCCGTCGTGGCGTCCGGTATCGGCAGCCTGCGCCAGGAGAGCGGGCGGGTGATCCATATCCGTCGCCGGGATCTGACCGAACAGATGAGCGAGCTCAAGGGCCTGCAAGGCAAGAATGCGTCGGTCATCAAGCACATGCGCACGCGCATCACGCAGGAGCAGGCGGAGTTCGATCTCAGCGGGGCCAAGATCCATGCGGTGCGCTCGGTCCACCTGAAGCTGCTGCGCGAGGTCTTTGACAGCCTCAGTGGTGCGGCCCTGAAGGCCGAGATGGCGCAGCTGAATACGGCCCTGCAGCAAAAGGGCTTCAAGATCGGCATCAAGAAGCCCTACGCGGAAACCTTCGAGCGCCTGCGGGCGGTGTTCAAGCGGGTGCAGGGTCTTTGCACCGAGATCCACACGATGCTGGCCGCGACCTTCCGCCAGCTCAACGGCGAGCACGGCTTCTCGCTGCAGGCGCCTGCCCAGCCGGACTTCACGACGCACCTGAGCGATCTGGATGCGGTGGAGCGGGGCCATGTGCAGTACCTGGGCGTCACGAACGCCTTCCGGCTGGCGCAGGCGGACTTCTCCGATCGCCTGGTGCGGGCGCTGGCGACGCGGCTGCGCACGATCCATGAAGCGGCGCTGGCGGATGTGGAGCTTTGGAGCAAGACCGCGGCGGCGCAGCTGGATGCCCAGCTGCGCGAGCGCAGGCGCAACTTCGGCCGGCGCATCGAGGCCATCGACCGCATCCAGCAGGCCACGGGCGGCTTGAATGACCGGATTGCGGAGATCGAAGGCCAGGAATCCACGCTCAACGAGCTCGAAAGCAAGCTCGACGAGCTGACGGAGTACCTGATGCGTGTGCGGCAGGCGCCCCGCGAGGAAGCGGCGGCCGCAGTCGCCGGCGCCTGAGCGGATTGGACAGTCCGGATCGCAGCTTCGCCGGCCGCGTCATTGCGTGGCATGCCCGGGCGGGGCGCCATGATCTTCCTTGGCAGAACACCCGGGACCCCTACCGGGTCTGGCTCTCGGAGGTGATGCTGCAGCAGACGCAGGTGGCTACCGTGCGTGCCTACTTCGCACGTTTCGTTGCGGAGCTACCCACGGTTGCCGCACTCGCCGCAGCCTCGGAGGACCAGGTGCTGGGTTTGTGGAGCGGTCTGGGCTATTACAGCCGGGCCCGCAATCTGCACCGCTGCGCCAAGGAGGTGGTATCCCGGCATGGAGGCCGTTTTCCGGAGCGTGCCGAACTGCTGCAGACACTGCCGGGCATTGGCCGCTCCACCGCGGCCGCCATCACGTCGCTGTGCTTCGGCGAACGGGTCGCGATCCTGGATGCGAATGTGCGCAGGGTGCTGACCCGGGTGCTGGGCTTTGACGGTGACCTCGCATCGGCACGCAGTGAGCGCGAGCTCTGGTCGCTGGCTGAATCGCTGTTGCCGTCGGAGGGCCAGAGTCCGGCGATGCCACGCTATACGCAGGGCATGATGGATCTGGGGGCAACGGTATGCCTGCCCAAGGCGCCGGCCTGCGAGCAATGTCCGGTCGCGGCCGATTGCAGGGCACGTGCCGTCGGGGCGCCGGAGCGCTACCCGGTACGCTCCCGGAAGTTGCGGCGTACCGCGCTGTCCCAGTGGCTGCTGTGGCTGCAGCGGCCCGACGGTGCGGCCTGGCTGGAGCGCCGACCCGCCCCGGGTGTCTGGGCCGGCCTGTACAGCTTCCCGGCATTCCCGGATCGCCAGGCGCTGGAGCGCGCCCCGGGGGCCTGGTTGCCGGAGCGGGCCGATGACTTGCCGGTCGTCAAGCATGTGCTGACCCACAAGGATCTCTACCTGCATGTGGTGCGCCACCGCGCGGCAGCCGATGCGGCGCCTCCCATGGCGGGGCAGTGGTTCACGGCGGCACAGTGGCCCGGCCTGGGCCTTCCGGCGCCGGTGCGCCAATGGCTGACTCAGGCTTGCAGCCAGCCGAAGGATGTCGACGGGTAGCGGCCCGGCGTCGCGTCCAGTTCCCGGTGCCGGCACAGCGTGGTCCACCGATCCGCAAACAGCCGGGTGAGTTCCTCCACCAGGTAGACCGAGCGATGCTGGCCGCCGGTGCAGCCGATCGCCACGGTGACGTAGCTGCGGTTGTCGTTGGACAGCGAGGCCAGCCAGGTGTCCAGGAACTGGGCGATGTGCAGCATCAGCTTGCGGACCTCGTCATGCTGCTGGAAGAAGGCGACGACGGGTTCGTCGCGCCCGGTCAGGGCCTTGAGTTCCGGCTCGTAATGCGGGTTGGGCAGCATGCGCGCATCGAACACATAGTCCGCGTCGGTCGGGATGCCGCGCTTGAATGCGAAGGACTCGAACACCAGCGTCAGTTGCCCGCCGGGCAGCTCGATCAGCGAACGCACGTAGCGTTGCAGCTGGGAGGGCCGGATCAGGCTGGTGTCGACGACCTGGGCGTGCTCGCGCAGGTCCGCCAGCAGTTCGCGTTCCAGTTCGATCGCCTCGACCAGCGCCGGCCGCTGTTCCGTCAGGCCGGTGTCGTTTTCCGGCTGGGACAGCGGGTGCTTGCGGCGTGACTCCGAGTAGCGACGCACCAGCGTGTCGGTGTTGGAATCCAAGAAGATCGACTTGATTCCGACACCAAGCCCGCGCAAGGCCCGCAGGCGTTCGGGAACCTGCGGCAGCGCGGCGGCACTGCGCACATCCATGGCGATGGCGACGCGCGTGGCCCGCCGCTTCTGGATCAATTGGACAAACGGGAGCAGCAACTCCGGCGGCAGGTTGTCCACGCAGTAGAAACCGGCATCCTCCAGTGCATGCAGCGCCACGGATTTGCCGGATCCGGACATGCCGGTGATGAGGATCAGTTCCAGGTCCATCGGTTCACGGGTAGAGGGTCAGGGTGGGGTCTGCAGCAGCTCACGCGCATGGGCCAGCGTCGATGCCAGGATGCGTTCACCGCCCAGCATGCGCGCGATCTCGGACACACGGGCTTCGCCGGTGGCGGCGGTCACGGAGCTCAGCGTGGTGTCCCGCTGCAGGCGCTTGGCGACGACCAGGTGGTGGTCGGCACACACCGCGACCTGCGCGAGGTGGGTCACGGCGAGCACCTGGCGATCCCGGCCCAGTTGCCGCATCAGCCGGCCCACGGCCTGCGCGACAGAGCCTCCGACGCCACTGTCCACCTCGTCGAAGATCAGGGTCTGCGCGGCGCCCAGTTCGCTGGTTGTCACGGCGATGGCCAGCGCGATCCGGGAGAGTTCCCCGCCGGACGCCACCTTGCCGACGGGCCGCGGCGTGCTCCCGGCGTGGCCGGCGACGAGGAAATGGACATCCTCCAGGCCATCCTGCATCGGGGCTGCGCGCGGGGCCAGTGCGACCTCGAAGCGCCCGCCCTCCATGCCCAGGTTCTGCATCGCGGCCGTGATCGCAGCGGCGAGTTTCGGTGCCGTCCGGGCACGCTGCCGTGAGATGGTGGTGGCTTCGCGGGTGAATGCGGATTGGGCGGCTGCCGCGGCCTGCTCGAGTGCCGGCAGGTCCGACGCCGCATCCAGCTTCTGCAACTCCGCTTGCCATCCGGTCAGCAAGCCGGGCAGCTCTTCCGGTGCACGCTTGAAGCGGCGGGCCAGGGCCATCCACTGCGCCAGGCGCTCGTCCAGCTTGGCCAGGCGCTGCGGATCCAGGTCGGTCCGTCGCAGATAGGCGCGCAGGCCATGCGCGGTGTCTTCCACTTCGGCGATAGCCGACGAAAGGACCTCCACGAGCGGGACGAAAGCGGGCTCCAGATGCTGCTGCTGGCGCAGCAGGTGGATGGCCCGGTTCAGGGAGTCGACGGCACTGCCGTCACGATCCTGCAGGTCAGCGGTCGCTGCCTGGGCCGCATCCATCAGGGCCTGCGCATGCGACAGCCGGCCATGGTCGGTCTGGAGTTCGTCCCATTCACCGGCTTGCGGCCCCAGCGCCGCCACCTCGCCGATCTGCCAGGTGAGTCGGTCCCGTTCACGTTGCAGGCTGTCCTGCGCGGCCAGGGCTTCCTGGAGCGTCTTGTCGGCCTGGCGCCATTCCTGCCAGCGCTGGGACAGCGCAGTCAGGTCCAGTTCGGCATAGGCATCCAGCAGCGCACGGACGGAATCCGGCCGGGTCAAGGTCTGCCAGGCATGCTGGCCGTGAATGTCCAGCAACTGCTCGCCGACCGCCCGCATCTGGGTTGCCGTGGCCGGACTGCCGTTGATCCAGCCGCGGCTCTTGCCCTGGCGGTCCACCATCCTGCGGAGGAACAGCAGTTCGCCGGGCTCGAAACCGCCGGCATCCAGCCAGTCCTGCATGCCCTTGGGGGCGTCGAATTCCGCCGTTACCTCGGCGCGGGCAGCGCCCTCGCGGACCATTGACGCGTCGGCACGGGCACCGGTGACGAGTTGCACGGCGTCGATCAGGATGGACTTGCCGGCCCCCGTTTCGCCGGTCAGCACCGTGAATCCCTCTGCCAGGTCGAGGTCCAGTTCCTCGACGATGACAAAGTCGCGCAGAACGATGCGGCGCAGGGCCATGGTCAGGCCACCCCTTCGTTCCAGTGCAGCTTTCGCCGCAGCGTGTCGAAGTAGCTCCAGCCCTTGGGGTGCAGGAATCTCGCCCGGAACTGCGACCGCGAGACGACGATGCGGTCCCCGTGCAGCAGAGTCGCCAGGGATTGCATGTCGAAGTTCGCGCTGGCATCCCGGCCCGCCACGATCTCGATCGCGATCTCGGTGGCATCCGCCAACACGATCGGCCGGTTGGACAGCGTGTGCGGTGCGATCGGCACCAGCAGCCAGCCCGGAATCGACGGGTGCAGCATCGGGCCGCCGGCAGACAAGGCGTATGCGGTGGATCCGGTCGGTGTCGCAATGATCAGGCCGTCCGCCCGCTGGTTGGCCACAAAGTGCCCGTCCACCTCGACCCGGAGTTCCACCATGCCCGACGTGGCGCCGCGATTGACGACGACATCGTTCATGGCCAGGGCATCGAACACGCTGTGGCCGTCGCGCAGCACGCGGGCCTGCATCAGGCTGCGGTGGTCTTCCTCGTAGGCGCCTGCGAGCATCGGCAACAGCGTGGCCTGAAAGCCTTCAAACGGAATGTCGGTGATGAACCCGAGGCGACCCTGGTTGATGCCGATCAGCGGGACGCCGTAGCGCGCCAGTTGCCGGCCGATGCCCAGCATCGTGCCGTCCCCGCCGACCACCAGACCGAGGTCGCACTGGTCACCGATCTGGGCCACGTCCAGCGACGTGTAGCCGGTGATGCCCATGTTGGCAGCCGTCTGGCTCTCGAACACCACCTCGCAGCCTTGTGCATGGAGGAAATGGGCCACATCTTCCATCGCCCGGCGCGACGACGCGCCCTGGCTGCCGGACGCGATGGCCTGGTACTTGCCGATCAGCGCGACGTGACGGAATTTTGAGCGCATCGATAAATTACATCACTAAAATGAAATCATGCTTGATGACCGTGCCAAGTTGCTCATGAAAGCGCTGGTCGAACGCTACATCGCAGACGGCCAGCCGGTGGGGTCGCGCACGCTATCGCGGGCGTCCGGGCTGGAGCTTTCTCCGGCCACCATCCGCAACGTGATGTCGGATCTGGAGGAAATGGGCCTGATCGTCAGCCCGCACACGTCCGCCGGGCGCATCCCCACGGCGCGGGGTTACCGGCTCTTCGTGGACACCATGCTGACGGTCCCCAAAGGGGAATTCACCGGCCAACGGCTGGCCCCAGACCAACCCCAACGGGTCATATCCAACGCAGCCCATCTGCTGTCGAGCCTTTCGCAATTTGTCGGCGTCGTGCTGGCGCCGCGCCGGAGTTCCGTCTTTCGTCACATCGAGTTCCTGCGCCTGTCGGAGCGCCGGCTGCTCGTGATCATCGTATCGCCCGATGGCGATGTGCAGAACCGCGTCATCCATACGGAGCAGGATTACTCCCAATCCCAACTGGTGGAGGCGGCCAACTTCCTCAACGCGCACTATGTGGGCATGGCCATCGAGGAAGTCCGCGAGCGTCTGCAGCGTGAGGTCGAGTCACTCCAGTCGGAGATCGCCACCCTGATGCAGGCGGCGGTGAAGGTCAATTCCGATGCGATTGCCGAGGAGCGCGACGGCGTGGTGATCTCCGGCGAGCGGAACCTGCTGGCCCTTTCCGATTTTTCCAGCGACATGGGACAACTCCGCCGGGCCTTCGAGCTGTTCGAGCAGAAGGCGCAGCTGATGCGGCTGCTGGATGTGGCGGGGCAGGCGGAGGGCGTGCGCATCTTCATTGGTGGCGAGAGCCAGGTCGTGCCCTTTGAGGATCTGTCGATCGTCAGCGCGCCCTACGAGGTGGATGGCCAGATCGTCGGTACGCTGGGCGTCATCGGGCCGACGCGCATGGCCTATGACCGGATGATCCAGATCGTCGACATCACCTCCAAGCTGGTCAGCAACGCCCTCAGTCACCAGAAGTAGCGCCCGTACAATGCCCGCGCGGTCGGGGCGTTAGCTCAGTTGGTCAGAGCAGAGGACTCATAATCCTTTGGTCGTTGGTTCAAGTCCAACACGCCCTACCAAGCCGGGAGTGCGTGAGCGATGTGGGCCAGAGTGTTCTCGGTGAGCCTGTGCCGGTTCGTGCGATGGGGTACCGGGCGTCCTGCTGTCAGCCTGTCGGCAGGCTTTACAGAATTGTTCGTGGACCTGCCGCCAGCGTCCAGGGCATGGGTCTTTCTGATGGAAAATCAAAGGCTTAGAAAGCGTCTTCCTGATGGCCTGGATCTTGCTTCGTGCCCAGCAGTACGGGTAGACAGTGGAGGTTCGTGGTCAACGTGCATACTGAACGCTGACGTCGATCGGGGCGCATCCGGCGCCTTCCTCGGTCCAGTCCTTTAGCCAGGTAATTACTATGTCGACAAATCCAGATACCCAAAGCACCCAGGACGAGGCCCCTGCGCCGGGGAGGACTGGCATCGGGCGGCGGCATCTGCTGCGTGCCGGCCTGTCCGCTGCGCCGGTGATGCTGGCCGTGAGTGGCCGCTCGGCAATGGCGGCACCCATCTGCTCCGAGTTGGCCGTGGGAGGACTTTCGCCGATGGCCTGGGCGTCGCTGTCTCCGGACGGTCGCATGTGTGCCGCCATGTCGCATGCCGTCGGCAGGAATTCGCTGGGCAGGTCACCTGGCTACTGGCGCCCCAACAAGAACGGACAAACATTTCAGTCCATTGCATGGCCGGCACCGACCGTCGTGCCCTTTTCCAACTACACCAGCCAGCCCAACCTGTCCTGGAGCGGCATTGCGTGGACCGACCCCCGTTGGGCTACCGGCACGAAGTTCAATGAGATCTTTACCGGTAGCAACGAAGGGCGCAGCTTCAGCAGAATCCTGATTGACGAGAGTGGAAACTCTGCCGGCAACATGAACTGGTTTCTTTGTGCGGCCTACCTCAACGCACTGGCCGTCACCAACTACGCGCTGACCGCGGAAGAAGTCATCAAGATTCAGACCGGTGAACTGCAGATCAACAATCTGATCGGGTTCCTCAAGCAGACCTGGAACTGATCGGACATGGGGGCATCCCGACAGGGCAATGACTCCCTGGCAGTGGCGCATCGCGGCGAATGGGTGGCGATCACCTATGCCGCAGAAACCCATGTGGCGCTTTTTTGTGCAGCCACTGCAGAAGTAGTCCTTTGCCCCAAGGACGCGTGGACATCGCTGACCCAGGCGCTTGACGCGGGTGGCTCAGCGGCCTCCCTGGAAGCTGCGGACGGAGATCAATTGCGCGATTTGCTGGACACATTGGGTGTCGCCCTGACCTGATCGGGCAGCGTGAGGCCGTGCCGAATTTGCCGGCACAATCACCGGATGTCCGGCATCTTGTTGGGTTCGCTCAGTGACGATCAGGTCTCCCGATGCCTGGCGGGAGCCGGGCTGGGCCTGGAGATCGGTAGCTTCCGTGCGCTGATTCGTTCAGATACCGGGCAACTGACGGCGCCATTGCACCTTCTCTACAGAGATTTCCTTTGTGACCCGGATGCCACCGGCTTTTTCGATTTCCGCATCAACCTGATGCGAAAGCGGGAGTTCCCCTGGCGCGCCTGGAAGGTGGAATTCGACTGGGAAGGCTCGACGCCCTTCCCGCCACTCCCGATCACGCAAGCCCACCCGCTGTTCGAATGGGGTCTGAACTGGTGCGTTGCCACGGCCAGCGGCATGCACACCGTCATTCACTCCGCTGTTGTCGAGCGCAACGGCTTGGCGCTGGTGCTGCCGGGTCAGCCCGGATCCGGCAAGAGCACCTTGTGTGCTGCGCTGGCATTGGGCGACTGGCGCATCCTGTCCGACGAACTGACCATCATCGCGCACGCCGACGGACAGGTTCAGCCCGTGCCCCGGCCGGTGAGCCTCAAAGGCACTTCGATCGACCTGATCCGCAAGGCCTTTCCGGCAGCCGACATCACGGACCCCATCGAAGACACCCACAAAGGCTCCATCGCCTATGCACGGCCACCGACGGCGGCGGTTCGAAGTGTCGGAGAGACGGTTCCGGTCGGATTTCTGGTGTTCCCGAAATTCAAGGCAGGGACCTCACTGGTGTACGAGCCATTGCCGCGTGCCGTGGCACTGGCCGAACTGATGGACAACACATTCAATATCGGACTGCTGGGCGCTGAGGGGTTCGAGGCACTGGCCCGGGCGATCGCGGGTGCGAAATGCTATGCGGTCGAGTACGGTGATCTGGACTCGATTGTCGATTGGGTCAATTCCACGTGCATTCCAGAGTGTTGATCGAGTTGCTCGCCGACCCGCGTCGTGCAGCGTCCCTGCGTGATGCGCAATGGCATGCCGTCGTGGAGGTGGGCCGGCGGGCGCAGGTGCTCGGGCAACTGTCCGCGCTGATGCATCGTGCTGGATGTACCGATATGGCGCCCGCCGCCGTCAGGCGCCATCTGGAGCTTGCTGCTTTGACTGCGCGGCAGCGCAGGCTGGCGGCCCTGTGGGAAGTCAACGCGATTCGCCGAGCCGTGGATCCGGACATCCCTCTGACCCTGCTCAAGGGCTGTGCCTATGCGGCCGGCGGAGACGTCAACGGCGAGGGACGGCTCTTCTCGGATGTGGACCTGCTGGTGCCCCGCGCGCAGCTGGCGGCGACCGAGAGCGCGCTGTTCGGCGCTGGCTGGAAACCTGGCCGTGTCAACGACTATGACGCCGCCTACTACCGGGACTGGATGCACGAAGTGCCGCCGATGGAGCATGTCCGGCGCCATACCGTGGTGGATCTGCACCATGCGATCAATCCGCCGGTTTCACGCTGCCATGTGAATCCGGGCCCACTGATGGCGAGCCGGGTGGAGGTGCAGCCAGGCGTCTACGTGCTGTGCGCTGCCGATCGTGTGGTGCACTGCTGCCTGCACCTGCTGCAGGAGGGCGAGCCCAAGAAGCTGCTGCGTGACCTGTTGGACCTGCATCTGCTCCTGCAACAGCATTACCCGACGGAGTCCAGCCGGGAGGGACTGGCTTCGCGCGCCGAACAGTTGGGTGTTGGAGCCCATGTTGCGACGGCGACCGCGGTCGCCCGGGGCTTGTTCCAGCCCGGCGGTCGGGTCCCGTCGGACTGGCTGCAGCGCAGCATCCTGCGTTCGGCACGGGAGGCGAACGGGGCCACACCATCGGTGTGGGGCGTAGCCTCCGACACACTCGTGCTGGCCTATTCCCATTGGATGAAGATGCCGATGCGCTTGTTGCTGCCACACCTTCTGCGCAAATCCTGGTTGCGCCTGCGGCCTGAAAACACCGGCCGGGCCTGAGCCATGATTTTGTGGTGCTAGAATCTCGGTCTTGCGCGGCTGTAGCTCAGTTGGATAGAGTACTTGGCTACGAACCAAGGGGTCGTGGGTTCAATTCCTGCCAGCCGCACCAATCAGGCAAAGGGCTTGCGTCCGAACAAGGCGCAGGCCCTTTTCCATTGCCGGCGCACCCCGTTGGCAGAACTCGCGCGCGCGATCCGTCCGACATCCCATGAGCAAGGCTTTTACCAGAGAGTCCGAAGACGCAGGAGACGATGAGGACGTGCCCTTGCCCCCGTTGCCGGGCAATGGCAAGAACTACATCACCCCTGCCGGGTACGCCCGCCTGCGGGCGGAACTGCTGGACCTGATCGACAACGAACGGCCCAGGGTTGTCGAGGTCGTGCACTGGGCTGCCAGCAACGGCGACCGCTCCGAGAACGGTGATTACCTGTACGGCAAGAAGCGCCTGCGGGAGATCGACCGCCGCATCCGGTTTCTGACCAAGCGGCTGGAAATTGCGGAAGTCACCGACCCGGCAGTCCACCACGGCAATGACCAGATCTTCTTTGGAGCAACCGTCACCTATGTCGATGAGCTCGACGTCCAGCGGGTCGTGACCATTCTCGGCATCGATGAGGCCGACAGTGCCCGGGGTGAGGTGACCTGGGTGTCACCGGTTGCCAGAACCTTGCTGAAGGCGCGGGTCGGTGATGTCCTCAGCCTCGTCACGCCGGCTGGCACGATGGAGATCGAGGTGCTGCGGGTCGACTATCCCGAAAAGGCAGCGACTCCCTAGGTGCGCTCCGCGCGCAACACGGACGCCGTCCGGCGCAAATTGCGCAACGCGACATCCAGATGGGCGCGGTCGCGTACCGCGATCACGAAGCGCAGGTCGGTGGCGTCCTGTGCGCCATCCTGCCCCATGTCGATGTGCGTGATGTCTGCTTCCGCATTGGCGAGTGCCGCGGCCACCCGCGCCAGGACGCCCTTGCCGTTGACGACCGAGGCCAGCACTTGCACCTCGAACGGACGGACTGGCTCATCGGCCCAATCCACGGCGATGAAGCGCTCGCTGTCCTTGGCTTGCAGCTTGCTCGCGACAGGGCACTCCGCAGTGTGTACCACCAAGCCTTCGCCCCGACCGAGATAGCCGACGATCGCGTCACCGGGTATCGGCCGGCAACAGCTGGAGTAGTGCACGGACGCGTTCTCGCTGCCGTCCAGCGTCACGACGCCTTGCGCCAGCGAGTCCTGCGCCGTGAAGCGCTCCCGGGTCAGCAGCAAGGCATCCGGCTTCTCGCCCGTCTCTTCCGACAGCAGCGTGACCAGCCGCTTGGCCACGATCGTGGCGATGCGCTTGCCCAGACCGATGTCGATCAGCAGTTCGGAGCGTGACCGGTTGCCGGAGAACCGCAGCAGCCGCTCCCAGACCACCTGATGCGCCGGATCGTCCTCCGGGAACCGTTCGATGCCTTCGGCCCGCAGGGCCTGGGCCAGCAGCTTCTTGCCGAAGCTCTCGGACTCCGCGTGGGCCAGCGTCTTCAGGTGATGGCGGATCTTGGAGCGTGCCCGGCCCGTGCGCACGAAGCTCAGCCAGGCGGGATTCGGGCTCGACAGCGGGGCGGTCACCACCTCCACCACGTCGCCGTTCTTGAGCTCGGTCCGCAAGGGGACCTGCTCGCCATTGATGCGTGCCGCCATCGTGCGGTCCCCCACGTTGCTGTGGATCGCATAGGCGAAGTCGACCACGGTGGCCCCGCGTGGCAAGGACAGGATCTGGCTCTTGGGCGTGAACACATAGACCGCATCCGGGTACAGGTCCACCTTGACGTGGTCCCAGAACTCCGCCGCATCGCCGGTTTCGCGCTGGATGTCGAGCAGGGACTGCAGCCACTGGTTGCCCAGTCGCTCGGAGTTGGCCGCTTCCGGGTTCCGGGCCTTGTACAGCCAGTGCGCGGCCACGCCCGACTCCGCGACCAGGTGCATGGATTCGGTACGTAGCTGGAACTCGATGTTCACGCCGGACGGACCGACCAGCGTGGTGTGCAGCGACTGGTACCCATTGAGCTTCGCGATCGCGATGTGGTCCTTGAAGCGTCCCGGAACCGGCTTGTAAAGCTGGTGCAGCGTGCCCAATGCCGTGTAGCAGTCCAGCAGCGAGGGGACGATGAGGCGAAATCCGTAGATGTCGGTCACCTGCGCAAAGCTCAGATGCTTCTGGAGCATCTTGCGATAGATCGAATACACCGACTTCTCGCGCCCGGCAATGCGAATTGCGATGCCGGCGGTGGCAAATGCCGCCTCCAGTTCGCGATGCACCTTCTGGATCAGGTCGCGCCGACGACTGCGCGATTTCTCGACGGCCTTGGCAAGAATCGCATTGCGCCACGGGTACAGATAGGCGAAGGACAGGTCCTGCAGTTCCCGATAGATCTGGTTCAGGCCGAGCCGGTGCGCAATCGGCGCATAGATGTCCAGGGTTTCGGACGAGATGCGCCCCCACTTCTCGCGCGACACATCCGCCAGCGTGCGCATGTTGTGAGAGCGGTCGGCCAGCTTGATCAGGATCACTCTGACATCTCGGGCCATGGCCAGCAACATCTTGCGAAACGACTCCGCCTGGTTTTCTTCGCGCGTCGTGAAATGCAGCTTGTCGAGCTTGGTGAGCCCATCGACCAGGTCCGCCACCTGCGACCCGAAGCGTTCGATGAGCTCCACCTTGGTCACGCCGCAGTCTTCAAGGGCGTCGTGCAGCAGGGCCGCCATCAGGGCCTGCGCGTCGAGTTTCCAGTCCGCGCATTGCGCAGCCACCGCGATCGGGTGCGTGATGTAGGGTTCGCCGCTGTTGCGCAGTTGCCCCAGGTGCGCTTCATCCGCGAACTTGTAGGCCTGCCGGATCTTCTCGATGTCACCGGCCGGCAGATAGTCAAGTTTGGATGTCAGCGCCTTGAAGCTGGCCGCAGCCGCATTCGCCGCGGCAGGGCTGATCGATGCGTTGGCAGGGCCCTTGCGGGGGCGCTTGGCAGGCAACTGGGGCGGGCTGATCGGGTCGCTCACCCCTCGAATATAGCGCGCGATGTCTGGACCGAGCGGTGCAAAAAAAATGGCACCTCGCAAGGTGCCATATTTCGTCGCCGGGAGGGCTTCAGAGGGGGACTTTCTTCAGCATTTCCAGCCCGACCTTGCCGGCCGCGATTTCGCGCAGTGCCGTCACGCCAGGCTTGTTCTTGCTCTCGATCTTGGGCGCATGGCCCTGGCTCAGCATGCGGGCCCGGTAGGTCGCAGCCAGCACGAGCTGAAAGCGGTTCGGGATCTGGACGAGGCAGTCTTCGACAGTGATGCGGGCCATGGAAACTCCGGTGAAAACGGGTGCAACTAGGAAATGTTCAGTGCCGCGAAGATCCCGGCACGGCTGCGGCGCTGGGCTGCGAGCCGGAGCCGCTGGGCATGGACGATCGCCTTGAGATCGAACAATGCGCGGTCAAAAGAATCATTGATTATAACGAAGTCGAACTTGTCGACCTGCGCCACTTCCAGTGCTGCATTGCGCAGGCGCAGCGCGATCGTGGCGGCCGCGTCCTCGCCGCGGCGTTCCAGGCGCGACTGCAGTTCCTCCCAGCTCGGAGGCAGGATGAAGATCAGCACCGCGTTGGTGAAGACCCGCTTGATCGCGGTGGCTCCCTGGAAGTCGATCTCGAGCACCACGTCGGAGCCCGCCTGCATGCGCTCGGCCAGCGCCTGGCGCGACGTCCCGTAGCGGTGGCCATGCACGAGCGCCCATTCGACGAAGCCGTCCTGGGCCACCATGGTGTCGAACTCCTGGGGGGAGACGAAGTAGTACTCCCGGCCGTGGATCTCCTGGCCGCGCGGTGGCCGCGTGGTGTGCGACACCGACGGCTTGACGACGGAATCCAGTTCGAGCAGGGCCTTCACGAGGCTGGATTTGCCCGCTCCGCTGGGCGCTGCGACAACAAAAAGATTGCCTGGGTAGTCCATGAACGGCGGCATCAATGCGTACGGTGACGGTGAGTCGCATTGTAGGGCGGGGGCTGTCCCGCACTTGCTCGCGCCAGGGGGAAGGCTGGCGCACAATGGACGGATTGCAGCTTGAGTGCCCCCACCATGAGTGACGACAGCCTTGTCAGCGACCCCGTCGGCAAACCCGTTCTGGAGTACCCCTGCGGAACACCTCCGGCGCCCGGCGAGGCGCACCAGATTGCGCCCGGTGTGCAATGGCTGCGGATGTCGCTGCCGTTCGCGCTGGCGCACATCAACCTGTGGGCCGTTCGCGACGACACCGGATGGGCGGTGTTCGACAGCGGTGTGCAGACCAGCGAGACGGCCGCCGCCTGGCGGACGCTCTTTGCCGCAGGCGGCGCGTTGGGCCCCGAGGGCTTGACCCGCGTCTTCGTGACCCACATGCACCCCGATCACATGGGCATGGCGGGCTGGCTGACCCGCAAGTTCGACTGCCGGCTGTGGATCACGCGCCTGGAGTACCTGATGTGCCGCGTGCTGGTGGCGGACACCGGCCGCGAGGTGCCGTCCGATGGCGTGCAGTTCTACCGGCGCGCCGGCTGGGATGACGAGGCCATCGAGAACTACCGTGCGCGCTTCGGCGGCTTCGGCAAGCTGGTCCACGCGATACCGGACAGCTACCGCCGCCTGTTCGACGACGAGCGGGTCCTGATCGGCGGCCAGGAATGGCGCGTCGTCGTCGGCCACGGCCATTCCCCGGAGCACGCCTGCTTCCACTGCCCGGCGCGCAAGCTGTTCATCTCGGGCGATCAGGTCCTGCCCCGGATCTCGTCGAATGTGTCGGTCTTCCCGACCGAACCGGATGCCGATCCGCTGGGCGACTGGCTGTCGTCCCTGGCCAAGCTGCGGCGTGAAGTGCCGGACGACGTCCTGGTGCTGCCCTCGCACAACGAGCCCTTCCGTGGCCTGCATGCCCGGCTGAACCACCTTGAACGAAGCCAGAACGAGGCCCTGAACAGGCTGCGCGTATCGCTGGCGCAGCCGCGGCGCGCCATTGACGTGTTTCCGGAACTGTTTGCCCGCCCGATCAGCAACGAGCCCAATCTGCTCGGCATGGCCACCGGTGAGAGCTTGGCGCACCTGAACTATCTGGTGCACCGGGACGAAGCACGAGTGACTCTGGACGACCACGGCGTCGCCTGGTACCAGCGGCGCTGAGCAGCGTCGCCACGACGGGGCGCGTCGCTTATTCGATGTTCTGCACCTGCTCGCGCATCTGCTCGATCAGCACCTTCATGTCCACCGACAGGTGGGTCAGCGACAGCGCTGCGGACTTGGCCCCCATCGTGTTGGCCTCGCGGTGCAGTTCCTGGATCAGAAAGTCCAGCCGTTTGCCGATCTCTCCACCCTGGCGCAGCAGCCGTTCGATCTCGTCCAGGTGGGCGTTGAGCCGGGTGATCTCTTCGGCTACATCGATCCGGATCGCGAACGCGGTGGCTTCGGCCAGAGCCCGGTCCTGGGCTTGCTCCGGCGCGATGGTTCCGGAGCCAGCGGTCATCGCCTCGTTCCAGCGCTCCAGGAAACGCTGACGCTGCTGCGCCACCAACTGTGGCACCAGCGGCACGGCCTGCTGTGCGAGTGCGCGGATCTCGGCCACACGCTCCAGCAGCACCGCGGCGAGCCGCGCGCCTTCGCGCTTGCGGGCCAGCATCAGCTCTTTCACGCCCTTCTGAGCCAGTGGCAGCACTTCTGCGGCCCATTCCTGCCCGGGCATCTGCTCCAATGAGGCGATGCGCAGCACATCCGCCACCCGCAGCGGCTCGGCCTGGGGCAGCCAGGCCCGGACATGGTCCTGGACGGTGGACAGGCGCTGAAGAAGGCGGGCTGAAGGGTCCGCCACCGGGCCCGTTGTGCCAGTGTCGATCGCTACGCGGACCTCCACCTTGCCGCGCTTGAGTTGCTGGCCGAGCAGTTCGCGCAGGGCTGGCTCCTGCTGCCGCAGTTCTTCCGGGAGCCGAAACGTCAGGTCCAGAAAGCGGCTGTTGACCGAGCGGATTTCCAGGCCCAGGCCTCCGGGACCGGGGGCTTTCGCTTCACCCTGCACGGGTGCATTTCCGGCATTGGACTGGACCGCTGCGTAGCCGGTCATACTGTAAACTGGCATGAAGTCGCTTCCCGAAGTGATGGAAACATCCCGTGCCGCCGACCAGGGCCGGCCTGGATGCCCTCAACAAGCACCGATCAGGAATGTCCAAGGCCAAACCCGCCGCATTGCCGCCCGACACGATGATCGGCGGTTACCGCATTATCCGCAAAGTGGCTGCCGGCGGATTCGGCGTCGTGTACCTGGCGCTGGATGCCGACGGCCAGCAGGTGGCCGTCAAGGAATACCTGCCCGCTTCGCTGGCGACCCGCGCCCCCGGGGAACTCGCCCCGACGGTGCCCTCCGAAAAGCTGTCGCTGTACCGGCTCGGTCTGAAGAGCTTCTTCGAGGAAGGCCGGGCGCTGGCACAGATCTCGCACCCCTCGGTCGTCAGCGTGATGAACTTCTTCCGCGAGAACGAGACGGTCTACATGGTCATGAACTACCTGGAGGGCGCTGCCCTGCAGGACTTCATCATCACGGCCCGTGATCTGAAGCAGCAGAAGGTCTTCCGTGAATCGACGATCCGCTCGCTGTTCGACGAGATCCTGCGCGGGCTGCGCATCGTGCACCAGCACAAGATGCTGCACCTTGACATCAAGCCGGCCAACATCTTCATCACCGACGACAACCGGGCGGTGCTGATCGACTTTGGCGCCGCGCGCGAGGTGCTCAGCAAGGAAGGCAACTTCATCCGCCCGATGTACACCCCTGGCTTTGCAGCCCCCGAGATGTACCGGCGCGACTCCTCGATGGGGCCCTGGACCGACATCTACGCGATCGGCGCGTGCATCTATGCCTGCATGCAGGGCTACCCGCCGAACGAGGCCCCCCAACGTGTCGAGAAGGACCGCATCGCCACCGCCCTGACCCGCCTGCGCGGGGTCTACTCCGACAACCTGATCGAGGTCGTCGAGTGGTGCATGGCGCTGGATCCGCTGTCCCGCCCGCAATCGGTGTTTGCCTTGCAGAAGGAACTCAGCCGGGAAGGCGAGCGCCGCTATACGAAGCTGTCGGTGGCCGAGAAGGTCCGCCTCCAGTTCGACACCATGGTGACCGATACCAAGAAGAACACCAAGAGCATTGCCGCGTCGGTGATCAAACCCAAATGAAGTTCTCCGTTTTCCAGGTCACCCGCAAGGGGGGTCGCCAGCTCAATGAAGACCGCATGGGCTACAGCTACACGCGGGCTTCCGGCATCCTGCTGCTGGCCGACGGCATGGGCGGCCATCCCGAGGGCGAGGTCGCCGCGCAACTGGCGCTGCAGGCCATCTCGGCGCTGTACCAGAAACAGGCCAACCCCAAGATCGACGACGTGCAGGCCTTCCTGACCGCGGCGGTCATGGCGGCGCATCGGCAGATCATCAAGTACGCTGTCGACAAGGGCATGCTCGACACGCCCCGCACGACGGTCGTCGCCGCGCTGGTGCAGGACGGCTCGGCCAGCTGGGTGCATTGCGGGGATTCCCGGCTGTACCTGGTGCGCGAAGGCAAGCTCGTCACCCGCACACGCGACCACTCCTACATGGAACAGCCGCCGTCCAGTCAGTCCGCCTCGCGCGCGGCCGAGCGACTGAACCGCAACATCCTGTTCACCTGCCTGGGTTCGCCGACCAAGCCGGTCTTCGACATCGGCGGCCCGGTGGCCCTGCAGCAGGGCGACAAGATCATGTTGTGCTCGGACGGCCTGTGGGGGAGCCTGGACGACGAGGACATCGTCCGCCAGCTGTCCATGAAGGCGGTCGGCGCTGCGGTGCCGGATCTGGTCGAAAGCGCGCTGCAGAAGGCCGGGGCCACCAGCGACAACGTCACCGTGATCGCGCTCGAATGGGAGTCCCCCGACGAGTTCGAGACGACCAAGGGCACCGTCACCTCCAGCGATGTCAGCGACAGCGGCTTCTCCAGCACCGTGCAGGCGGCGCAAACCGCGGCGGCCGATGACGATGACCTGGACGACGCCGCCATCGAGCGTTCGATCGCCGAGATCAACGAAGCCATCCGCCGCTCCGCATCCCGGCGCCGCTGATACCCCGGGCGCAGGCCCACTCTTCCAGGACACTCCCTTGACAGACTACCAACGCCAGGGCGGCCGCGCTGCCGACCAGATGCGCCCCGTGCGCCTGACCCGCCACTACACCGTGCATGCCGAAGGATCGGTGCTGGTGGAGTTCGGTGCCACCAAGGTGCTGTGCACCGCCTCGGTCGAGGAAAAGGTGCCCGGCCACAAGCGCGGCAGCGGCGAGGGCTGGGTGACGGCGGAATACGGCATGCTCCCGCGCTCCACGCACACCCGCAGCGATCGCGAGGCGGCGCGCGGCAAGCAGAGCGGCCGGACGCAGGAGATTCAGCGCCTGATCGGCCGGTCGCTGCGTGCGGTGTTCGATCTGAAGAAGCTGGGCGAGCGCACGATCCAGATCGACTGCGATGTGCTGCAGGCGGATGGTGGCACCCGCACCGCCAGCATCACCGGCGCGTATGTGGCAGCCCACGACGCGGTTTCCTGGCTGCTGGCACAGGGCCGCATCACGGCGTCGCCGTTGCTGGCCCCGGTGGCCGCCATTTCAGTCGGCATCCTGCACGGTACGCCGCTGCTGGATCTGGAGTACACCGAAGACTCGACTTGCGACACCGACATGAACGTCGTGATGACGGGCGCCGGCCATTTTGTCGAAGTGCAAGGCACCGCCGAGGGACAGGCCTTCTCCCGCAAGGAGATGGACGCGCTGCTGGCCCTCGCCGAGAAGGGCATCGGCGAGCTGATGCAGCTCCAGCGGCAGGCCCTGGGCGTCTGACATGCCGCCGCGCATCGTCCTGGCCTCGAACAACCGGGGCAAACTCGACGAACTCCAGCGCATGCTCGCGCCCCTGGGCTGCGTTCTTGTGTGCCAGGCGGACCTGGGCATCCCGGAGGCCCCCGAACCGCATCGCACCTTTGTCGAGAACGCGCTGGCGAAGGCCCGCCATGCCGCGCAGCACAGCGGTCTTCCAGCCCTGGCGGACGACGCCGGCCTGTGCGTCGATGCGTTCGGCGGCGAACCGGGGGTCGACACCGCCTACTACGCCACCCGCTTCGGCTATCCGAAGGGCGACGACAACAACGTGCGTGCGCTGCTGGAGCAGATGCAGGGCATCGACGACCGGCGCGCCACGATGGTGTCGACGCTCGTGGCGCTGCGCACCCCGGAAGACCCGGAGCCCCTGATCGCCGTAGGCCGTGTCCACGGTGAGATCGCCCGTGCACCGGTGGGCAGCAACGGCTTCGGCTTCGACCCGGTGATGTGGATCCCGCAGTTCGGGCAGACCTTCGCCCAGTTGCCGGTGGAGGTCAAGAATGCCCACAGCCACCGGGGCCAGGCGGCGCAGCGCATGGTCGAGATGATCCGCGCCCACTGGGTCTGAGCGGCATGGCCGCGCAACCGGATCTGGCGCACCTGATGCGCCCGGGCAGCCTGCAGCTGGGGGCGCCCCCTCCGCTGGGTCTTTATGTGCACCTGCCCTGGTGCCTCAAGAAGTGCCCTTACTGCGATTTCAACTCGCATGCGGTGGCGCCGGGCGAACTGCCGGAGCAACGCTACCTCGACGCGCTGGTCGCCGACCTGGAGGCGGCGCTTCCGCTGGTGTGGGGGCGCACGGTCCACAGCATCTTCATCGGCGGCGGCACGCCCAGCCTGTTTTCCCCCCAGGCGATCGACCGCATGCTGTCGGACATCCGGGCCCGCCTGCGACTGGCGGCGGACTGCGAGATCACGCTGGAGGCCAATCCCGGCACCTTCGAGCGCGACCGATTCCGGGCGTTCCGCAGTGCCGGCGTCACGCGCCTGTCGGTCGGCGTGCAGACCTTCCAGGACCACCACCTGCGCGCACTCGGCCGGGTGCACGATGGCGCGCAGGCGCTGGCAGCCGTCGAGGAGGCATCCCGCGCGTTCGACACCTTCAATCTGGACCTGATGTATGCCTTGCCCGGGCAGACCCTGGCCGAGCTGGAGGCGGATGTCTCGCAGGCCCTGGCGCTGCAGGCCCCGCACATCTCGATCTACCACCTGACGATCGAGCCGAACACCTACTTCGCGAAATTTCCGCCGGCCTTGCCGGATGAGGACAGCGCCTACGACATGCTGGACCGCATCACCGCGATGACCGGGGACGCAGGCCTGCAGCGCTACGAGGTATCCGCCTATGCGCGCGCGGGCCACCGTTGCCGGCACAACCTCAACTACTGGCAGTTCGGCGACTACCTGGGCATCGGTGCCGGCGCCCACAGCAAGCTGAGCTTCGCGCACCGGGTGCTGCGGCAGGTCCGCCACCGCGATCCGCGTCTCTACATGGATCGGACGCTCGCCGGGGAGAGCCTGGCCAGCAGCACTGAGGTGCCGCGCGCGGATCTGCCCTTCGAGTTCATGCTCAATGCGCTGCGCCTGCGCGAGGGCTTTGCGCTGGCGCAGTTTCAGGAGCGCACCGGCCTGCCGCTCAGCGCGATCGAGGCACCACTGGCGCAGGCGGAGGCGCAGGGGTTCCTGTCGCGCAGCCTGCACACCGTGACACCGACGGCGCGCGGGTTCGACTTCCTGAACGACCTGCAGTCCTTGTTCCTCGCCGACGCGCCGGATTGATACAGGAGGCTTGTGGGCTGCCGGGCTGCGGCGGTACAGTGCGCCCACCATCTGGAGGGGGCTCGCCATGTTCTCTGTCTACGGCGCGTCGGGGCGGCTGTTTCGCGGCACGCTGGAGCAGCTGCGCCAGATCAGCCCGGTGCATGCGCCGGACCGCGCGCCGCGGATTCAGCCGATTGGGACCGAGGGCGGACCACGCGAACCGGTTCCGGGCGTGCCGGCTGGCCTGACGCACGCCGGCCGGCCGGGCACGCTGCGGGACGCGGCCCGCGATGCGCTGCAGGCCTACGCCGCCCCCGGCGACCCGCCGGGCGAACGCTGGGGCCACCGCACCGCAGAGAGCGCGATGCACCAGCCCGTGCTGGTGCTGCAGCAGTCCGACACCGTCACGGCCGCCTGGCGCCAGCTCGAGGCTCAGCAGCACGCGCAGGCGCCGGTGGTCAGCGGTGCGAAGGTGCTGGTCGGCCTCGTCACGCTGCCGATGCTGGCGCGCCGGGCGCTGGGGGCGCGGGTGTCCACGACTGCGGCCGGTGCCGAGCCCACGGTCGGAGAGTGCATGCTCACGCCGGTGCCCAGTGTCGCCCCCGGTGCCGATCTGCGCCGCGTGGCAGGTCTGCTGCTGGAGTCCGCGCTGCCGGCCCTACCAGTCGTCGATGAGCAGGGCTCGGTGGTCGGCATCCTCAGCCGGACCGACCTGCTGCGCGCCGTGCTGGACGACACGGCAATCGATCAGTGGGGGTGAGGCTCCGGACGATTCAGGGCCGGGCCGGCGGCGTGAACCATTTCGCGGGCGGCACCACCTTGGGTGCGGCCGGGTCCTCGAAATAGTGCGGCGACATGATCTGCACCCCGTGTTCGTTGAACACGTCCTGGATGTGGGCATGCAATGCGCTGAGGACCAGGGCGCGCGACCGCGGTTCGGCCGGGACCGCCTGACACACCAGCCGGTATTGCGGGTACCAGTCCGACAGCGCGGTCTGGAACACCTGCGGCGCCGGGTCCGCCACCACGCCTTCGGTGCGTCGTGCCGCCTCGCACAGCATCGCGTGCACCTGGCGCCAGGGGGTGTCGTAGCCGATCGTGACGGTGGTGTCGAGCACGAACCCTTCGCCCTGCACCGCGCGGGAGTAGTTGCGCGTCGTGGCCGCCAGCACCGCGGCGTTGGACAGCGTGAGCTCTTCGCCCAGGCCGGTGCGCAACCGGGTGGCGAAGACGCCCAGGTCCATGACGGTGCCCTCGTGCTCCCCGACGCGGACATACTCCCCCTTGCGGTATACCCGTCCGTAGGTGAGGATCAGTCCGCTGGCCGCCTGTCCGACCAGACTCGATGCGCCGAGCGAGACCATCAGGCCGACCAGCACCGACAGGCCCCGGAAGGCCTCGGTCTGGGCCCCTGGCAGGTAGGGGTATGCCATCGCCAACGCAAACAGCCAGACCAGCAGCTTGGCGATGCGCCGCGTCGCCACGACCGCCCCGGCGTCCAGCCAGGTCGGCTGCGATGGCGTCGTGCGCATGCGCTCGAAGAAGCTGTGCACCAGCCGGGTCACGAAGCGCGCCAGCAGGAAGATCACCAGCGCGGTCAACAGCCCCGGCACGGCGGTAAAGGTCGCGTGCAGCAGCCGGCCCGCCAGGTCGAACAGAAACCCGTTGAGCATTTCGCCCCAGGGCCGGCTGAACGGGAAACGGGTCAGCACATAACCTGTCCACTCGATGGCCAACAAAAGCACGACGACCTACCACAGACCTGTCAGCAGCCGTTCGACCAGATGGGCCATCCGCTCGCGCCGCACCACCTGCACGCCCGCCAGCTGCAGCCGCCCGGCATGCCGCTGCGCCGCAACCACCAGCCAGCGGCGGCCTGCATCGCGCAGGTGGCGCAGGCCCCAGGCGAGCAGTCCGAAAGCCACGGTCGCAGCCAGGGCCATCCCCGCGCCTCGAGCCAGGGCGTCCGGATCCCGGCTCTCGCGGGTTTCCTGAACCACGCGCCGCAGGGCCTCCGCGGCCCGGCTGGCCGCCCGCTCCAGCGGCTCCTGTTCCAGACGATCGGTGTCGTCGGCCGTGACGATGAAGCTGGTGGCGCCGTTGATCTGCACCAGCACGCCGACGGCCTCCCGCTTCTCGGTGACCTGGTGCGGACCCGGGGCGGCCAGCTGCGCCTGGATCCGGGCGCGCGCACGGGTGGCCCGGTCCGGCGCCGACACGCCCAGCAGCGGCGCCCGGAACACCAGGATCGGCCGGTTGAACACCTGCAGGGTGGCCTCCTCGCTCCGGGTGACGGATGCGGCGGCCGCAGGCGGGTTGGACGGGGTCTGGGCGCGGGCCCAGGGGCTGACCAGAAGGGTCAGAAGCAGCAGGGCGATTTTCAGCGGCATGCGACAGCTTAAATCAGTAAATCAGCGCGCGCCGGTTGCGCGACGCGTGCCACCAGCCCGTGGCCAGATGTCAGGTGCCGGTAAACACCGGTGGACGCTTCTCGACGAAGGCGCGCATCGCTTCCCGGGAGTCGTTGCTGCGGCCCAGCTCGGCGGTCATGTTCTGCTCGAAGCGGTAGCCGTCGCGCAGCGTCATGCCCTCGATCGTGCTGGCGGAGTTCTTCGCCGTGCGGCTGGCCAGCGGGCTCTTGGCGGCGATGCGGCGGGCCATCGCCATCGTCGTGGGCATCAGCTCCTCCAGCGGCACACAGGCCTCGACGATACCGCGGCGGTACAGCTCGGCGCCGGGGATGCGGTCCCCGGTCATCATCATGCGGCGGGTCAGCGAGTGGCCGCAGACGCGCATCGCATGGCGGCCGCCGCCCATCAGGCCGACGTCCACTTCCGGCAGGCCCAGGCTGGCGTTCTCGGAGCACAGCAGGATGTCGCAGGACACCGCGATGCCCAGCCCGGCACCCAGCGCCGGCCCGTTGATCGCGGCGATCACCGGCTTCTTGCACTCGATGATCGAATAGCTCAGCTCCCGCGCGCGGCGCGAATGGGCCCAGCGGTCGCCGGGCTGCATCTGCAGGCCCGCGCGGCTCTTGATGTCCGCACCGGCGCAGAACATCTTGCCGGCGCCGGTCAGCACCACGACGCGCACCTCGTCCAGGTCGCTCATCTTGTCGAAGGTGGCGATCATTTCGTCCATCAGCGTGGCCGAGACAGCGTTCACCGGCGGCGCGTTCATGGTGACCAGGGCGACGTGGTCGGTGATGTCGAGTTCGACGAATTGCATGGGGGGATCTCCTTCAGGGGGTGGATGGTGGGGGAGTTTTGTCAGGCCCAGGCGCGCGCGCCTCGGTCATGCGCAGTGCCGCCAGGCCGTCCACCAGCAGCGTCTCGCCACTGAGGCCGGGCCCTGCGGCGCAAAGGAAGGACACGGTCCGGGCGACGCTGGCGCGCAGGTCGGCGGTGTCGACGCGCTCCCCGGTGAACGCGGCGGCCGCCAGGTTCACCCGGATGCCTTCGGGCGCAAGCTCCAGGGCCATCGAGCGCGCCATCGCGGCCAGTGCGGCGCTGCCCGCCATCTGGTGCACACCACCCCAGGTGCCCGCGTACGCCGGTGAACACGATCCGTGCGCCGGCGTGCATGCGCGGCAGCACGGACTGCGTCGCCAGCACGACGTCCAGCAGCTGGGTCTGCAGTGCGTGCTCGAAGGCGGCGTCATCGATCTGGTCGAAACGCAGACCGCTGCGCTGTACCGGGCCATGGACCACCAAGGCCTCGACAGGGACGTCCGCATCCGTGCTGGCCAGCCATGCGTTCAGGTCGGGAGCGTCCACGCAGCACAGCGTGTGGCCGTCCTGCTGCAGCTGCGCGGGGATCTCCGCGCCACCGGCAGCGCCGGCGCCGATCAGCACCACGACAGGTTTCATAGCGGTGGCATCCCGACGCTTTTGCCGCCGTCGACCAGCAGCACCTGCCCCTGGATCTGGGCCGCATCGTCCGAGGCCAGGAAGGCCACCGTGTCCGCGATCGTGCCCGGGTGGGCGGCGTGGCCGCTCGGCTCGCGGCTCTCCAGGCTGCGGCGCATAGCCGGCGTGAAGTCGTCCAGCATCCGCGTATCGACCATGCCGGGCGCCACTGCGTTGACGGTGATGCCGGCCCAGCGCAGCTCGATCGCCATCGCGCGGACCATGCCCACGACGGCCGCCTTGCTGGCGACATAGTGCGCCGCGCCTGCGCCGCCCAGGTAGCCGCGCGACGCGATCTGGATGATCCGCCCGCCCTGCGGCATGCGGCGCGCCGCCTCCTGGGCCACGATGAAACTGCCCAGCACGTTCACGGCCAGCATGTCGCGCAGCGACTTGGCATCGAGCTCGCGCAGCGGCAGCAGCCGCGAGGCCCGCCCGGCATTGTTGACGGCCACCCGCACGGCGCCCAGCCGCTCGAACAGTGTCGCCACGGCCGGGCGGTCCCGCACGTCCAAGACCGACCCGGCGACATCCAGCCCTTGCCCGCGCAGCTGCGCCACTGCGGCATCGAGCACTTCGGCGTCGACGTCGGTTGCGACGACACGCAGGCCGTCGCGGGCCAGGCGCGTCGCGATCGCCAGGCCGATGCCGCGACCGGCACCGGTGACCACCGCGACCGGCGGTGATGCGGACGGGCCGGCCATGTCACTCCAGCACGATGTTGGCCTTCTGCAGCACCTCGGCCCACTTGGTGCGCTCGGTGGCGACCCGCCGTCCGAGCTCCTCCGGCGTGCTGCCCACCGGCACGACGCCGACGGCGGCAATGCGGTCCCGCACCGAGGGCATGACCAGCACTTCATTGATCGCGCGGCTGGCCCGCTCGACGATGACGCGCGGCGTGCCGCTGCGCAGCGCCAGGTAGTTGATCGCGGTGACGTCGTAGCCTAGCAGCGTGTCGGCGATCGGCGGGATGTCCTCCGGAATGCCCGGCAGCCGGTTGGCCGAAGACATGCCGATCGCGCGCAACTTGCCGGCCTTGACCTGCGGCAGCGCGACGGCGCTGCTGATGAAGGCCGCCTGCACCTGCCCGCTGATCA
>JAEUOX010000033.1 GCA_016790475.1 Rhodoferax sp. | reverse complement strand
CGGGCCGGCCGGCACCCGCGTTCGGGTGGTTGATCAGTGCCACCAGCACATAGCGCCGCCCGCTGGCGCCATGCACATAACCGGCCAGCGCTGCGACGTCCCGCAGGCTGCCGGTCTTCAGGTGCGCATTGCCGGCCGCGCGCGAGCGGTTGCGCCGCATCGTTCCGTCCACGCCGGTGATCGGCAGCGAGCTCATCAGCTCCGGCATCTGCGGCGACAAATAGGCCACCTGCAGCATCCGCGCCAGCCCCTGCGCCGAAATGCGCTCGCTGCGCGACAGGCCGGAGCCGTTGTCCATCACCGGCGGCTCCAGCCCGGTACCGACGCGCTCGGGCCACCAGCGCCGGATCACCTCGCGCGCGGCGTCCATCGAGCCAGGTGCGGTGGCGCTGCCGGCGGGGCGCTGCGTCAGGCCCAGCGTCAGGAACAGCTGCTGCGCCATCACGTTGTTGCTGAACTTGTTGATGTCGCGGATCACTTCGGCCAGGCTGGGCGACACCAGCTCGAACACCGGCACCGGCGCGCCGCCGAGCGGCGCGCCGAGGCGCCCGTCGCGCACGCTTCCGGTGAGCTGCCCGCCCATCGCCTGCCACAGGCCCTCGATCGCGCGCACGCCGTAGCTGCGCGGATCCACATAGGCCACCGGCCAGACCTTCTCCTGGCAGCTGGCCGGGTAGGTGCCGGCAAAGCGCACGCGTGCCGGGTCGGAGAAGTCCGCGCGCAGCGTGGCGCGGTAGTCGCCGCATTCGCCGGCCGACAGCGGCACCGTGGTCGGCACGGTGACGCCGGCCAGCGGCGGGTCGAACTGCACCTGCGCGATGTTGGCGGTGCGGTCCGGCACGAATGTCATCACGACCGACTTGTAGTTCAGCATCAGCGCATCGGGCGCGACGTTGTACGGCCGCAGCGGCTCGCCGTCGAAGCCGCCCGGGTCGGTGTCGGGCACGCTGAAGGCGCTGTGGTCGAGCACGATGTCGCCGTGGATGTGGCGCACGCCCAGGCCCTGCACGCGGCGCAACAGCAGCCACATGCGCTCCAGCACCAGCTTCGGGTCGCCCAGGCCGCGGATCGTCAGCGTGCCGTAGAGCGTGCCGTCGCGCACGGCGCCCTCGATGTAGACCGGCGTGCTCCAGGTGTAGGCCGGGCCGAGCAGGTCCAGCGCGGCGTAGGTGGTGACCAGCTTCATCACCGAGGCCGGGTTCATCGGCACCTGCGCGCGGTGCAGCAGGCGCGGCGCCGCGCGGCCCTCGGCGTCCGCCACCACCAGGCTGATCGCCTCGCGCGGCAGCTTCACACGCTCCAGCGCGGCCTCGACGGCCGGCGGCAGGCCCTCGGCCGCGGCCGCGCCGGCCAGCAGGCCGGCCCCCAGCAGGGCCAGCACGCGCGCGGGCAGGAAACGCTGCGGGTCGGACATGGGGCGGAGTCTACCTGCGGGTGCAACGGATAATCCCGGCATGCGATTCCCCCTGCCACTGTCCCGGCGCACGATCGGGCTGCTGGCCGCCCTGGTGACCGTCACCATCTGGACGTCCTTCATCGTGATTGCGCGCGCCTCGGTCGACCCCGGCCGGAGCGGCGTGCTGCACCCGCTGGATCTGGCCTGCGCGCGCATCCTGGGCGCCAGCGCGGTGCTGCTGCCGGTGGGCTGGTGGCTGGTGCGCCAGGACCGCCGCGCCGGCCGCGAGACCTCGTCGCTGTTCGGTTTCTCGCCGCTGCCGCTGCGCACCACGGCCATCGCGGGTGTGTTCGGGGGCCTGCTGTATGCCCTGCTGGCCTATGCCGGTTTCGTGTTCGCGCCGGCGGCGCATGGGTCGGTGCTGATCCCGGGCAGCCTGCCGCTGTGGACGGCGCTGCTCGCGCTGCTGGTGCTGGGCACGCCGATCACACCGGCCCGCGCGCTGGGCCTGGCGTTGATCGTCGGTGGCGATGC
>JAEUOX010000009.1 GCA_016790475.1 Rhodoferax sp. | reverse complement strand
CCGCCCCCTGAGATACTGCGCCCATGACCACCCTCTTCCACATGATCACGGGCGCCCCGGACCCGGTCGCCCCGTTCAGCCACGCGGTCGAGACCGACGGCTGGGTCTTCATCACCGGGCAGATGCCATTCACGACCACCGCCAATGACGGCCCGTATCCGGAGGGCATCGAGGCGCAGACGCACCAGGTCCTGCGCAACCTGCGCACGGTGCTGCAGGGCTGCGGGCTGGACCTGCCGGATGTGGTCTCGGCGCGCGTCTACCTGCGGCATTTCGACGAGGACTACGCCGCGATGAATGCGGTGTATGCCTCGTATTTCGAGCCCGGTCGCCGTCCCGCGCGAACCTGCATCGGCGTCACCGGTCTGGCACGCGGCGCCCGGGTGGAGATCGATCTGGTGGCACGGCGCAAGCCATCGGCCGCAAGCGCACCGGGCCAGGGATCGCGGGAATCACCGCAATAGCCGACGGTCACCGGCCTGCGCAAGCGGTGGACACACGGAAGGTATCTGATTGCAAGACCTTGTTGGCGCGTGACACATCTGGCGCGAGATCCGCAGGGTCGGCAGTAGCATGCCGGTTCGGTCGCCTCTTATTCGAAGCATCCCTGATTGGCGTCGCTCAGGTGAGACGGCATCCACATTCAAGGAGAACGCACCATGCACCGAACCGCTGTCCCCCTGATCCTGGCTCCCTTGATCGCGACCGCCTGCCTCGTGCCACTCGGTGCTTTGGCACAGACCGCCACTTCTGCCACCGGCTCGTCCGGCACGGTCAGCGTGGAGACGGCGCCGACGGCAGGCCAGCTGGCTGATCGGTACAGCACGGTCCTGGGCGCAGGTGCCGACGCGCTGAAAGTGATCGAGGGCCTGCGTGCCGCCGGCACCGGCTGGGGCCGGATTGCGCGCGAACTCGGCCTGCAACTGGGTCAGGTCGTGAGCGGCTAGGCCCCGTCCCCGCGCGCGGCAGGCGCCACCGGCAAGGCGACGCCAGCCCAGGTCGGTGGCATCGCAGTGGCTGGCAACACCTGGGCCGGTGGGCGCAAATAGAATGGCAGACACTGCCCCTTCCCCCCGCAGTCTCGCTCGCCACTTCACGATTCCCTGGACGACCCCATGCATCTTTCCGCCCCCGCCTTGTCCCGTCGCCCCCTGTTGATTCTTTTGCCGCTGGCATTGGCCACACGCTACGCATGGGCCAAGCAGCCGGACGGTGGCCCGCCCGGCAAAGGCAAGCACCCGCGGCCGGTGGAAGACCTTCCGGTCGGCGCCTACTTCCAGGACCGCCAGCGCCAGGCCGCCAGCGAGTACTTCGGCCGCAAGCGCGCGTCAGGACGCTGCCCGCCCGGCCTGGCAAAGAAGAACAACGGCTGCCAGCCGCCCGGGCAGGCCAAGAAGTGGCAGCGGGGCCAGCCGCTGGCGGCGTCTACCGTCTGGTATCCGGTGCCGCACGAGCTGGTCGTCGTGATCGGCACGCCGCCGCCGGGCTACCGCTATGTGCGCGTGCTGAACGACATCCTGCTGATCGCCATCGGCAGCCGGATCGTGATCGACGCGATCGAGGACCTGATGCGCTAACCCACCGAGCGCAGCGTCTGCACCAGCATCCGGTGCAGGCTGTCCACC
>JAEUOX010000493.1 GCA_016790475.1 Rhodoferax sp. | reverse complement strand
GCGGCTGCCGCCGGCTACCTGGTGGGTGCCGGCGATGTCGTGGAGCTGTCGGTCTGGGAGGCCCCGCCGGCCATGCTGTTCGGTGGCGGTACCACCGAGCTGCGTGCCGGCCCCGGCACCGCCCGCGTCAGCAGTTTCCCGGAGCAGATGGTGCCTGCCGACGGCGCGATCAACATGCCCTTTGTCGGCCAGGTACCGGCCGCCGGCCGCACGCCGCAGCAGATCGAGGCCGAGGTGGCTCGGCGCTTGCAGGGCAAGGCCAACCAGCCGCAGGTGCTTATGCGGGTGATCCGCAACGTGTCGTCGAACGTGACTGTCGTGGGGGAGGTCACCACCAGCACCCGGATGCCGCTGACCGCGCGCGGCGAACGCCTGCTCGACGCCTTGGCCGCCGCCGGTGGCGTGCGCCAGCCGGTCAACAAGACCACGCTGCAGCTCACGCGCGGGCAGCAGGTGCTGGCCATGCCGCTGGACCAGGTGATCCGGGACCCGCGCCAGAACGTGCCGCTGCAATCCGGTGACGTGATCACGGCGCTGTTCCAGCCGTTGAGCTTCACGGTGCTGGGCGCGACCGGGCGCAACGAGGAACTGCCCCTCGAGGCGCAGGGCATCACGCTGAGCCAGGCGCTGGCGCGGGCCGGCGGCCTGCAGGACGCGCGGGCCGATGCGCGCGGCGTGTTCGTGTTCCGGCTGGAGGAGGCCGCCGCACTTGAATGGCCTGGCAAGGTCGTGACCACACCGGACGGCAAGGTGCCGGTGATCTACCAGCTCGACTTGAAAGACCCGGGGAGCTTCTTCGTGGCCCAGAGTTTCCCGGTGCAACACCGCGACGTGCTGTACGTCTCCAATGCACCGGCGGCGGAGTTGCAGAAGTTCCTGAACATCGTCACGTCCATTGCAGCGCCGGTGTTGGGCGTGATCAACGTGACGCGCTAGTCGATGATCACGAACGGTCTCAACGAGTTCAGCGGCCAGCGGGTCCTGATGCTGCAAGGGCCGGTCGGACCCTTCTTCGCCCGCCTGGCGGCCGATCTCACGCTGGCCGGCGCGACCGTGTTCAAGGTCAACTTCAATGGCGGTGACTGGCTTTTCTCGCTGGATCCGTCGTTTGCCGGTGTGTTCAATTTCCGCGGCGACCTGGCACAGTGGCCGGCCTATTTCGACGACCTGCTGGTGCGCCTGAACATCGACATGGTGTTCCTGTTCGGGGATTGCCGGCCGGTGCATGTGGCGGCGCTGCGCAAGACCCAGCGCCGTGGCATCCATGTCGGCGTGTTCGAGGAGGGCTATCTTCGCCCGGACTTCATCACGCTGGAGCGCGACGGCGTCAACAACAACTCCAGCCTGCCGAACGATCCGCGCTTCTACCTGAGCCAGGTGCCGCAGCCGCTGCCGGCGTCCCGCCCGCTGGGCAGCACCTACGGACAGGCAGCCAAGTGGGGCATGCTGTATTTCGCGGCCGCCAGCCTGGCCCGGCCCTGGTTCCGGCGCTACCAGCACCACCGGAGGCTGGGCTTTTCGGACGGTCCGTCCTGGGTCGTGTCGTTCTGGCGCAAGCACTGGTACCGGTTCACCGAGCGCGCCGTGATGCCCCGGCTGGTGGGCGAGTTGTCCGGCCGTTTCTTCCTGGTGTCGCTGCAGACCCGGGGCGATGCGCAGATG
>JAEUOX010000480.1 GCA_016790475.1 Rhodoferax sp. | reverse complement strand
GTGGCGCTGACCAGCGCGATGCCGCTGGCGCTGCGTGGCGCCGAGGCGGCCAGCACCTGGACCGCCACGCGCAGCACCGGCCAGCGCGACGACCTGCTGGCGCGGGTCGCGGAGCTGTACCGGGACGATCCCGCGCTGCGTCAGGCCTTCGCCCGGTCCATGGCGCAGCAGGGCATGGCCGCGGTCGCGGTGGTGGACAACAGCCTGGTCTCGCTGGCGCGGCAGGCCGGCAGCTTTCTGGCGCGTGCGGATGGCCCGCGCGTGGCCTGGCTCGAGACCGATGGCTGGGACACCCACACCCAGCAGGCCGGCCGGCTGGCCCGGCTGCTGGCCGGCCTGGATGCAGGGCTGGCCGCGCTGCGGGAATCACTCGGCGGCACCTGGGGCCGCACGACGGTATTGGTGATGACGGAGTTCGGGCGCTCGGCCGCTTTCAACGGCACCGGCGGCACCGACCACGGCACCGGTGGGGTTGCGCTGCTGGCCGGTGGCGCGGTGGCCGGTGGCCGCGTGCTGACCGATTGGCCGGGTCTCGCGGCAACGCAGTTGCTGGACGGCCGCGACCTGCGCCCGACCACCGATCTGCGCAGCCTGCTGGCCAGCGTGGTGCAGCGGCAGTTCGGGCTGGAGCCGGAGCTGCTGGCGCGCGGGGTGCTGCCGGGGGCGGTGCCGCTGCCGCAGGGGCTGTGGCGTGCCGCGTGATCAGGCGGTGGGCGCCCGCCGCCGCGTCCACCCGACCAGCAGCGCGAGCCCGGCTGCGAGCAGGCTCCAGGCCTCCGGCTCCGGCACCGGGGTCAGCACCAGCAAGCGCGAGGCCGGCGTGCCGGAGTCCTCGGCCACCAGGTAGATCACGCCGCGGTGGTCGATCGTCAGGCCTTCGATGGCCTGTGGGGTGAAGCCCGCCAGGTCCAGGCTGCCGAGCACCTGCCCGCTCCGGGTGGTTTCGACGAGCCGCCGCGAGTCCAGGCTCAGGATCAGCAGGTGGTCGGCCGCCGGGGTGCCGACCAGGGCGTCCAATGGCGCGAGGGTCTGCACGTCCGACAGGCTGGCCAGGCCCAGCAGGCTGGCATCGAACAGCACCGGCAGCTGGGTGCTGCCGCCACCGGTGGCGAAGGTCATGGCGCCGGCGCGCACTTCCTGCGGACCGCGCGCCGGGTTGTTGTCGTTGTCCTGCTTGACGGTCACGAAGCTGCC
>JAEUOX010000326.1 GCA_016790475.1 Rhodoferax sp. | reverse complement strand
AAGTTCCCCGCGGCCCGCTTCCATGTGCAGGCGCGCGAGATGGCCTTTGCCACCGGCCCCTGCATGTGCGAACCCTTCCTGCGCCACGCCTACGACGTCGACGACGTCGTGCAGTTGCTGCGCCAGGTCTACGCCGGGCGGGTGCAGTTCCACCAGGGGGATGCGACCCCCTGGCCGGGCATCTCGCTGCACCATGTGGGCGGCCACACCGACGGCCTGCAGGCGGTGCGGGTGCACACGCAGCGCGGCTGGGTCGTGCTGGCATCGGACGCCGCGCATTACGGGCAGAACCTGCAGCGGCGCTCGCCCTTTCCGATCGTCTACCACGTGGGAGACATGCTGCGCGGCTTCGACCGGCTGCTGCAGCTGGCGGATTCGCCGGACCATGTGGTGCCGGGGCATGATCCGGCGGTGTTGCGGGCGTACCCGGCGCTGTCGGCGGCGCAGCCGGACATCGTTGCGCTGCACGCGGTGGCGCACCCGCGCGGCTGACATTCACGGCCCGAGACCGTCCGCCGGTGGCCCGCTCAGGTCCGGATTTCCCCGTTCCCCAGCACCACGTACTTCAGCGAAGTCAGCCCCTCGATCCCCACCGGCCCGCGCGCGTGGAACTTGTCGGTGCTGATGCCGATCTCGGCGCCCAGGCCGTACTCGAAGCCGTCCGCGAAGCGCGTGCTCGCGTTCACCATCACGCTGGCCGAATCCACCTGCCGCAGGAAGGCCAGGGCATGCTGGTGGTCGCGCGTGATGATGGCGTCGGTGTGGTGGCTGCAGTAGCGGTTGATGTGGGCGATGGCGGCATAGTGGCGTCAAGCTGGATGCAAGGGCTCAACTATCAAGCGAACGCCAAGGGCGGTACAGACACGGTTGACCGTGTCGAAGCGCGGCGCGCTTCCTGGCCGCAAGGCTTTGTATAGCGCCTCCCTCGTGATGCCTGCCGCCTTGGCAATCTCAGTCATGCCCCGTGCGCGGGCGATGTCCCCCAGAGCGGCGGAAAGCAGGCCTGCGTCATTGGCCTGCAGAATGTCAGTCAGGTAGGCAGCAATGGCCTCATCACTGTCGAGATAGGGCGCGGCATCAAATGCGGGCAATTCGTCAACCTTGATTCGCGTGCTCATCGTCGTTTCCTTTTTCAGTCCAGAAATGCGGCCAGCGCTTTCGCACGCCGTATGTCGACCTTCTGCGTTCGCTTTGATCCACCAGCCAGCAGGACAAGCAGCTGGCTACCCCGCTGCGTGAAATACACGCGCCATCCGGCCCCAACATGGATGCGAAGCTCGGAGACACCGTCACCCACTGGCTCAACGTCGCCAAGAAGACCTCGCTCGAGCCGCTTGATCCGGGCGACCACAACGCCGCGGATGGTGGCGTCTGTCAAATGATCGAGCCAAGACGTGAACTCGGGAAGTGGCTTGACGATGAACACCGATCAAATGTAATCGATCGAATACATATCGTCAATCCGCAAGGCCGGTCTGGCTGGTGACGCCCGTCTTCAAGCCGTGACCCGGCCAGGCCGTACTCGAAGCCGTCCGCGAAGCCCGTGCTCGCGTTCACCATCACGCTGGCCGAATCCACCTGCCGCAGGAAGGCCTGGGCATGCGGGTGGTCGCGCGTGACGATGGCGTCGGTGTGGCGGCTGCCGTAGCGGTTGATGCGGGCGATGTCCTTTCTGAGCTTGGCGTTGCTGTTTCATACAGAAATCTGTACTATTCCTGCATGAAGACGACACTCGACATCAACGACCAGTTGTTGGCCAATGCCAAGGTGCTGGCGGTGCAGCAAGGCACCAGCCTCACACGCCTGATCGAAGAAGGTTTGCAACTGCGCCTCAGGGATGCAGCCAAACCGCCTCGGGCGCCCAAGCCGCGCATCCCGGTGCTCAAAGGCCGTGGCGGGCTGGTAGTTGGTGTGAACCCACTCAGCAACAAGGCGATGCTGGCGGCGCTGGAAGATGACACCTGATGTCAATCTGCTGGTGGCGGCGTCACGCAGCGACCACCCACACCATGCAGCCTCCAGAGCCTGGTTGACGCAAGCGCTAGGGATGGCCGCCGTCGGTAAGTCACTTCAATTGATGCCCCTGGTTGTCGCCAGCTTTTTGCGACTGGTCACGAGCCCGAAGATATTCAAGGCGCCGGCTGACATTGACGATGCAATTTCGTTTGTCGATGCCCTGTTGGCCCAGCCCGGGGTGTCCATGGTGACCTTGGGCCCCGAATGGCCCACATTGCGCCAACTGTGCCTGGACAAGAAATTCACCGGCAACCACCTGCCGGACGCATGGCTGGCTGCGGCAACGCTTCACCTAGGCGAGCATCTGGTCACCTTCGATGCCGATTTCCGCCGGTTGTTGCCGCGTTCTCAAGTGACGGTGCTGGCGGCCACGACCCACTGAGCCGCGTCAAGCGGCCGGACTTTCTCGACGCCGCTCAGGTCCGGATCTCCCCGTTCCCCAACACCACGTACTTCAGCGACGTCAGCCCCTCGATCCCCACCGGCCCGCGCGCGTGGAACTTGTCGGTGCTGATGCCGATCTCGGCGCCCAGGCCGTACTCGAAGCCGTCCGCGA
>JAEUOX010000463.1 GCA_016790475.1 Rhodoferax sp. | reverse complement strand
ATGATCGGTTTCGTCGTGCTGGCGAAATCGCGCGCCCGGATGGACGTCAACTGGGAGGTCAACGACCTGCTCAAGACGGCCGGCCGCCAGGCGGCCAGCTTCCTGGCGCTGATGCAGGCGACCGAGGCCCTGCTGGATGTCCGCAAGTTCGACGCCTTCAACCGCATGTCCGCCTTTGTCGTGCATGACCTGAAGAACATCGTCACGCAGCTGTCGCTGATGATGAAGAACGCCAAGCGGCTGCACAACAACCCGGAGTTCCAGCAGGACATGCTGCTCACGGTCGAGAACTCGCTGGACCGGATGCGCCAGCTGATGCTGCAGCTGCGCGAAGGCGCCACGCCGCCCGGCACGGCCGTCGGGGTGGACCTGGAGGCGATCGCCCGGCGCATCGCCAAGGTCTCGGCAGAGCGTGGCCGTGCGCTGGAGCTCGACATTGCCGAGCCGGTGGTGACGCGCGGGCATGAAGAGCGCATCGAGCGCATTGTCGGCCACATGGTGCAGAACGCGTTCGATGCCACCGACGCCGATGGCCGTGTCTGGCTTCGGCTGGACCGGGCCCAGGGCCAGGCGCTGATCGAGGTCGGCGACACCGGCCATGGCATGTCGCCCGAGTTCGTGCGCGAGCGCCTGTTCAAGCCTTTCCAGACCACGAAGAAGGCGGGCATGGGCATCGGCGCCTATGAAAGCTTTCAGTACGTGCAAGAATTGGGTGGGAAAATCTCCGTGGACAGCGCGCTGAACCGCGGAACCATCGTGACCGTGCTGCTGCCGCTATTCGAATTGCAGCGGCACTCGGATCTGCAACCTCTCGGAGCTTCATGAGCACTGACAAATCCCGCGCCCTGCTGATCGTCGAAGACGACCTGGCGCTGCAAAAACAGATCAAATGGTCGCTCGATCGCTTCGAGTCCGTGACGGCCCACGATCGGGAGTCCGCGCTGGTGCAGATGCGCCGCGTCAATCCGGCCGTCGTCACGATGGATCTGGGCCTGCCCCCTGATCCGGATTCCGTTTCCGAAGGCTTCAAGCTGCTGGAGCAAATGCTTGCTGCCGACCCGGACGTCAAGGTCATTGTGCTGACCGGCCAGAACGATCAGGCCAACGCACTGCGGGCGGTGGCGCTGG
Source organism: Rhodoferax sp. (assembly GCA_016790475.1). Taxonomy (GTDB): domain Bacteria; phylum Pseudomonadota; class Gammaproteobacteria; order Burkholderiales; family Burkholderiaceae_C; genus CAISIP01. The sequence goes on along the minus strand of JAEUOX010000463.1, from coordinate 2,670 downwards.
GCGCCTATGATTTCTTCGCCAAGCCCTTCGAGCCGGAACTGCTGAACCTGACGGTCGAGCGTGCCTTCCGGCTGGCCGAATTGCAGGCCGAAAACAAGCGCCTGCAATCGATGCAGCCGCCGGACTCGCTGGCCGGACTGATGACGCGCGACCCGGCGATGCTCAAGGTGTGCCGCACCATCGAGAAGGTCGCCGGCAGCGGCGCCACCGTGATGCTGCTGGGCGAGAGCGGCACCGGCAAGGAAGTGCTGGCGCGCGGCCTGCACCAGGCCTCACCGCGCAAGGCGGGCAAGTTCGTCGCGATCAATTGCGCCGCCATCCCGGAGAACCTGCTGGAGAGCGAGCTTTTCGGCTATGAGAAGGGTGCCTTCACCGGTGCGGCCAAGCAGACGCTGGGCAAGATCGAGATGGCCAATGGCGGCACGCTGATGCTCGACGAAATCGGCGACCTGCCGTTTTCGCTGCAGGCCAAGCTGCTGCGCTTCCTGCAGGAGCGCACGATCGAGCGCATTGGCGGGCGCCAGGAAATCCCGGTGGACGTGCGCATCGTCTGCGCCACCCACCAGGATCTGAAGGCGCTGACCAAGGAAAGCCGCTTTCGCGAAGACCTGTATTACCGGTTGGCGGAGATCGTCATCAACATCCCGCCATTGCGCGACCGCGTAGGCGACCCGGCGCTGCTGGCCCATGCCTTCGTGCGCCGCTTTGCGCACGAGCAAAACCGCGGCAGCATGCACCTGAGCGAAGACGCGGTGCGCGCCATCGAGGCCCACCCCTGGCCGGGCAACATCCGCGAGCTGGAAAACTGCATCAAGCGCGCCACCATCATGGCTGACGGCAACCAGATCACGCTGGACGAGATCGGCCTGGCGCCGGCACCCGCCGAGGACGTGACCGTCTCGCTGGACTTGCGCAGCATCCGCGACGAGGCCGAGAAGCGTGCCATCATCGCCGCGTTGGGCCGTGTCAACGGCAACATCGTCAAGGCGGCCGAGCTGCTGGGTGTCAGCCGCCCCACGCTGTACGACCTGATGCACCGCCTCGGCCTCAAGTAAGCCATCCGAGTGGCCCAAAGCCATCCATCACCCAGGGATCTCCCATGAAACATCTGCCCGCGTTTCCCATGACCAAGGCCGCACTGGCGGCGCTGCTCGCAGCGCTGGTGCTTGCAGGCTGCGGCGGCAGCGATCCGGACAAGATGGTCGCCTCGGCGCGCGACTTCCTGGCCAAGAACGACTCCAAGTCGGCCATCATCCAGCTCAAGAATGCATTGCAGGAGAAGCCGGAGAACCCGGAGGCGCGTTTCCTGTTGGGCCAGGCGCTCATCCGTACCGGTGACATGGCCGGTGCGGAGGCAGAGTTGCGCAAGGCACTGGCGTTGAAACATTCGCCCGAGGCCGTGGTGCCCTTGCTGGTCAAGGCCCTGGCAGGGCAGGGGCAGTTCAAGAAGCTGACCGAAGAATTTGGTGGAACGACGCTGTCCAATGCCGCGAACCAGGCGGAACTGAAGGTGGCCCTGGTGGCCGCCTATGCCGCGCTGGGCAAAGCCAGCGAGTCGCAGGCGGCCCTGGCCGCCGCGCTGGCGGCCGACCCGAACAACCCGGCGGCGCAGCTGATCCAGGCCAGGGAAAAGGCGTCCAAGCGGGATATTGACGGCGCCCTGGCCATGGTCGACGGTATCCTGGCCCGGGCGCCCGGTTTCGAGGAGGCGCACCGGTTCCGGGGCGACATGCTGGCCTACGGCAAACAGGATGCCGCAGGAGCCATGGCAGCCTACCGAAAGGCCGTGGAGGTCAAGCCAAACTACATTGAGGGGCACGCGTCCATCCTTACCCAGCTGCTGCGGGAGCGAAAGTTTGACGACGCGGCCAAGCAGCTGGATGCGTTGCGCAAGGTGGCCCCGAGCGTTCCGACAACGTTCTACTTTGACGCGATGCTCGCCTACCAGAAGCGGGACATCAAGACCGCCAAGGAGCGATCGCAGCAGCTCATGAAGCTGGCCTCGAACAGCGCGCTGGCCCTTCAGCTGGCGGGCGCCATCGAACTGGAGGCCAACAGCCTGGTACAGGCGGAGTCTTATCTGGCCAAGAGCCTGCAGATTGCGCCGGACGCGGTGCTGACCCGGCGCCTGCTGACGACGGCCTATCTGCGTTCCGGGCAGCCGGCCAAGGCGATGTCCACGGCGCAGCCCTTTCTGAAGGAAGCCGACAAGCTGGATGCCAACCTGAACGCGCTGTTGGGCGAGGTGTTCCTGCAAAGCGCCGATCCCAAGCGCGCCGAGGAGTTCTTCGCCCGGGCGAGCAAGCTTGACCCGAAGAACGAACGGACGCGGACCGCCATGGCGCTGACCCAGGTGGCCGGTGGCAGGGCGGATGCCGGCATGGCCGAGCTGCAGGAGATCTCTGCGACGGAATCCGGCACCACGGCCACGATGGCGCTGATCAGCACGCATTTGCGGCGCGGCGAGCTGGACAAGGCGCTTCAGGCGATCGACGTCCTGGAGAAGAAGCAGCCGGACAGTCCCCTGGCGCACAACCTGCGGGGTCGGACCCTGCTGGCCAAGAAGGATGTCGCGGGTGCCCGCAAGAGCTTTGAGCGCTCGCTGCAACTCGACCCCGCCTACTTTGCGTCGGTGGCCAGTCTGGCCGCCATGGACATGGCGGACAAGAA
>JAEUOX010000452.1 GCA_016790475.1 Rhodoferax sp. | reverse complement strand
GTGCTGCGGCAGATGCCGGCCAGCCGGCTGGCCACCTCGCGCAGCACCTGGTCGCCCAGCCGGTGGCCCAGGCTGTCGTTGATGCGCTTGAAGCGGTTCAGGTCGATGAACAGCACCGCCAGCCGGCTGTCGTGCCGCTGCACCCGGGCCAGCGCCAGCGCCAGCCGCTCCTGGAACAGCACCCGGTTGGGCAGCCCGGTCAGCGTGTCGTGCGTGGCGGCGATCTGCAGCCGGTGCGCGCTGGCGACCGCATCGGTGACATCGGACACCACGATCACCGCGCCGTCAGGCTGCTGCTCGGCGTTGCGCAGCGCGCTGATCCCCACGCGCAGCTGGTGCGGTTCGCCATCGGGTTGCGGCCGCAGCAGCGTGCTCGCGATCCGGACATCGTTGCCGCTGCGCTGGCACTCGTCCAGCGAGGCGCACAGCAGGGCGAGGCTCTCGGCCTGCAGGCCCAGCGCCACGCCGATGGCCCGGCCGGTGTCCACGCCCTGGCCGAACTGCTGCACTGCGCGCGGGTTGGCAAAGCGGATGCGGGTCTGCCGGTCGACCGTGATGACGCCGTCGCCGATCGCGTCCAGCGTGGCCTGTGCGTGGTGGCGCAGCCGGCGCAGTGCGCGCCGGGCGGCGCGCACATGCAGGCCCAGCCCCAGGGCCAGGCCGGCCGCCAGGGCCAGCGTGGCGGCCATCGGCGCCAGCCACAGCTGGCGCGTGTGCAACAGCAGCGCGCTGACCAGCAGCGGCAGCAGCAGGCTGATGCCGGCGATCCAGGCCAGGGCCCGCGTGCTGCCGCCGGGCGCGGCGTGACCGCGCAGAGGCCACAGCACCAGCAGCCCGACCAGCAGCAACGCATAGACGGCCTGCGCCGTCGGGGCGGCGGGCGTGATCAGCGCGCCGGCGCGCAGCGATTCATGGACATGGGCATGCAGGTCCACGGCGGGCAGCGTGCGCTGGCGCCCCAGCACCGGGGAGCTCAGCTCGCCCCCCAGACCGGACTCGGTGATGCCGATGAACACCGCGCGGCCACGCACCGCCGCCAGCGATTCCGGATGGCGCAGCGCATCCAGCACGCTGATGCGCGGTGCCGGCTGCGCCATTCGGGGCAGCAGCACCTGCGCGTCGCGGCGCCAGCTGTCGGGGCTGCCGCCGGTCGGTGCCCGGCGTCCGGGCAGGGGGCTGGCGGTGTTGGCGGGCTGCATCGCCTGGTAGCTGGCCAGGCCCAGGGCGGGTGCGAGCTCCCGCCCGACGCCGGCCCGCAGGAACAGGCCGCGCACCTGCCCGTCGACGTCGATCTCCATGTCGACATGGCCGATGCCCGCCGCCGCCTGGCGCAGGGCTTGCAGCGGGTAGCCGGCCGTCATCGATGTGCCGGACTGCACCGGCGTGAGCGGCAGGATCACGCGGCCGTGGCGCGCGATCGCCGCAGCCAGGGCCTGGTCATTCGCCGGATCCGGATCCGGCTCGGCGAAGATCAGCGGGATCGTGATGCTGGCCGCACCGGCCGTGCCCAGCGCGTCGATCAGTGCTGCGTGGATGCTTCGCGGCCAGGGCCAGCGCCCCAGCGTCCCCAGGCTGGGGCCATCCACCGCCAGCACGATCGCGTCGGCCGGGGCCGCCGGGCGCTGCGGGGCGACCTGGTCGAACAGCATCAGGTCCAGGCGCTGCACCCACTGCGGCGTGAACAGGCCCAACAGCAGCAGGCAGGCGATCCCCAGGCCCAGCACCGGCTGCCACAGCAGACGGCGCCATGCCGCGGCCCCCGGTGGCGGCGTGCCGTTGTCGGCCGGGGGCTCGAACGTCACAGTGCGAGCAGCAGCAGCGGCACCAGCAGCAGCCACGGCCGCCAGTCTCTGACAGGGGGTTCGGGCTCCGGCACTGGCACCGGGATCGTGAAGCCCTGCGGCGCGCCCCAGGGCCCGACAAAGCCGTCGGCGCCGACGGCCCGCACCCGGACCTGGTAGCTGCCGGGCGCCGGCCGCTGGAACCGGTACGCGGCCGTGGTGGTGCTGTCCTCGGCCAGCAGGCTGGCGAAGGCGGCGTCGCTGGCAACCTGCACGTCGTACCGCGCTGCATGTGCCTGCACCGGCCATTGCAGCACCATCCTGCCGTCCTGCGCTTCGGGGGGCGGGAGGTCCGGCCCCGGCGCGACGCGCCGCAGGCCCTGGCTGTCACCCCAGGGGCCCTGCCGCTGGCGCTCCGGGTCGATGCTGGCAACGCGCCAGCGGTACAGGCCCGGTGGCAGCGGGCGCTGGGGCCGCGCGGCGGTGGCGCCTGCCACGGTCTGGTCCTCCAGGGGCTGCGTGTCCGGCGCATCTGCCGCGAAGATCTGCAGCCGGTAGTGCAGCGTCGGGCCCACCTGCGTCCAGCGGAACTCCGGCTGGGCCGACAGCGTCTGCGCGTCGCGCGCCGGCTCGATCAGGAACGGGGCTGCGGGCTGCGTGAAGATCTCGATGCGGCGCTCGGCCGACGGGCCTTCCAGCCCCTGGGCATCCGCAGTGCGGACCCGCAGCACCTGCGCTCCGTCGGGCGCGGCCAGGATCCGGATGCGTGGTGCACCGGTGAGCTCGTCCGACAACAGCAGCGCGAAGCCGTCATCCGGTGCCACCTGCGTGCGGTAGGCGACGCCACCGGCGACCGCCGGGATCGGCCAATCGACCGGCAGGCGCTCCAGCCGCGCGGGCAGGCCGGACAGGTCCGGCGCGGCCGGCAACGGGGTCGGCGCCTGCGGGACGGCCCCGGCGGTGGCGACCGTGCCACTGCCGGCCGCGGCCGCTGCCTCTCCCCGGTCGTTGCGCACCAGCACCGCGCCTTCGAGCACCTCGGTGCGCGTCTGCGTCTCGTCGGCCTGCACGCGGAACTGGGTGCCGCGCACGGCCGCAACCGCCGCAGGCGTTCGGATCTCGAAGCGGGCCCCAGGCCCGGTGACCGGCCGCACCAGGTTCTCGATGGCGCCACGCACCAGATCGAGCTGCACCTCGTGGCCGCTGCCCAGGACCGGCCGCTGGGCCTGCAGCAGCCGGATGTGGCTGAGCTGGCGTACCAGGGCCTGCGTGCCATCCTCGAACTCCAGGCGGGCGGTCGACTGCACGCCGGTCCGCAGGCTGGTGCCGGGCTCCCAGACCTCCCCCTGCACCGCCGCCCGGCTGCCGCCCGCGGCATCGACCAGCTGCACGTCACCATGCAGCGTAGCCAGCCGTGCACGCGCGGATTGCTGGCGCAGCCAGGGGGCCGGTATGCGCAGCACCGTGCCGGGCGCGATGCGCCGGTCGTTGCGGATGCCGTTGTGCCGGGCCAGCGCGGCCGCCATCGCGGGCCGCAGCAGGTAGCGCTGCGCAATGCTCCAGGGGTGATCGCCCGGCTGCACCGTGTAGGTGGCTTCGGACTGGGCTCCGGCACCGGCGCACAGGCTGGCCAGCAGCAGGCCGGTCAGACGCCGGCACAGGCGGTGCAGCGGGATCGATGCAGGCATGGGTGGAGGCACTGCGGCGCAGCGCGCGGTGGAGTTCAGCGGCAATTTACCACCAAGCTGCGCTGCGCGCGCGTCGCCTGGATCAACCTGGCGCGCCGCGCGGCTCAGGCCTGGAGATCGCGCGTCACCGCCTGGTGCCGCAGCCGCTTGGCGAACGCATGGCGCGCCCGCAGCCGCGGGTCGGTGATGACCTCGCCGAGCGTCTCGCCGAGCACCATGACGACGCCCAGCAGCGGCAGCACCATCATCAGCCCGGCCACGCCGGCCACCGCGCCGCCGACGAAGATCATCACCACCGTCAGCAGCGGGTGCATCTTCAGGCTGCGCCCGATCGTCAGCGGCATGAAGACGAAATCGTCCAGCAGCCGGACCAGGATGAACAGACCGATCGCCCCGTAGGCGACACTGGCGTCGCCGGGGTAGTCGGTTGCGGCCACCATCACCACCAGCAGGCAGCCGAGGATCGAGCCGATGTAGGGCACCCAGGCCAGCACCGCGGTGATCAGGCCCAGCAGCAGCGGCGCCGAGACGCCCAGCACCCACAGCCCCAGCGCCAGGCACAGCATGTCAAGCACCGTAAGCTTGATTAGGCCCTGGAAGTACAGGCGGGCGGTGTGGTCCACCTTGTCCAGCAGGTACAGCGTGCGCTCGAAGAAGGCGTTGGGCACGGCACGGCTCAGGAACTTCTTGAAGCGCCAGCCGTCGCGCAGGAAGAAGAAGGCCAGGAACGGCGCCAGCAGCAGCGAGGGCAACCAGGCGGCCACCGTGAGCGCGATGTCGGCCAGGTAGGTGCTGGCCAGCTTGTCGCCCAGCCCGCTGATCTGCTGCGTCAGCTGGCTGCTGAGCCGGGCCCGGGCGGCGAACGCGAAGTTGCGCTCCAGCCAGGCCAGCGTGTCCGCGACGAAGCGCAAGCCCCCCTCGATGTAGCGCGTGCCGGAGTCCTGCCAGGACGCCAGGTGGCTGCCGAGCCACGGAAAGGCCAGGAAGGCCAGCAGCGCCGCCAGCGCGAACACCGCGCCACTGACCAGCGCCGAGGCGGCGTCGCGTGTCATGCCGCCGAGTACCAGGCGCTGCTGCAGCGGGAACAGCAGGTAGTAGATGATCAGCCCGAACAGGAAGGGCACGACCAGCCACAGGATCTTCTGGAACAGGAACAGCAGCAGGCAGGTGCCGCCCAGGATCAGGCACCAGGCCAGCGGTCCGGAGTGGTAGCGGACCGGTCGCACCGGCGACGTTCCGCGCTGCCCGGATTCTGTGGTCGTCATAGATTGCGGAGGTCCCCGCGGGCCGAGGCGCGCAGCCGGGCACCGAGGTGGCGCGCCAGCTGGATCGCGATCTTCGAGGCGATCAGGCTGTGCGACTGCATCAGCCCGAGGAAGTCGCCGCGGAACAGCACCAGCAGCGTGCAGTCCTGTGCGGCCCGCGCCTGCGCCGAGCGGGGCGCGTCGTCCAGCAGGGCCAGCTCGCCGAAGAACTGGCCGGCGTCCAGCGTCGCGATCGGCGTTTCGCTCTGGCCCTGGCGGCAGATCAGCACCGCACCCTCCAGCACCAGGTAGAAGGCCTCGCCCTGTTCGCCCTCGTCGAAGATGACCTCGTCCTTGAGGTAGGTGCGCTCATGCATGAAGCCGTCGACCACGCGCACTTCGCGCCGGCTGAGCTCCGCGAAGAGACCCATCTTGTTGAGTTCGCGCAGCCGCTTGGGCAGGGTGCGGTTCTGGAAGATCTTGAGCATGGCGGGTTTCGTGGGCGGGTCAGGTCGATGCGGGCCTGCGCGCAGGATTCCGATTGTGCCTGCGATGCCGCGGCGGCCCGGCCAGCGAGGTGCGGTTTTATACTGGATGCATGCACAGTCCCGTGCCCCCCTCCCTGGTCCCAGGCCGCGTCCATGTGCGCCGGCTGCGCGAGGTCTACCGTTCGGCCGGCTGGCCCTGCCAGGATCCGGTCGAGATCGATCTGCTGGCGGCCGGGCTGCTGGAGCGCGTCCAGGAGCCCGGCACCCCGGAGCGGGTCCGCCTGACGGACAGCGGCGTGCAGTTGCTGGCCCGGGCCCAGCAGTCCAACCGGCGCGCGCTGTCGGCCCACGATGCGCTGGTGCAGCGGGTCGCGCAGTCGCTGCTGCGCGAGGGCCGGCTGGTCTGGACGCAGCTGCAGCTGCGCGCCCGGCTGCCCGGGCCGGCGGACGCCGCAGCGCGCTGGCGGCTGTGCCGCCCCGACGTCTTCTCGATCCGCAACAGCACCGTGGCGGCCTACCTGCTGCCGGTGGTGCACGAGATCAAGGTCAGCCGGGCCGATCTGCTGGGGGACCTGCAGGCACCCGACAAGCGCGACAGCTACCTGGATGTCGGCGGGCAGTGCTGGTATGTGCTCGGCCGCGACGCGCGGGGTCGCCCGATCGCCGAGCCCGATGAAATCCCGCCGAGCTGCGGCGTGTTGCAGGACGGCACCGACGGCCGCCTCGAGGTGCTGCGCAGTGCGCCACAGCGCGCGATGCCCGATCTGCCCTTCGCGGTCTGGATGGCGCTGGCCCGGGCCCAGCCGCTGCCTGCCGACGATCTGCACGCCGCCCAGGACCCGCTGGTGGAGCAGCCCGGGCCCTCCGAGCCGTGAGCGCACCGGCACCGATCGCCGAGCACGCGCCACCGGCCGCGGCAGCGCCGCTGAGCGTCTCGGTGCGGCACCTGTGCGAGTTCGCCGCGAAGGAGGGCGACCTGGACCTGCGCTTCACGCCTTCGCCCACCGCGCAGCAGGGTCGCGAGGGGCACCAGCTGGTGGCGCTGCGGCGCGGCGCGTCCCACGAGAGCGAAGTCCCGCTGTCCGGCGCGTGGCAGGGCCTGCGCGTGCGCGGCCGGGCCGACGGCTTCGATGCCGAGCGCAATACGCTGGAGGAGGTCAAGACCTTCCGCGGTGCGCTGGCCGCCATGCCGCTGAACCACCAGGCGCTGCACTGGGCCCAGCTGAAGGTCTACGGCTGGCTGATGTGCGAGAGCCGCGGCCTGGAACGCATCGCGCTGACGCTCGTCTACCTGGACGTGGTGACGCAGGTGGAGTACCCGCAGACCGAGACGTTCGAGGCCGGCGCGCTCGGTGCATTCTTCGCCACGCTGTGCGCGCGCTACCACGGCTGGGCGCTGGCCCAGCAGGCCCACCGGCTGCGCCGGGACCAGGCGCTGGCGGCGATGGCCTTTCCACAGGACCGCTTCCGCCCGGGCCAGCGCGACCTGGCCGCCGGCGTGTACCGCGCATTCCTGCAGTCCCGCCCGCTGGTGGTGCAGGCCCCCACCGGCATCGGCAAGACGATCGGCACGCTGTACCCGGCGCTGCGCGCGATGCCGGCGCGCGGCACCGACAAGCTGTTCTACCTGACGGCCAAGACCCCGGGGCGCGCGGTGGCGCTGGAGGCCTTGGCGCAGATGCGCGGTGGCGGGCCGGCCACCGCGCCGGTGTTCCCGCTGCGCGTGCTGGAACTGGTGGCCCGCGACAAGGCCTGCGAGCACCCGCAGAGTGCCTGCCATGGCGCATCCTGCCCGCTGGCCGCCGGCTTCCATGACCGCCTGCCGGCGGCGCGCGAAGCCGCCGCGCAGCAGGCCTGGCTGGACCGCACCGGCCTGCGGCAGGTGGCACTGGCGCATGCCGTGTGTCCGTACTACCTCGGCCAGGAGATGGTGCGTTGGAGCGACGTGGTCGTGGCGGACTACAACTACTACTTCGACCGCAGCGCGCTGCTGCATGCGATGACGGTGGACGGGGACTGGCGCGTCGGCCTGCTGGTCGACGAGGCGCACAACCTGTACAGCCGCGCCTGCAGCATGTACAGCGCAACGCTGGCGCAGCCCGACGTGCTGGCGGCCCGGGCGCTGGTGCCCGCACGGATGCGCCACCGCATCGACGCCTGGCTGCGTGAGTGGGATGCGCTGCAGCAGGCGCAGGCGCAGGAGTCCGGCGCCGACTGGACGGCGCTGGCGCAACTGCCCGAGGCCTGGCTGCGCACGCTGCAGCAGTTCAACAGTGCGGTCGGCGAGCATCTGCAGGAGCACCCGGAGCAGGCGCCGTCGCCGCTGCTGCCGTTCTACTTCCGCACGCTGGAGTTCGCCGCGCTGGCCGAGGCCTTCGGCGACCATGCCCTGTGCGCCTGGGATGTCGGCACCGAGCCGGCCGGGCGGCTGGAGCTGCGCACCGTCGTGCCGGGCCATTTCCTGGCGCCGCGGTTGCGCGACGCGGACGCCTTGGTGCTGTTCTCGGCCACGCTGCACCCACTGCATTACCACATCGACCTGCTCGGCCTGCCGCCGGACAGCGTCTGGCAGGACGTGCCCAGCCCGTTCCGGCCGGAGCAGCTGCAGGTGCGCATCGTGCCGCTGGCCACCGGGCGCGATGCCCGCGTGCAGTCACTGGACCGGCTGGTGGCGACGATCGAGGCGCAGTACCGCGCGGCGCCCGGCAACTACCTGGCGTTCTTCAGCAGCTTCGATTACCTGGCGATGGCACTGCAGGCGCTGCAGGCCCGCTGCCCTGGCATCCCGGTGTGGGCCCAGCAGCGGCAGATGGGTGAGGAGGCCCGCGCGGACTTCCTCGCGCGCTTCGAAGCGGCCGGGCAGGGCGTCGGCTTCGCGGTGCTGGGCGGCGCGTTTGGCGAGGGCGTCGACCTGCCGGGCCGGCGCCTGATCGGTGCCTTCGTCGCGACGCTCGGGCTGCCGCAGTTCGATGCGCTCAACGCCGCGATCTGCGAACGGCTGGACACGCGCTTCGGCCGCGGACACGACTACACCTATGTGTTGCCCGGCATCCAGAAGGTCGTGCAGGCGGCCGGGCGGGTGATCCGCACCGATGCCGATACCGGCTGCGTGGTGCTGCTCGATGCGCGCTACCGGGAACGTCGCTACCAGGCACTGCTGCCGTCCTGGTGGCAATTGGGCGGCACCTAGAATCCGGTCCACGATGATGGCCACCGACACTCCGAACCCTCCCGCCGAATCCGTGCCTGCCAAGGAGCCGGCGGGTGCCCGCCCCGCTGCGCGCCCGGCCCGCCCCGCCGTGCAGCCGGTGCTCGATGCGCTGGCCGCCCACTACCCGGCGCTGTTCGGCCAGGAGTTCCGCCCGCTCAAGCGCGGCATCTTCCAGGACCTGCTGGACGCCCACCCGGGCGTGTTCGAGCGTGATGCGCTGAAGGCCACGCTGTCGCAGCACACCCGCTCGACGCGCTACCTGACGGCCGTTGCCGCCGGCCAGGCGCGCCATGACCTGCAAGGCCAGGCCGTCGAGGCGATGGCGCCGGAGCATGTCTACCACGCGCTGCTGGAGGTCTTCCGCCGCCGCCAGACGCGCACCCGCGAGGATCTCGGCCCGAAGCTGCGCCGCCGCATCCAGCAGGCCTTCGAGGCCTCCGGCCTGTCGGCGCAGGCCTACGGCACGCTGGTGCGCGGCCGGGACGCCGCCAGCAATGCGCTGCTCGACGCGGTGCTGGCAGAGTCCGATGGGCGCGCCGCCCGCGGCGAGGCGCTGTTGCGGGCCTTCACCGCCAGCCGCCAGAGCCTGGAGGCCTTTGCCGACATGTACGGCCTGGATCCCCGCGAGGCCGCCCGCACGCTGGAGCAGGCCCGGCGCGCCAAGGCGCCGGCTGCCGCCTGAGGGCTGGCGTGGATCCCGCGGTGTCGCTCGAGGTCGACGGCCTGTGCTGGGACGCGGGCGACCGCCCGCTGTTCCAGGATTGGCAGGGCCACATCGGTCCGGGCGTCACGCTGGTGCAGGGCGACGAGGGCAGCGGCAAGTCCTCCTTGCTGCGCCTGCTGGCCGGTGCCCTGCCGGCCCGGGCCGGCCGCCTTTGCCTGGGCGGCGCGGAGCTGGCGACGCAGCCGCAGCGCTACCGCAGCCAGGTGTTCTGGATCGAGCCGCGCACCGACGCACACGACCAGGACACCGCGGCCGTCTGGCTGGACCAACTGCGCAACCAGCACGCGGCCTTTGACGACACCGACCTGCCCGCACTGTTCGACGCGCTGGGCCTGAAGGAGCACCTGCACAAGCCGCTGTACATGTGGTCCACCGGCTCGCGGCGCAAGCTCTGGTTTGCCGGCGCGCGGGCCAGCGGGGCGCCACTGACGCTGGTGGACGAACCCTTCGCCGCGATCGACCGGCGGTCCATTGCGGTGATGCTGGAGGTGCTGCGGGCGCAGGCCGCCGCGGCACGGCGTGCCTGGGTGCTGGCGGACTACGAGGCGCCACCGGGTGTGCCGCTGGCGGCGACGCTGGTCCTTCCGGGATGAGCGCCGGAGGATCCCGGGCTAACCTGTTGCCGACGCCTGCCACGCCGCCACGAAGCGCACGGCATCCTGCGCCACCGCATCCGCCGCCTTGCCCGGCTGGTACAGCGCCGATCCAATCCCGAAGCCGGCCGCGCCGGCGGCCCGCCAGGGGGCCATGTTCTGCGGCGAAATGCCGCCGACCGGCATCACCCGCGTGCCGGCCGGCAAGACCGCCCGCAGCGCCTTGAGCACATTGGGGGACGCGGCCTCGGCCGGAAACAGCTTGAGGCCGTGCGCGCCGGCGGCCAGCGCGCCGAAGGCCTCGGTGGGCGTCGCGATGCCCGGCAGGCTGACCAGGCCGCAGCGCACCGCCTCCCGCACGACGGCCGCGTCGAAGTTGGGCGACACGATCAGCCGGCCACCGGCCGCCGCAACCTCGCGGACCTGGGCCGGCGTCAGCACGGTGCCGGCGCCCACCAGCGCCTGCGGGTGGTCCTGCGCCAGCCGGGCGATGCTGTCCAGCGGCTGGGGCGAATTCAGCGGCACCTCCAGCAGCCGGAAGCCGGCACCCGCCAGTGCCTGGCCGATGGCCCCGGCCTCGGGCGGCGTGAGGCCGCGCAGGATCGCGATCAGGGGCAGGGCGCCCAGGCAGTTGTCGAGGAGGTCACAGGCTTGCATCGGAAGGGTCGACATCGAAGGGTTCACAACACGGCGAAGACGGAATTGCTGCGGGGCAGGGGCTGCACCGCGCCGTAGCCCTGCACCGCCAGCGACGCGGCCGCATTGGCATAGTGGGCCGCCTGCAGCAGCGTGTCGCCCTTGCTCAGCCGGGCCAACAGGTTGCCGCAGAAGCAGTCGCCGGCGCCGGTGGCGTCGCGCAGCGTCACCCGGCGGCCGGCCACCGGCTCGCGCACCTGCCCGCTGCTGATCCAGGCGCCGTCGGCGCCGAGCTTGAGCACCACGGCAGGCGCGCCCTGGGCGTGGCTCCAGTCCAGGATCGCGCGCGGGTCGTCCAGCCCGGTCAGCGTGACCATGTCGTCCAGGCTGGGCAGAAAGAGGTCGCACAGGCTGATCGCCTGCCGGATGCAGGCCTGCGCGCGCGCCAGCGGCCACAGCTTGAGCCGCAGGTTGGCATCGAAGGTGACCTGCGTGCCGGCTTCGCGGGCCAGCTGCATCGCCTCCAGCACCGTGTCGCAGGCGCCGGGCGATATCGCCATCGAGATGCCCGACACATGCAGAAAGCGCGCGGTGCGGATCAACTCGGCCGGCGTGCCGGCCAGCCAGGATGGTGTCATGCGGCTGGCGGCGGAATCGGCGCGCCGGTAGCTGAACACATGGCCCTGCGGGCTATGGTGCACGAAGTAGATGCCGGTGGGGCTGGCGCTGGCGGTCGTCACGCCGCGCGTGACCACGCCCTCCTGGGCCCACAGCTGCAGCAACTGCTGGCCGAAGCTGTCGCCCCCGATGCGCGTCAGGTAGGCGCTGCGGGCACCGGCGCGCGCCGCGGCGATCGCCACGTTGCTGGTGTCCCCGCCGAAGCCCTGCAGGTACTGCGGTTGCCCGGCGGTGGTCTGGTTGAACTCGACCATCGCCTCGCCGAGCGCGACCACGTCGAGTGCCTTGTCCTGCATCTGCGCCTCCCTGCGGTGTGCGGCCTGCGGTGCCGCGCCGGCACCGCTCAGTGATTGTCGCGCGGGACGAACGCGCCGCGCTTGCCCACCAGAAAGTCCAGGTCGACGCCCTGGTCGGCCTGCAGCACATGGTCGACATAGAGCTTCCAGTAGCCGCTGTTCAAGGGCGGCGGCGGGGCCTTCCAGTCGGCGAGCCGGCGCGCGATCTCCTCGTCGCTGACATGCAGGTGCAGCCGGCGGTTCGGTACGTCGAGCTCGATGATGTCGCCGTTGCGCACCACCGACAGCGGCCCGCCGGCGGCGGCTTCCGGCGCGGTGTGCAGCACCACGGTGCCATAGGCGGTGCCGCTCATCCGCGCATCGCTGATGCGCACCATGTCGGTGATGCCCTTGCGCAGCACCTTCGGCGGCAGCGGCATGTTGCCGACCTCCGCCATGCCCGGGTAGCCCTTCGGGCCGCAGTTCTTCAGCACCAGCACGCAGGTCTCGTCGACGTCCAGCGACTCGTCGTCGATCAGCCGGTGGAACTCCTCAATGTTCTCGAACACCACCGCGCGGCCCTTGTGGACCAGCAGCGAGGCGGTGGCCGCGCTGGGCTTGATGACCGCGCCGCGCGGTGACAGGTTGCCGCGCAGCACCGCGATGCCGGCCTTCTCCATGAAGGGCTTGTCCAGCGGCTGGATCACGTCGGTGTTGAAGTTCTCCGCCGAGGCGATGTTCTCGCCGACCGTGCGGCCGCTGGCGGTCATCGCGCCCAGGTGCAGCGAGCCGGAGATCTCCTTCATGACCGCGGGCAGGCCGCCGGCATAACAGAAGTCCTCCATCAGGTACTTGCCGGAGGGCTGCAGGTTCACCAGGCAGGGCATCTCGCTGCCGAGCCGGTCGAAGTCCTCGACGGTCAGCTTGACGCCCATGCGCCCGGCGATCGCGATCAGGTGGATCACCGCGTTCGTCGAGCCGCCGATCGCGGCCAGCGTGCGGATCGCGTTCTCGAAGGCCTCGCGCGTCAGGATGCGCGACAGCACCATGTCCTCGTGCACCATGTCGACGATGCGCCGCCCCGCATTGCGCGCCAGCACGTTGCGACGGCCGTCGACGGCCGGGTAGGCCGCATTGCCCGGCAGGCCCACGCCCAGCGCCTCGACCATGCTGGCCATCGTGCTGGCGGTGCCCATCGTCATGCAGTGGCCGTGGCTGCGGTGCATGCAGCTCTCGGCCTCGAAGAAGTCCTGAAGCTTCAACTGGCCGGCGCGCACCTTCTCGCTCATGCTCCAGACGTCGGTGCCGGAGCCGAGCTCCTGGCCGCGCCACTTGCCGTTGAGCATCGGGCCGCCGCTGACGCCGATCGTCGGCATGTCCACGCTGGCGGCGCCCATCATCAGCGCCGGCGTGGTCTTGTCGCAGCCCATCAGCAGCACGACGCCGTCGATCGGGTTGCCGCGCATGCTTTCCTCGACGTCCATGCTGGCCAGGTTGCGGTAGAGCATCGCGGTCGGGCGCAGCAGCACCTCGCCCAGCGACATGACCGGGAACTCCAGCGGGAAGCCGCCAGCCTCGTAGACACCGATCTTCACCTGCTCGGCGATCGTGCGGAAGTGCGAGTTGCAGGGCGTGAGCTCGCTGAAGGTGTTGCAGATCCCGATGACCGGGCGGCCCTCGAACTGGTCGTGCGGAATGCCCTTGCCCTTGAGCCAGCTGCGGTAGGCGAATCCGTCGCGGTCCTGGCGGCCGAACCACTTCTGGCTGCGGAGGTCTTCGGGCTTCTTGCGGGGCTTGTCGGTCATGGTGCGTGCTCGGGGTGGGTGGTGGAGGGGGTGGGCTGGCCGTTTGTTGCCAATCATCATATGATAAACACGCCGCCCGCCGGACGGGCCTCTCGGGAAATCGCGTGATCAAGAATGTGCACGGCAACACGGTGGACCACCTGGGCCAGGCGATCGTCGCCGGGCGCTTCGGCGCGGCCGGCAGCCTGCCGCCGGAGCCGCTGCTGTGCGAGGAGCTGGGCGTCAGCCGCACCGTCGTGCGCGAGGCCGTCAAGTCGCTGGTGGCCAAGGGCCTGATCCAGACCGGTCCGAAGGTCGGCACCCGGGTGCTGCCGGCCGAGCAGTGGAACTGGTTCGATCCGGACGTGATCGCCTGGCAGGCGCATGCCGGCCTGACGCCGGAGTTCCTGCGCGATCTGCAGGACCTGCGGCTGATCGTCGAGCCCGCCGCGATCCGGCTCGCGGCCCAGCGCGCCACGGCGCGGGATTTTGAGGCTTTGGAGGCTGCCTATGCCGGCATGCACCGGGCGGTGTTCGAGGGCGGCGACTATGTCACGCACGACCTGCAGTTCCACCTCGGCCTGCTGCGTGCCAGCCGCAACCGGATGCTGGTGCAGATGATCCGCGCGCTGGGCGCGCTGCTGCGCACCAGCTTCGAGATCTCGACGCGCCGCAAGGATGGCTCGCGCAGCTCGCTGCCGCTGCACCGTGCGGTACTCGACGCGGTGCAGGCCCGCCAGCCGGACGCGGCCGAGGCGGCGATCCGGCGGCTGATCGATGGCGCCGGCCAGGACATCGAGCAGGTGTTGTCCTCGCGCCGCCGGCTGCCGCGGCTCAGCGAGCCGCCGCGCCGGCTGAAGGCCGCCTGATGGTGGTGGTCGTCATGGGTGTCAGCGGCAGCGGCAAGAGCACGCTGGCGGCCGCACTGGCCCAGGCGCTCGGGGCCCGCTTCGTCGAAGGCGACGATTGGCACGGACCGCAGAACCGGGCCAAGATGGCGGCCGGGGAGCCGCTGGACGATGCCGATCGGCAAGGCTGGCTCGAGGCGCTGGCCGGGCGCCTGGCGCAGGCGGTGCAGCGCGGCGAGAACCTGGTGCTGGCCTGCTCCGCGCTGCGCCGTCGTTACCGCGACATCCTGCGCCGCGGCGCGCCCGGCCTGCGCCTGGTCTGGCTGGACGGCCCGCCGGTGCTGATCGCGCAGCGGCTGGCCGCGCGCCAGGGGCACTACATGCCAGCCTCCCTGCTGGACAGCCAGCTGGCCACACTGGAGCCGCCCGGGCCGGGCGAGAATGCATGCCGTTGCGATCTGCGCGACGCACCCGGCGAACTGCTCCGGCAGGCCGGTGCGTTCCTGCAGCAGCCCCCCGATCCACCGAGCCAGGAGCCTGCATTGACCACCTTCACCAAGACCATCCTGTTCACCGATACCGACGGGCGTGCCCGGTTCCGCGAGGAGCCGCTGGCACTGGACGAGGGCACGCCGCAGTCGCGCCTGTCGGCGCTGTTCGCCAGCGGCGGCTACCAGCTGCGCCAGAGCCCGGTCGGCTTCCGCAGCCAGTTCCACTGCACCGGGGCACCGCAGTGGGTCTTCATCCTGCAGGGCCAGATGGAGATCGGCCTGCAGGGCGGCGTGTCCCGGGTGTTCGGGCCGGGCCAGCATTTCTACTCGGCCGACCACCTCCCGGAGGGCGCCACCTTCGATCCGCAGGTGCATGGCCACTGGAGCCGCCAGGTCGGCCCGGATCCGCTGGTGACGCTGTTCGTGCGCGGCTGAATGGCGGCGCCGATCCTGCTGGTGCTGGCCGGCGGCCAGGGGTCGCGCTTTGGCGGGCTCAAGCAGTTGCATCCGGTAGGGCCGCAGGGGGAGACGCTGCTGGACTACGCGCTGTTCGACGCCCGTCGGGCCGGCTTCGCGCGGGTCGTGTTCGTGATCGGTGCGGCCTTTGCCGACACCTTCCGCGACCGCGTGGCAAGCCGCCATGCTGGCGTGATGCCGGTGGATTGCGTGGTACAGCGCCTGGACGATCTTCCGGCCGGCTTCCAGGCCCCGGCGGCGCGCAGCAAGCCCTGGGGCACGCTGCATGCGGTGTGGTCCGCCCGCGCCGTGCTCGATGCTCCGTTCGCCGTGGTCAATGCGGATGATTTTTATGGCCGGGACGCCTACCGGCGCATGGCGGAGTTCCTGTCCGGGCTGACGCGCACCGACGCGCCGGTGCAGCGCTGCGCGATGGTCGCCTACGCATTGGCGCGCACGCTGTCGGGCAGCGGGGGCGTCAACCGGGGCATCTGCGCCGTCGAGGACGGGCGGCTGCGCGGCGTCGTCGAGCACACCGGCATCGTTGCGCTGCCGCAGGGGGCGGGCTGCGAGGGACAGGGGCCGGACGGCCAGCGCCGGATGCTGCCCGAGGATGCGGTCGCGTCGATGAACCTGTGGGGCTTCGAGCCGGCGGTGCTGCCGGCGATGGCGCAGTTCCTGCAGGCGTTTCTTGTGGCGGGCGGGCCGGCCCCCACCGCGGAATGCTACCTGCCGGCCTTCGTGAACCAGGCGATCGCGCAGCAGCGCCTGGTCTGTGAGGTCCTGCCGACCGATGCCGCCTGGTTCGGGCTCACCTACCTGGAGGACGTCCCGGCCTGCGAGTCCGCCCTCCGCGCGCTGGTCGAACTGCGGGATTACCCGAATGCGCTGGCCGCAGCTGCGGCCGGGACCGGGCCGAATTGCGCGGCAAAATAGCTGCCCCAACTACCTATTCGACGGAGAACTTCGATGAACACAACACGCAGGCTTCTGGTGGCGCTGGCCATGGGCTCCCTGGTGGTCGGCCAGGCGCTGGCCCAGTCCAAGGTCGTGATCTACACCGCAGCGCCCCAGGATCTGGTGGACCGCGTCGTGCCGGCCTTCGAGAAGGCCACCAACATCAAGGTGGAGCTTGTCAAGGGCGGCTCGGGCGACCTGATCAACCGCCTGAAGGCCGAGAAGGGCCGCGCCACCGCCGATGTGCTGTTCAGCGTGTCGACCGAGGTGATCGAGGCCAACGGCCCGCTGTTCACGAAGTACACCCCGGACAACGCGAAGGCGCTTTCGGACGTGTTCAAGATCAATGATGCGGCCGTGCCGTTCACCGCGGTTGCGACGTCGATCGGCGTGAACACCAAGCTTCTGACACCGGCCCAGTATCCCAAGACCTGGATCGACCTCGGCAACCCGATGTACAAGGGCAAGATCTCCGCCGCGCGACCGGACAAGTCCGGCTCCGCGTTCATCCAGCTGGCCAGCATCCTGCAGATCTACGGCGAGGACAAGGGCTGGGAGATTTACAGCAAGATCCTGGACAACGCGGTACTGTCCAACAGCTCCGGCGCGGTGCCGAAGTTCGTCAACGACGGCGAGGCCGCGATCGGCCTGTCCAACGAGGACACGCTGCTGAAGTTCAAGGTCGGTGGCGGCCCGGTCGAGCTGCTCTACCCGGCCGACGGCACCTCCGCCAGCCCGGACGTGATGGCCCTCACGGCCACGCCGCTGAACGCCGAAGGCGGCAAGGCCTTCATCAACTTCATGCTGTCCAAGGAAGCCCAGGAGATCCTGGATTCCGTCGGCCGGCGCTCGGTACGCACCGATGTCGTCACGAAGAACGCGCTGACGCCGCTGAATAAGATCAAGGTCATCAAGTACAACGACGACTGGGCCGGTGCCAACCGCAACCGGATCCTGACGAAGTGGAACGACATGCTGCTGAACAAGAAGTGATCCGGCGGGTACCTCACGCGCCATGTCCAGCACCTCCCGGGTCCGCATCCAGAACCTCCGCAAATCCTATGGCTCGCATGTTGCGCTGAAGGACATCGATCTCGACATCCCGGCCGGCGCGTTCTTCACGCTGCTGGGGCCCAGCGGCTGTGGCAAGACCACGCTGCTGCGGGCGATCGCCGGCTTTCACCAGCAGGATGCCGGCGACATCCTGGTGGGGGAGCAGTCGATCGGCCGCCTCGGCGCCTCGCTGCGCAACGTCGGCATGGTGTTCCAGGACTATGCGGTGTTCCCGCACCTGAGCGTGTTCGACAACGTCGCGTTCGGCCTGGTCCAGCGCAAGGTGGCGCCCGACGAGATCCGCCAGCGCGTGCAGACGATGCTGCAGACGGTGCAGCTCGACGCACTCGGCGATCGGCTGCCGCACCAGCTCAGTGGCGGCCAGCAGCAGCGTGTGGGCCTGGCCCGCGCGATGGTGATCCGGCCCAAGGTGCTGCTGATGGACGAGCCGCTGTCCAACCTGGATGCCAAGCTGCGGGTCGACCTGCGGCGCGACATCCGGCAGTTGCAGCAGGAGTTCGGCATCACGACGATCTATGTCACGCACGACCAGGAGGAGGCGCTGTCGATCTCCGATCAGGTCTGCGTGATGTACGACGGTGTCGTGCAGCAGGTCGGCGCGCCCTGGGACATCTACCACCGGCCGCAGAACCGTTTCGTGGCCTCGTTCGTCGGCGCCAACAACTTCCTGCCCTGTGCGCCGGCGTCCGCCGGGCAGATGCAACTGCTCGGGCAGACGGTCGTCGCCCCGGCGGCGCTGTCAGGCGCTGCCAAGGTGGTGGCCTCCGTGCGCCCGGAAAAGGTCCGCGTGAACCAGCCGTTGCCAGGGGCCGGCCTGCAGGTGCCCGGTGTGCTGCGCCACGCGATGTTCACCGGCCGCGAGCTGCAGCTGGCGGTCGATGTGGCCGGTCACGGCAGCATCGAGGCACTGACTGCGCCGCTCGAGGCGATGGTCGCGCTGCGCCCGGGCGAGACGGTGCAGCTGGGCATCCCGGCGTCGGACCTGCTGTTCTTCGCGCCCGGCGACACCGGCCGGCGTCTTGCATGAACCGCCTGCGCCTGCCGGAGTTCTGGTCCGGCATCCTGATGGTGTCGCTGGCCGTGATCGCGGTGCTGCTGATCTGGCCGATCGCGCAGGTGCTGCAGCTGGGTTTCGTGGACCCGGAGACGCAAGGCTTCACGCTGGCGAACTACACCAAGGTGCTGACGCACAAGTACTACGTCGGTGCGCTGGTCAACACGCTGATCGTCGGCGTCGGCGGCATGGTGGGCGCCTGCCTGCTGGGCATTCCGCTGGCCTACTTCACGGCGCGGTATGCGGTGACCGGGCGCAACGTGATCGCAACGCTGGCGGTGCTGGCACTGGTGTCGCCGCCGTTCATCGGCGCCTATTCCTGGGTCGTGGTGGCCGGCAACAACGGCTGGCTGACGCAGCAACTGAGGTCCTTCGGCATCGCACTGCCGACGATCTACGGCATCCACGGCATCATCCTGGTGTTCAGCCTGAAGTTCTTCCCCTTCGTCTACCTGATGACGGAGAGCGCGCTGCGCAACATCAACCGCTCGTTCGAGGAGGCGGCCGAGAACCTCGGCTGCAGCCCTTCGGAGCGCTTCTTCAAGATCACGCTGCCGCTGGTGTTTCCGGCGATCAGCTCCGGCGCGATCCTGTGCTTCGTGCTGTCGATCGCGGACTTCGGCACCCCGTCCATCATCGGGCGGGACTTCCGCACGCTGTCCACGATCGCCTACAACCAGTACACCTCCGAGATGGGCGGCCAGCCGACGATGGCGGTCAGTATCTCGATGCTGATGATCGTCGTGTCGATGCTGGCGGTGTTCCTGCAGCGGTACATGATCGGCAAGCGGCGCTATGCCGGCTCGCTGACCAACCTGGCGGTGCCGGCCCCGCTGCAGGGCGCCTACGGGGCGTTCGTGCATGCGCTGTGCTACCTGATCGTCGCGCTGGCCACGCTGCCGATCGCGGTGGTGATCTACACCTCCTTCCTGCAGACGAACGGGCCGGTGTTCTCCGGCGGCTTCGGCCTGAACAGCTACGCCCGGGTCATCCAGGAGGTGCCGGACGTGATCGCGAACACCTTCCGCTTCTCGCTGATCGCCACCGTGCTGATCACGCTAGCCGGCGGGCTGATCTCGTATGTCGTGGTGCGCCGCGAGACGCCGCTGTCGGGCCTGCTGGACGCGGTGCTGATGGTGCCCTATGTCGTGCCCGGCGTCGTGATGGCGATCGGCTTCCTGCTGACCTTCAACAAGGGCGCCTTCGACCTGGTGGGCACCGGCGCGATCATCGTGCTGATCCTGTTCATCCGGCGGCTGCCCTACGGCGTGCGGGCCACGAGTTCGGTGCTGCGCCAGATCAAGCCCTCGATTGAGGAGGCCGCGATCAACCTGGGGGCCTCGCCGGTCAAGGCCTTCTGGAAGGTCACGGTGCCGCTGATGGTGCCGGGCATCATCGCCGGCGCGATGATGAGCTTCATCACCGCGATCAACGAACTGTCCTCGACGCTGCTGCTCTACACCGCGCGCACCGCCACGATGCCGGTGCGCATCTACAGCGCGGTGCTGGACGGCGAGTTCGGCATCGCGGCCGCGCTGTCGACGATCCTGCTGGTGAGCTCCGGCCTGTGCGTCTATGTGGTGCTGCGCTTCTCGCAGTCCAAGGAAAGCGCGTTTGTCTAGGGGCCACGCCCGGGCGCCGAGGCCTTTGCCGTGCTGATCGAAGCCTCGTCGATCCCGAAGTTCCGCGATCTGTCGCAGCCGGGGGATGATGTCATCGCACTGGTGCCGCAGCGCCTGATCGCGGTGTTCGATGGCGCGACCGACACCGTCGGCACGCTGGTGGATGGCCAGACACCGGGGCGCTTCGCCGCATCCGCGGCGGCCGGCGCGATGGTGCAGGTCACCACCGGTGCGCAGCGGGGCCGGCTCGGCCCGGAGGAACTGCTTGCCGCGATGAACCAGGCGATTGCCGCGGGCCTGGCGCAGGCCGGCGCCGGCCGGGTGCGGGCCGGCACGACCGCCGCTGTTGTCGAGGATCTCGGCGACACGCTGCGCTTCCTGATCGTCGGCGACTCCGGCATCCGCCTGAACGGCAGCGAGACCTTCCGCTTCCACAAGGACGT
>JAEUOX010000424.1 GCA_016790475.1 Rhodoferax sp. | reverse complement strand
CCGGCGGCTGCCCGACCACCAGCGGCGCCGGAATCACCTGCCAGGCGGGGGCGGGCAGGGCCACGACGCCGTTCGCGCTGGTCAGCACGCCGGGGGCGGATTCGGTCAGCCAGCTGTAGGTCGTGCGGGTCGCATTGCGGGTGGTGCCCACGCCGAAGTGGTCACAGGGCGTGGCGGCGCCGTAACCCAGCCCGCCGCCGGACCAGCAGTTGTCCCCGGGTGTGGCGAACACGCCGCTGGGCAGGGTGCTGACGTCGGGCGTACCGTAGTCCCAGGACCCGCCACTGTAGATGCCGTAGTAGGTCACCCGGGTTCCGAAGACCGCGCCGTTGACATACTCGGTGATGCTGGGTGCGCCATAACGCTGCACGCTGGTGGACGGATCGAAGCCCCGGCCGGACGGGAAGCCGCGCCCCGCCCCGCCGAAGGTGTCGGTGATGTCCTCGACATGCAGTCCTTCCAGCTCGATCTCGAAACCGTGGGCGGTCTGCCCGGTGTCGTTGACCACGTCGAAGTTGCCCAGAAAGCCGATCACGCCGGCCGAGCCGGCGATCGGCCAGGCCGTCAATGCAAGGGCCAGCGGCAACGCGGCCCGCGCCATGTTCTTGTTCATGGTGAATCCTCCCCTTTGGCGCCGGACGAATCGCCGGCAGATTCAGCCTACCACCCCGAGCTGAAGACAACCTGAATCGGCGGACGCCGCTCAGGCAGCGCCAGCCAGCGCCTCGATCCGCTGCACATGGGCCAGCAGCGAGCGCTTGGCGACCGGCCACATGCGCGGGGGCACGTCGTCATAGGCACGGGCGACCCAGTCGTCGTGCGTGCCGCCGGGCAGCGCCTGCATCACCTGCAGGATCTTGGCCTCGCGGCGCAGCCGGTGGGCCTTGAGCGCCGCACAGGCCTGCGCGGCCTGCCCCAGCACATGGCCGTGCGCCGGCAGGATGAATTCGATCGCGTGCTCGGCGCAGGCCGCACTCAGACGATCCAGCGAGTCCAGGTAGGCCGTCATATCGCCGTCCGGCGGGTCGATCACGGTGGTGCTGCCGTTCAGGATGTGGTCGCCGCTGAACAGCAGGCCGTCCTCGCGAAGCACCAGGCACAGGTGGTTCGCCGCGTGGCCCGGCGTGTGGACCACCTGCAACGTGTGCGTGTCCCCCTGTCCATCGGCGGGCACCAGTTGCAGCAGTTCACCGTCGGCGAGCGCGCGGTCCGGCATGAACGCGCTGTTGACCCGCGCAGTCGGCGCGCTGGGCAGGCCCAGGATCTCCGGCCGGTGCCGGCACATCGCCTGCAGCGGCACAGCGCCCGGCGCGTGGTCCGGATGCGAATGGGTACAGACGATCCAGCGGATGTCGCCG
Organism: Rhodoferax sp.; assembly: GCA_016790475.1. Classification (GTDB taxonomy): domain Bacteria; phylum Pseudomonadota; class Gammaproteobacteria; order Burkholderiales; family Burkholderiaceae_C; genus CAISIP01. The sequence continues at coordinate 17,007 of JAEUOX010000424.1, read as the reverse complement.
CCCGCCGCGCGCCACAGGCGCTCCAGATGCTGCGGGTCTGCCGGGCCCGGGTCGATGCACCCATAGCCGGTGGCCGGGTCGCCGACCAGGTAGCTGTTCGTGCCGGGCCCGGTCATCGCGCCGGGGTTAGGCGCCGTCAGCCGCACCAGATTGCGCAGCAGCGCCACCGGGTGCTCGCACTGCCAGTCCAGATGGTGCAGGATCTGCCCGTCCGGCGACACCAGCTGCAGCTCGCCATACGGATGCTCATGCTCCATGTAGCGCGCCTCCTTGCCACCCAGGAAGCCGGCCCGCGGGCAGCTGGTCCACAGCGGCTGCTCCGTCTGGGCGCACGCCCGCAGCACCGCCTCGACATCGGCGAAGGCCTGCAGCCGCTCCAACGTGCGGATCGTCGGGAAGATCATGAAGAAACGGCCCTCGGCATGCCGTCGCAGCGCGTCCGCCGGCGATACCCAGACCGGCTCGAACTGCTCCGCACCGTCGGCCACCGGCGTCTGCCCAGCCGGCATCCGGGCCACCAGGAACGGTACGTCGAAGCGCCGCGGCAGATCGCGGTCCGTGACCCAGTGCGCCAGGACGAAAACCTCGTCCGCCGCCAGCTGCAGGCCGCGCTGTGCGCACTGTGCGGCGAACGGCCCATGGCGATCGATCGCGGCGATGTCCTGCGCCGTGGCGGTTGCGCCATCGGCATGGCGCGCCAGCAGCACGCCGAGCTCCTCGAAGCTCTCCCGGATCGCGGCGATCGCCTGCGTCAGGTGCAGGTCGCTCTGGCCGGCGCGGCGGCGCGCATGCGCATGGCTGGTCGCGTCCAGCGCATCGATGCCGCCCCCGGGGAACACATAGGCACCGGGCGCGAAGCTCGCGGTCGCGGAGCGCCGCGTCATCAGGACCTCGACACCGGCCGGCCCGTCGCGCAGCAGCAGGACGGTGGCGGCGGGACGGAGCGGCGCAGGCTCGCGCTGCGGGTGCAGGAGTTGGGAGGGACGGACCATGGTCGCATTGTGCCGCCATCGCGCGGGCCTGCGCGGCGCGTCGGCGCCCGGCGCCTGCAGGCCTTCGGGGGATAATCCGCCGATGCGAATCCCCTTTACCAAGATGCAGGGTGCGGGCAACGACTTCGTCGTGCTGGACGAGACCCGCCGCCCGCTTGGACTGGGTCCGGCCCACTACCGGTTTCTCGGCGACCGCCACTTCGGCGTCGGTGCGGACCAGATCCTCAGCGTGCGCCCGTCGCCACGCAGCGGCATCGACTTCGCGTACGCGATCCACAACGCCGACGGTGACGAAGTCGAGCACTGCGGCAACGGTGCCCGCTGCTTCCTGAAGTTCGTGCGCGACCGCCGGATGACCGACCGCGACACCGTCACGGTACAGACACGCAACCGGGTGCTGGAGCTGCGCGCACAGCCCGATGGCCGGGTCACGGTGGACATGCAGGCTCCGGTGTTCGATCCGGCTGCCCTGCCTTTCGACACCACCGGCCTGCAGCCACTGGCCCACGGCGGCTGGGAGCAATGGCCGCTGCAGCTGCAGGAGGGCGAACATACCCTTGAAGTGCGGGTCGCGCTGGTATCCATGGGCAACCCGCATGCCGTGCTGCTGGTCGACGATGTTGACACCGCACTGGTCACCCACCGCGGCCCGCAGGTGCAGGCGCACCGCGCGTTCCCCCGGGGCGTCAATGTCGGCTTCCTGCAGGTCGTCACGCGCGGGCAGGTCCGCCTGCGCGTCTACGAGCGCGGCGCCGGCGAAACGCTGGCCTGCGGCACCGGCGCGTGCGCGGCGGTCGTGGCCGGTATCCGGCTCGGCCTGCTCGACCCCACCGTGGACGTGCAGACCCGCGGCGGCCTGCTGACCATCCGGTGGGACGGCGGCAACACGCCGGTGCTGATGACCGGCCCGGCCACCACCGTATTTGAAGGCGAAATCGACCTACCTGACAACCTATGAACAACCACCAAGCCCTCAGCAACCCGATCACCGAAGACGACATCGCCAACTACCTGGCCAACGCGCCCGACTTCTTCCAGCGCCATGCCGAGCTGCTGGCCTCGGTGCACCTGGCCAGCCCGCACAGCAACCGGGCGGTCAGCCTGCAGGAGCGCCAGGCCGAGATGCTGCGCGACAAGATCAAGCTGCTCGAGCACCGGCTGATGGACATGATCCGCCACGGCAACGAGAACGCACTGCTGGCCAACCGGCTGCTGCGCTGGGCCGCATCGCTGTTCCAGACCACCGACCCGGTCTCGATGCCGCAGCAGATCGCCGCACAGATCGTCGAGCAGTTCTCGGTGCCGCAGGTCACGCTGAAGGTGTGGGGCGTGGCACCGGCGTATGCCGGGCACGACTTCGCGCTGGGCGTCAGCGACGACGCGAAGCTGTTCGCCAGCTCGCTGACCGAACCCTTCTGCGGCGTCAACACCGGCTTCGAGGCCGTGACCTGGCTGGCCGATCCGGCCGCGGCCGCATCGATCGCGCTGCTGCCACTGCGGGTGGCCGGTGCCGGCACGAGTTCTCCGGCCTTCGGGCTGCTGGTGCTCTCCTCGCCGGACGCGCAGCGCTTCAACAGTGGCATGGGCACCGATTTCCTGCAGCATCTGGCGGACCTCGCCAGCGCCGCGCTCGGGCGCCTGCGCTGACGCCCGGCGCGCGGCGGCACCCTCCGGCATGGACGCTCCGGCCCCGCCCGACCCGACGGCGCAGGCGCTGATCGAGCGCTACCTGGAGCATGTACGCGTCGAGAAGCGGCTGGCCGCGCGCACGGTCGCGCTGTATGCGCTGGACCTGGAGAAGCTGCAGGCCTTCGCCCGCGAGGCCGGCGTGGACCTGCTGGCGGTGCAGAACACCCATATCCGGCGGTGGGTCGCCGCGATGCATGCCGGCGGCCGCAGCGGCCGCGGCATCGCGTTGATCCTGTCCGGCTGGCGCGGCTGGTATGCCTGGCTCGGGCGCCAGAGCCTTGTGCCCTTCAACCCGGTGCAGGATATCCGGGCTCCCAAGGACGGCAAGCCCCTGCCGAAGGCGCTGAGCGTCGATGACGCCGTGCAGCTGGCATCCTTCCAGCACCCGGACAACGACCCCTGGCTGGAGGCGCGCGACGCTGCGATCGTGGAGCTTCTGTATGGCGCCGGACTGCGGGTCGGTGAACTGACCGGGCTGGATGTGGTGGCCTCCCCCGGCGCCAGAGGCTGGATCGATCTGGACGCCGGGGAGGCGCAGGTGCTGGGCAAGGGATCCAAGCGGCGCTCGGTGCCAGTGGGTGCCAAGGCCGTCGACGCGCTGCGAGCCTGGCTCGCGGTGCGCGACGCGGGCCTGCGGACACCGCAGGCTGCGCTGTTCGTCGGGCGCAATGGCACCCGCCTGACGCCCCAGTCGATCTGGCTGCGGTTGCGGTCGCGCGGCCGGCAGGCCGGCATGGCCGTTCCGGTGCATCCGCACATGCTGCGCCATTCGTTCGCCAGCCACGTGCTGCAGTCCAGCAGCGACCTGCGGGCAGTGCAGGAGTTGCTGGGGCATGCGAGCATCGCCACGACCCAGGTCTACACACGCCTGGACTTTCAGCATCTGGCGCGGGCCTACGACGGGGCCCACCCGCGCGCAAAACGCAAGCCTTCCTCCGGGTGAGGCCGGCCGCCGGTCTGGCGGCAGCGCGACAATCCGGCCCATGAAAACCATCCGGCTGCGTGAAGGCAAGGAGCGCTCGCTGCGCAAGGGCCACCCGTGGATCTTCGAATCCGCGATCGCCCGCGGTGGCGCCGACGCTGGTGAAACCGTCCGGGTCGAAGCCCATGACGGGCAGTTCCTGGCCTGGGCCGCCTTCAGCCCGGCCTCCCGGATCCGGGCCCGGGTCTGGAGCTTCCAGCAGGACCAGCGCATCGACGCGGCCTTCCTGCGGAGCCGCTGTGCCACCGCGCTGCGCGCCCGGGCCCGCTTCGACATCCCGAGCGATGCGATGCGGCTGGTGCATGGCGAGGCCGATGGCCTGCCCGGGCTGGTCGTGGACCGCTATGGCGACACGCTGGTCGCCCAGTTCCTGTCGGCCGGCGCCGAACGCTGGAAGCCGGTGCTGGCCGACGCGCTGCTGGCCGAAACCGGGCTGCAGCGCCTGTACGAGCGCTCCGACACCAGCAGCCGCGGCCTGGAAGCCCTGCCGCCCAGCACCGGCTGGCTGCGCGGCGACGGGCCGACCGCGCTGACTTTGCGCGAACACGGCTGGACGCTGGGCCTGGACATCGCGCAGGGCCACAAGACCGGCTACTACCTGGACCAGCGCGAGAGCCGCGCCCGCTTCGCCGCGACGGTGCGCCGACTGGGCCTGCAGGACGTGCTGAACTGCTACTGCTACACCGGCGGCTTCACGGTGGCGGCGCTCGCCGGCGGTGCGGGCCAGGTGACCTCGGTGGATTCCTCCGGGCCCGCCCTCGCGCTGGCACAGGAGAACGTCGCCCGCAACGGCTTCCATGCCGGGCGGGCGAGTTTCATCGAGGCCGACGTGAATGCCCGGCTGCGGCAGTTTCAGGCCGAGGGGCGGCGCTTCGACGCGATCGTGCTGGATCCCCCAAAGTTTGCGCCCACTGTCACGCATGCCGAACGGGCAGCGCGGGCCTACAAGGACATCAACCGGCTGGCGCTGGGTCTGCTTCAGCCGGGGGGCGTGCTGTTCACGTTCTCCTGCTCTGGCGGCATCAGCGCCGACCTGTTCCACAAGATCGTGGCCGGTGCCGGCATCGATGCCGGCGTCGATGCCTACATCCAGGAGCGGCTCGGCGGCGCGCCGGACCACCCGATGACGGTGCGTTTTCCCGAGGGCGAGTACCTCAAGGGCCTGGTGCTGATGCGCATGTGACCGGCTCTGGAAATCGCGCTTAAACTCCCCACCTTTGTCGATGCGCCGCCGTCCGGCGCGCGCCACGGCCCGGCCGGCGCGTCGCGGCCGACCAACTTCCGACTGGAGTCCCCATGAGCCTCATTCCCGCCACCATCCTGACCGGATTCCTCGGCTCGGGCAAGACCACGCTGCTCAAGCGGGTCCTGTCCGAAGCCCACGGCCAGAAGATCGCCGTGATCGAGAACGAATTCGGCGAGGAGAACATCGACAGCGACATCCTGGTAACCGATGTCAAGGAACAGATCATCCAGATGAGCAACGGCTGCATCTGCTGCACGATCCGGGAAGACCTGCGCAGCACGCTGCATGACCTGGCCGACAAGAAGCGCCGCGGCGAGCTGGATTTCGAGCGCGTCGTCATCGAGACCACCGGCCTGGCCGACCCGGGTCCGGTGGCGCAGACCTTCTTCATGGACGACGAGATTGCAGAGAGCTACCTGCTGGACTCGATCCTGACGCTGGTGGACGCAAAGCATGCGGTCAGCCAGCTCAACGACCGGCAGGAGGCGCGCCGGCAGATCGGTTTTGCCGACCAGATCTTCATCAGCAAGTCCGACCTGGTCGCCAAGGACGACGTCGAAGCGCTGATCCACCGGATCAAGCACATGAACCCGCGGGCGCCGCAGCAGACGGTGCATTTCGGCGAGGTGCCGCTGGCCAAGGTGTTCGATCTGCGCGGCTTCAACCTGAACACCAAGCTCGACATCGACCCGGACTTCCTGAAGGAAGACGACCACGACCACCACGACCATGACCATGTGCATGGCGAGCACTGCGACCACCCCTCGCACAAGCATGGTGACGGCCACGGGCACCATCACCACCATGACGACGACGTCAAGAGCTTCGTGTTCAAGTCGGAGCGGCCCTTCGACCCGGCCAAGCTGGAGGACTTCCTGGGCGCGATCGTCAACATCTACGGCCCGCGCATGCTGCGCTACAAGGGCGTGCTCCATATGAAGGGCACCGAGCGCAAGGTGATCTTCCAGGGCGTGCACCAGCTGATGGGCAGCGACCTCGGCCCGGCCTGGCAGAGCGGCGAGAAGCGCATCAGCAAGATGGTGTTCATCGGCATCGACCTGCCCCAGGACGTGTTCCTGCAGGGGATGGAACAGTGCCTGGTCTGAGCCGCGGCGCGCACCGTCCGCGTCCGGCAGACAGCGAATCTGCCGGCGCGCAGCCGAACCCGGGGCCATTGCCTGTACACTCGCGCGCCGGAGCGGGGGAACCCGCCCGGCCCGGCAGCACGCAGGCCCCCGCCGGCCGCTGTCGGTCAGACGACATGGTGGTCCGCTGCCGCTGACCACCCGAGCTGGAAGATCCTGCCAGGAGTCGAGAATTGAAAGCCATGACCGGGAAAACCGCCAAGCCCGCCCCTGCACCGGCCAAGACGAAGTCGCCGCCGGCCAAGGCTGGCGCCAAATCCGGCACGACTTCGGCCAAGGCACCGGCCAAGCCGGCGGTCAAGACGGCGGCGAAGACCGCCCCCGCCCCCAAGGCTCCCGCCAAGACACCGGCTGCGCCGGCGCCCAGGACGACCCCCGCGGCCAAGCCCGCGGCCCGGCCTGCCGCCGCGAGCAGCCCTCCCCCGGAATCCCCGAAATCCAAGATGCCTTCTGCAAGTACCACCAAGTCTCCCGCACCGGCCGCCAAGCCGGCCGTCGCCAGCCCGCCGCCCGCTGCGGCCAAGCCCCGCCCGGCGGCTCCGGCCCCCGTCGCCGAGGCCGCCAAGCCGGCCGCCGAGGCACCCGCACCGCTGACCCAGCGCGCCGGCCGTCCGTCCTCGCGCCTGGCCTCGCTGACGGTGCCGTCGATGGCGCAGTCGGTGGCCTCGACCGCCGCCAAGTCCAGCTACATGCAGCTGGCCGCCGCGCCGATGATCGTGCCGCCGCTGCCTTCGGCCGCCCGCAAGGATCCGAAGCTGGCCAACAACTGGAAGACCAAGCCGGTCGAGCAGCTGACGGACGCCGAGCTGCTCGCGATGCCGGACTCGGAGTACATGAACGAGAAGCAGCTGGCGGCCTTCCGGCTGAAGCTGACGATGCTCAAGCGCGACATCCTGAACAGTGCCGGCGAAACCACCGAGCACCTGCGCGAGGACACCGTGGTCGTGCCGGACCCGGCCGACCGCGCCACGATCGAGGAGGAGCACGCGCTCGAGCTGCGCACCCGCGACCGCGAGCGCAAGCTGCTCAAGAAGATCGAGCAGTCGATCGCCCGCATCGATGCCGGTGACTACGGCTACTGCGACGAAACCGGCGAACCGATCGGCGTCGGCCGGCTGCTGGCCCGCCCCACGGCCACGCTGTCGCTGGAAGCGCAGCAGCGCCGGGAGCTCAAGCAGAAGATGTTCGGGGACTGAGCGGAGCATCACCATGGCCACCAAGGACAACAACGGCTCCGGTTTGCTGTCGAAGGTGGCCAAGTTCGTCCGCAACCCGACGACCAACTGGACCGATCTCGACAAGCAGGACCCGGAGCCGGAGAACGGCTACAGCAAGCAGGCGCTCAAGGAAATGATCGAGCGCAAGCGGCAGAACGACTTCGTCCGCCGCCGCGAGTTCGACCAGCTGCGCAAACTGCGCAACCGGGATCCGAGCGCCGCCAATGCCGATCTGGCCGGGCGGCCCTCCTATTTCCAGAGCAGCATGCCGTCCAACCCGGGCGAGCGGGCCAGCACGATCAAGAAGATCGACGAGATCGAAGCCCAGATGTCCAACCAGTGGTGGCAGGGCAAGGGCGATGGCGGCAAGCCGGCCAATGCCGGTGTGGTGACGGCCCAGGCGCCGATCGCCCCGGCCCCGCCGCCGCCGCGCAAGGAAGCGCAGGTGGCCGACAACGCTTACGCGCCGACCAAGCTCGCGCCGATGGTGCCGGAGTCGGCACAACCCGCGTCGGCGGACTTCATCGCCACGCAGACCAGCTCTGCCTACGCTGCGTCGGCCGCCAGGGAAGTGTCGAAACCGGCGCCCGCACCGGCGCCGGCGCCTGCACGCAGCCCGGAGCGTGGCGGCTTCGCGCCGTCCCAGTCGTTTGCACTGGAGGCGATCGAGGTCACCACCGACTCCGACCTGGAGGAGGCGGCGATCCGTTTCGCGAATGGCGATGACGCGGGCGCCGAAGCAGCCCTGGTCGAAGCGCTGCAGTCCTCCGCCGCGAGCCCGGAGCAGACCGCCGTCTGGAGTGCGGCGCTGTTCGACCTGTACCGCGCCACCGGCCAGCAGGCCCGCTTCGACAGCGTGGCGCTGGATTTTGCCGAGCGCTTCGGCCGCTCCGCACCGGCCTGGTTCTCGATGCCCGAGCTGCTGGGCGTCAAGGCCGGCAGTGCGGCGGAACGCACGATTCCGTCGCGGCTCGAGGAAGAGCCGGTCTGGTGCAGCCCGACCCATTTCACGCAGTCTGGCGTGGATGACCTGCAGCTGGCCCTGGCGAATGCGCCGTCGCCCTGGTTCATCGACTGGGGCGCGACCGAGACGCTGGCAGCCAATGCGATCACGCCGCTGGCCGCTGTCGTGCGCCAGTGGGCTGCCAGCCCGGTCCAGCTGCGCTTCCGCAACGCCGCGAACCTGGAGCGGCTGCTGCGCGGCGCCACGCCCGCGGGCAACAAGAGCGTCAGTCAGACAGCCTGGCAGCTGCGCATGGACCTGCTGCGCATCCTGGGGCTGCAGGACGACTTCGAGCTCGTCGCGCTGGAGTACTGCGTCACCTTCGAGGTCTCCCCGCCGGCCTGGCAGGACGTGCGCTGCAGCTATGTCGACGAAGCCGCCGACGCCCGCGCGGTCGAGGCCCGCAGCGATGCCCCGGACTCCGAGATCCACCCGATGGCCGATGCCCCGGACAGCCAGGGCCTGACGATGCCGATGGGCTACGACTCCGCACCGGCCGCGGTGGTGGAGCTCGCCGGCGAGATCCTCGGCGAGGCTACCGAGGCGCTGGCTCGGCTGGAGGCGGTGCGCCAGGGCGGGGATCGTCTGGTCGTCTCCTGCGCCAACCTGATCCGCGTGGACTTCTCGGCCGCCGGCAGCATCCTCAACTGGGTCGCGACCCGCCAGGGCGAGGGCTGCCATGTGCAGTTCCGCGAACTGCACCGGCTTGTCGCGGCCTTCTTCCATGTGATCGGCATCGACGAGCACGCGCGCGTGGTGCTGCGTTCCAACTGACCCGCCACGGCACGCGTCCGGCCTGCGCCGGCCCGCGCCCGGCCTGATCCAACGCCCCCTCCCCATGGAACAATTCCACGGAACCACCATCATCAGCGTGCGGCGCACGACGCCCGCCGGCAGCGAGGTCGCCATCGGCGGCGACGGCCAGGTCACGCTGGGCAACATCGTCGTCAAGGGTTCGGCCCGCAAGGTGCGCAAGCTCTACCACGGCAAGGTGCTGGCCGGCTTTGCCGGCGCGACCGCGGATGCGTTCACGCTGTTCGAGCGCTTTGAGGCCAAGCTGGAGAAGCACCAGGGCCACCTGGTGCGTGCGGCGATCGAGCTCACGAAGGACTGGCGCACGGACCGCGTGCTGCGCCGCCTGGAAGCGATGCTCGCGGTGGCGGACAAGGACGCCTCGCTGATCATCACCGGCAACGGCGACGTGCTGGAGCCGGAGAACGGCATCGTCACGATCGGCTCGGGCGGCGCGTACGCGCAGGCGGCCGCCGTGGCACTGCTGAAGAACACCGAACTGCCGGCGGCCGACATCGTGCGCAAGTCGCTCGAGATCGCCGGCGAGCTGTGCATCTACACCAACATGCACCACACGATCGAGACCCTGCCCTGAACGGCAGTGGTGCATCGCCCTCACCTTTCGCATCACCATGTCCGCACTGACGCCCCGGGAGATCGTGCACGAGCTGGACCGGCATATCGTCGGCCAGCACCAGGCCAAGCGCGCGGTCGCCATCGCGCTGCGCAACCGCTGGCGGCGCCAGCAGGTCGAACCCGGCCTGCGCGGCGAGATCACGCCGAAGAACATCCTGATGATCGGCCCCACCGGGGTCGGCAAGACCGAGATCGCGCGCCGTCTCGCGCGACTTGCGGATGCACCCTTCATCAAGGTCGAGGCGACGAAGTTCACCGAGGTCGGTTATGTCGGCAAGGACGTCGACACGATCATCCGGGATCTGGCCGATGTCGCCGTCAAGCAGACGCGTGAGTCCGAGAAGCGCAAGGTGCGCGCCCGGGCGCAGGACGCGGCCGAGGAGCGCATCCTGGACATCCTGGTGCCGCCGCCCCGTGGCGAGAGCAGCATCACGCGGGCCCTGGAGGCGCCGGAAGGCACCGCGCGCCAGGTGTTCCGCAAGAAGCTGCGCGAAGGCCAGCTCGACGCCCGGGAGATCGAGATCGACCTGGCCGAGGCGCGCCAGTCGCTGGAGATCATGGGCCCGGCCGGCATGGAGGAGATGACGGAGCAGCTGCGCAGCATGTTCGGCCAGATGGGGGGCCACAAGCGCCAGACGCGCAAGCTGCGCATCGACGAGGCGCTCAAGCTGCTGCAGGACGAGGAGGCGGCCAAGCTCGTCAACGAGGACGACATCAAGACGCAGGCGCTGCACGCAGCGGAGCAGAACGGCATCGTGTTCATCGACGAGATCGACAAGGTCACCTCCCGCTCCGAGAGCACCTCCGCCGAGGTCTCGCGCCAGGGCGTGCAGCGCGACCTGCTGCCGCTGGTGGAGGGCACGACCGTGTCCACCAAGTACGGCATGGTGCGCACCGACCACATCCTGTTCATCGCGTCCGGCGCCTTCCACCTCAGCAAGCCGAGCGACCTGATCCCGGAGCTGCAGGGGCGCTTTCCGATCCGTGTCGAGCTGCAGTCGCTGTCGGTGCAGGATTTCGAATCCATCCTGACACAGACCCATGCGTCGCTGGTCAAGCAGTACCAGGCGCTGCTGGCCACCGAGCAGGTCACAGTCGCGTTCGAGCCCGATGGCGTGACCCGGCTCGCGCAGATCGCCTACGAGGTCAATGAGCGCACCGAGAACATCGGTGCGCGCCGGCTGGCGACCGTGATGGAGCGGCTGCTCGAAGGCGTCAGCTTCGACGCCACCGAGCTCGGCGGGCAGACGATCACCGTGGATGCGGCCTATGTCAACAGCCGCCTGGGTGAACTGAGCCAGGACCAGGACCTGTCGCGCTACATCCTGTAGCCGTGCGGGCGGGGCTTCACGCACTACTTTCACAAGCCCCGCTAAGTCCTTCATTTAGAACGATTTTTGACGTGCGTTAGGTCAAAAACTGCTTCTAAGTCATTGATTTCATTGGAAAATTTTGTCGCGACAGGGATTGCAAACCTTGCTTTTGCTGCTACAGTGCAAAAAAGTGCAATTTAGTGGTATTTCGTGCCAGACGAAGCCATTTCTGCACGGTTCACCACTGTCGGGGGGTTTGTCGTCGTGTTTCAAGGGGCTTCGTCACTCAGTCTGGATGCCAAGGGCCGCCTGTCGGTGCCCACACGGCATCGTGACGCGCTGGGTGGCCCCGACGGCGGACAGCTGACGATCACCCGCCATCCGCACGGCTGCCTGATGGTGTTTCCGCGGGCGGAATGGGAGAAGTTCCGCGAGCGGGTCGCCGCATTGCCGATGTCGGCCCAGTGGTGGAAGCGCATCTTCCTGGGCAACGCGATGGACGTGGAAATGGACGGCACCGGCCGCGTGCTGGTCTCCCCCGAACTGCGCCAGGCGGCAGGCATCACCCGCGACACCATGCTGCTGGGCATGGGCAACCACCTGGAGCTCTGGGACCGGGCCACCTACGAAGCCAAGGAGGCCGAGGCCCTGCAGGGCGAGATGCCCGATGTCTTCAAGGAATTCTCCTTTTGAAGGCCCGGCGTGAACACTGGCTGGACCCACACCACCGTTTTGCTGGACGAGGCGGTCGATGCGCTGCTGAGCGACGCACCGCCCGCCGGCCCGGCCTCGCCCGGGCGCAACTTCGTGGATGCCACGTTCGGCCGGGGCGGCCACAGCCGGTTGATCCTGTCCCGCCTGGGCCCGGCCGACCGGCTGCTGGCCTTCGACAAGGACCCGGCCGCCGTCCGGGAAGCGGCGCAGATCACCGATGCCCGCTTCACGATCCGGCACGAGGGCTTCGAGCAGTTGGCCACGCTGCCGGCCGGCTCGCTGGCCGGCGTGCTGATGGATCTGGGCGTCAGTTCGCCCCAGCTCGACGATGCATCGCGGGGATTCAGTTTCCGGTTCGAGGGCCCGCTGGACATGCGCATGGACACCTCCCGCGGCCAGAGCGTCGCGCAGTGGCTGGAAACCGCGCCCGCCAGCCAGATTGCGGAGGTGATTCGTGACTATGGTGAGGAACGGTTTGCTGGCCCCATTGCAAAGGCGATTGTTGCTCGCCGACAGGAACGGGGCCCAATTTCAACCACCACCGAGCTGGCCCAGCTCGTGGCTGACACGGTCAAAACCCGCGAGCCGGGCCAGAACCCTGCGACGCGCACATTTCAGGCTTTTCGGATTTTCATCAACGCCGAGCTTGAAGCGCTGCAACACGCGCTGACGGCCTGCCTGGATGTCTTGCAACCCATGGGTCTGCTGGTCGTGATCAGCTTCCATTCGCTGGAAGACCGCATCGTCAAGCAGTTCATTGCGGCGCATTCGCGTGCGCAGTACGACCGGCGCGCCCCGTTCGCCACCCCCGCCCCGATGCGCCTGGAGGCACGCGGCCGGGTGCGCCCGTCCGCCACCGAGGTGGCGGCCAACCCGCGCGCGCGCAGCGCGATCATGCGCGTCGCGCGCAGGACGGTGGCCGCATGACGCGCCTGAACCTGGTCCTGCTGCTGGCCGTGATCGCCAGTGCGCTGTACCTCGTGCGGGTGCAGTACGAGTCGCGGCGCCTGTTCACCGACCTGGACCGCGCCGTGGCCGAGGCCCATCGCCTGGAGCTGGAGAACGAGCGGCTGCAGGTCGAGAAGCGCGCGCAGGCCACGCCGCTGCGCGTCGAGAAGCTCGCACGCGAGAAGCTGCAGATGCGCTCCGCCACGCCGGCGATCACCACCTACGCCACCTATGCCGAGCCGGCCGCTGCCGACACCGGCACGGTGGGAACGCCGGCACGCGCCACGTCGGGAGTCGTCCGGTGAGCAGCCGCAGCATCCCCTACACCTCCAGCCCGCTGCTGGCCAGCCGCACGCCGGTCTGGCGCAGCAAGTTCATCGTCGCGGCGGTCGCGCTGGCCTTCGTCGGCCTGGCCTCGCGTGCGGTGTACATCCAGGTCATCGCCAATGACTTCTACCAGCGCCAGGGCGAGGTGCGCTTCGCGCGCACGCTGCCGATCCCGGCCACACGCGGCCGGATCATCGACCGCAACGGCCTGATCCTGGCCTCCAGCATTCCGTCGCCCAGCATCTGGGCCATCCCGGAGGACGTGCCGCGCGACGAGGCCACGCTGCGCCAGCTTGCCAAGCTGCTGGAGATGCCGCTGGCCGACCTGCAGCGCAAGCTGGAGGACGAGGACAAGACCTTCGTCTGGCTCAAGCGCCAGGTGGACGAGCCGGTGGCCAAGGCCATCGCCGAGCTCAACCTGAAGGGTGTCTACCAGCGCAAGGAATACAAGCGCCAGTACCCGGAGGGCGAGGCGGCCGCGCATGTGGTGGGCTTCACGAATGTCGAGGACATCGGCCAGGAGGGCGTGGAGCTCACGTTCGAGAAGGAACTGGCCGGGCGCGCCGGCTCGCGCCGCGTCATCAAGGACCGGCTTGGCCAGGTGGTCGAGTCGGTCGGCGAGCAGATCCCGCCGGTGGACGGCCGCGACCTGCAGCTGAGCCTGGACAGCAAGGTGCAGTTCTTCGCGTACCAGAAGCTGCGCGACGCGGTCGAGAAGAACAGGGCCCGCGCCGGCAGCGTGGTGGTGCTCGACGCGGTGACCGGCGAGGTGCTGGCGCTGGCGAACTACCCCAGCTATGTGCCGGACAAGCGGCGCAACCTGTCCGGCGAGCAGTTGCGCAACCGCGCGCTGACCGACACCTTCGAGCCCGGCTCGACGATGAAGCCGATCACGATCGCGATGGCGCTGGAGGCCGGCCGCGTGACGCCGTCCACCGTGATCGACACCGCGCCCGGGCGCTACCAGCTCGGCGGCTTCACGATCAGCGACACGCACAACTACGGCGCGCTGACCGTCGAGGGCGTGATCCAGAAGTCCAGCAATGTCGGCGCGCTGAAGATCGCTCAGAAGATGGCGCCGCAGGAGATGTGGAACACCTACACCGCGCTGGGCTACGGGCAGAAGCCGCAGGTGCAGTTCCCCGGCGCGGTGCCGGGCCGGCTGCGCCCCTGGAAGACCTGGCGCCCGGTCGAGCAGGCGACGATGTCCTACGGCTACGGCCTGTCGGCCTCGCTGTTCCAGATGGCGCACTCCTACACCGCGTTCGCGCACGACGGCGAGGTGGTGCCGGTCACGATGCTCAAGACCGACGCGCCGGCCGCCGGCCACCGGGTGTTCTCGCCGGAGACGGCCAAGGCGGTGCGCCGGATGCTGCAGATGGCCGCGGCCCCCGGCGGAACCGGTCCGCTGGCGCAGACGATCGGCTACTCCGTCGGCGGCAAGTCCGGCACGGCCCACAAGCAGGTGGGCAAGGGCTACGCCACGAACAAGTACCGCTCCTGGTTCACCGGCATGGCGCCGATCGACAAGCCGCGCGTCATCGTCGCGGTCATGATCGACGAGCCCAGCAACGGCCAGCACTTCGGCGGCCTGGTCGCCGCGCCGGTGTTCAGCGAGGTGGTGCAGCAGAGCCTGCGGCTGATGGGCGTGCAGCCCGACATGGCGGTCAAGCCGCAGATCGTGACCGCAGTCGAGGAGAGCATGTGACGCTGCGCACGCTGTCCACCCCGCAGGAGGCCGCCGAGTGGCTGCGCACGCAGGTGCGCGGCACGCTGCGCACCGACAGCCGCGCGCTGCAGCCGGGCGACGGCTTCATCGCCTGGCCTGGCGCCCGCCAGGACGCGCGCAGCCATGTGCGCACGGCACTCGCGCAGGGCGCGGCGGCCTGCCTGGTCGAGGCTGCGGGCGCCGAGGCCTTCGGCTTCGACGATGCGCGCATCGCCGCGCTGCCGGCGCTCAAGGCCCACAGCGGCGCGGTGGCCGGAGCCTTCCACGACGCCCCTTCCGAGAAGCTCGACGTGCTGGCCGTGACCGGCACCAATGGCAAGACCTCCACCGTCTGGTGGCTGGCGCAGGCGCTCGCTGCGCGGCGCTGCGCAATGGTGGGCACGCTGGGCGTCGGCTTTCCGTCGGCCGCCGGTGCTGCGCTCGACGGGCTGCGCCCGACCGGCCTGACGACGCCGGACGCGGTACTGCTGCAGGGCAGCCTGCGCAGCTTCGCCGATGCCGGCGCCACCGCCTGCGCGATCGAGGCCTCGTCGATCGGCATCGAGGACCACCGGCTGGGCGGCGTTCGCATCCGGACCGCCATCTTCACGAACCTGACGCAGGACCACCTGGACTACCACGGCACGATGCAGGCCTACTGGCAGGCCAAGCAGCGCCTGTTCGCCTGGCCGGGCCTGCAGGCCGCGGTCGTCAACATCGATGACCCGCACGGCGCGGAACTTGCCGCCGCGCTGGCGGGCCGCGGGCTGGACCTGTGGACCGTCTCGCGCAGCGTGCCGGCCCGGCTGCAGGCCAGCGCGCTGCAGGACACCGGCAGCGGCATGGCCTTCACGCTGCAGGAGGCGGGCGCATCGCACCGCATCGAGACCGCGCTGATCGGTCACTACAACGTGTCCAACCTGCTGGGCGTGCTGGCCACGCTGCGCACGCTGGGCCTGTCGCTGGCCGAGGCGGTCGACGCCTGCCGCGCGCTGCAGCCGGTGCCGGGGCGCATGCAGTGCGTCGCGCTGCCCGGCCAGCCGATGGCCGTGGTCGACTATGCCCATACGCCCGATGCGCTGGTGCAGGCGCTGGCCGCGCTGCGTCCGGTGACCCGGGCGCGCGGCGGGCAGCTGTGGTGCGTGTTCGGCTGCGGCGGTGACCGCGACCCGGCCAAGCGGCCGCTGATGGGCGCCGCCGTGGCCCAGGGGGCGGACCGGGTGATCCTGACCAGCGACAACCCGCGCAGCGAGGACCCGCTGGCCATCCTGCAGCAGATCCTGCCCGGGCTCGCCGGGCACGGCCAGGTCCAGCTGCAGGCCGACCGGGCCCGGGCCATCCGGCAGGCGCTGGCGGCCGCGGACGCCCGTGACGTGGTGCTGGTCGCCGGCAAGGGCCACGAGGCCACGCAGGAGATCGCCGGGCAGCGCCTGCCCTTCACGGATGCCGCGCATGTCCAGCAGGCGCTCGCGGCGCGCCAGGCGCAGGGCGCTGCGCAGGGGGTGGCCGCATGATGACGCTGGCCCAGGCCCTGCAATGGCTGCCCGGCGCCACGCCGGTCGGCGACCTGGGCACCGTGGTGCAGCGGGTCCACAGCGACACACGCACACTGGAGCCGGGCGACCTGTTCGTCGCGCTGAAGGGCGAGCGCTTTGACGCGAACCAGTTCCTGGCGCAGGCCCGGGAGAACGGCGCCGTGGCGGCGCTCTGCCACCCCGGCGCCGGGCTGGCCGAGGCCGGACTCAGCGGCCTGGAGGTCGGCAACACGCTGGCGGCGCTCGGCGCGCTGGCCAGCGGCTGGCGCCAGCAGTTCCGGCTGCCGCTGATCGCGGTCACCGGCTCCAACGGCAAGACCACCGTGACGCAGATGCTGGCGTCGATCCTGCGTTCCTGGAAAAGCCAGGCGTCCCTGGCCACGCAAGGCAACTTCAACAACGACATCGGCGTGCCGCTGACGCTGCTGCGCCTGCGCGCGAGCCACCGGGTCGCGGTGCTGGAACTCGGCATGAACCATCCGGGCGAGATCGCGCGGCTCGCGGCACTGGCCCGCCCGACGGTGGCGCTGGTCAACAACGCGCAGCGCGAGCACCTGGAGTTCATGGCCACGGTGGAAGCGGTGGCCCGGGAGAACGGCGCGGTGATCGCCGCGCTGCCGGCCGACGGCGTGGCGGTGTTTCCGCAGTCCGATGCGTACAGCGGCCTGTGGCGCACGCTGGCCGGCGAGCGGCGCTGCCTGCGTTTTGCGCTGGCAACCGACGGCCAGGCCGACGCCGTCGATGCCGAGGTGCGCGGCGT
>JAEUOX010000417.1 GCA_016790475.1 Rhodoferax sp. | reverse complement strand
CCCTGGGCCAGCAGCGCGGGTGCCAGACGCAGCATCGCGGTGGCGGTGGGCAGCGCGGCGCAGCGGCGCGCGGCCGGTGCGAAGCCCAGCCGGGTGCCGTAGGTGTCGAACACGTTGCCGGCCAGCAGCACCTCCTCGGCGCGCCAGCTGTCGGGCAGGCACAGATCCTCCGGGCGTGCCACACGCAGCGGGCTGCAGGCCACCCAGGCCAGGCCGTCGTGCCGGTAGGCGGCGGCGTAGATCTCGTCCATGCGGGCGTCCAGCAGCGCCATCACCTGCAGGGGTGCGCCGGATGGTGGCGACTGCAAGGTACGCGCCTCCTCGGCCACCGCCAGCAGCGTATCCACCGGCAGCACCGGCAGCGAAGCGCCGAAGGCCAGCCCCTGCGCCACCGAACAGGCGGTACGCAGCCCGGTGAAGGCCCCCGGCCCGCTGCCGAATGCAATGGCCTGCAGGTCGCCCCAGCCCTTGCCGGCCTCGGCCATCAGGGCCAGCACCGACGGAATCAGCGTCGCGGAGGCCTGGGCTCCGCCCGCAGCGGTGTGCTGCCAGACCTGCTGCGCGTCGCCCAATGCGATGGACATCGCCTCGGTGCTGGTATCGAAGGCCAACAGGGTCACTGGAGTACCTTCGCGCTGCGCGCTGCGGTGCTGAGCACCTTGGGGCGGCCCGGCGGTGCTCATGCGGGCTGGCTCCGCACCGGCACCACCGCCGTGCTGCGCACGCCGAACACGATGCCCACCGACACCAGCACCAGGCCCAGCGCCAGGTTCCAGTGCAGCGGCTCGCCGAGCAGCAGCACCGCGCCCAGTGCCGAGAGCCCGGGCACCAGCGCGGTGATCATCGTGGAGCGCACCGGCCCGAATTGCTGGATCATCCGGGTGAACGTGACGCCGGCGATGGCCACCGAGCCGACCCCCTGGAACCCCATCTGGAACAGCACCGCGCCCCAGGAAGCCTGCAGCAGCCCGGCCGACAGCAGGCCGGTGCCGACCAGCAGCAGATACACCGGCATGAAGCAGAAGAATGCGAAGACGGTGATCGCCACCGTGCCGCGCAAGGCGTCCAGCGCCAGCTTGCGCGCCAGCACGCTGTAGGTCGCCCAGCACATCGCGGCCAGCACGAAGATCAGGTCGCCCTGCCAGACGGTGCCGCCCTGCAGCGCCTGCAGCAGGCTGGCGCCCCCCACCAGTGCATCGCCACCGACGATCAACGCCAGGCCCAGCGCGCGGGCCGGTGTGATCGGCGTGCCCAGCACCAGCAGCGCGAGCAGCGCCGTCCACAGCGGCAGGCTGCCCGGGATCAGCACCGACCCATGCGCCGCCGGCGCGAAC
>JAEUOX010000356.1 GCA_016790475.1 Rhodoferax sp. | reverse complement strand
TTCTTTCAACGCCATGGAGATCTGAATCGATGACAACACTGAACCGCCGCCACCTGGTGGCTCTCGCCACCGCCGCTGCCGTCCTCGCGCCCGCCATCGCGCTTGCCCAGGCCAAGCTCAAGGTCGCCGGCATCTACACCGTGCCCTTTGAGCAGCAATGGGCCGGCCGCCTGCACCAGGCGCTGAAGGCGGCCGAGGCGCGCGGCGAGATCGAATACAAGGCCAGCGAGAACGTCGCCAACGCCGACTACGAGCGCGTGATGCGCGAATACGCCACCGGCGGCAGCATGCTGATCGTCGGCGAGGCCTTCGGCGTCGAGACGGCGGCCCGCAAGGTGGCCAAGGACTTCCCGAAGGTCGCCTTCCTGATGGGCTCCTCGAACAAGCCGCAGGCGCCCAACTTCAGCGTGTTCGACAACTACATCCAGGATCCGGCCTACCTGAGCGGCATGATCGCCGGCGGCATGACCAAGAGCAACAAGATCGGCATGGTCGGCGGCTTCCCGATCCCGGAGGTCAACCGGCTGATGAATGCCTTCATGGCCGGCGCGAAGGAGATCAACCCCAAGGTCGAGTTCAGCGTGAGCTTCATCAACAGCTGGTTCGACCCGCCGAAAGCCAAGGAAGCCGCCTTCGCGATGATCGACAAGGGTGCCGACGTGATGTACGCCGAGCGCTTCGGCGTCAGCGACGCGGCCAAGGAGAAGGGCAAGCTCGCGATCGGCAATGTCATCAACACGCAGGACAAGTACCCGGACACCGTGGTTGCATCGGCCCTGTGGCATTTCGAGCCCACCGCCGACCGCGCGATCAAGCTGGTCCGTGAGGGCAAGTTCACGGCGGAGGACTACGGCCCCTACTCGATGATGAAGCACAAGGGTTCGTCGCTGGCGCCGTTGGGCACCTTCGAGAAGAAGATCCCGGCCGAGGTCGTGGCCAAGATGCGCGCCAAGGAGAAGGCCATCGCCGAGGGCAAGTTCACCGTCAAGGTGGACGACAGCCAACCCAAGTCCACGATGAAGTGAGTCCGCCACCTGGCCGGCCAGGACACCCCGGCACCGGGGTGTCTTTTTTTTGAGCCGCTCCGTGTCCGAGACCGCCCTCCAGCTCACCGGCATCACCAAGCGCTTCGGCAGCCTGGTGGCCAACGACGCCATCTCCTTGTCGCTGGCGCGCGGCGAGGTGCTGGCGCTGCTGGGCGAGAACGGCGCCGGCAAGTCCACGCTGGTGTCGATCCTGTTCGGCCACTATGTGGCCGACGCCGGCGACATCCGCGTGTTCGGCCAGCCACTGCCCCCCGGGGATCCGCGCGCGGCCCTCGCCGCGGGCATCGGCATGGTGCACCAGCATTTCACGCTGGCGGACAACCTGACCGTGCTGGACAACGTCATGATGGGTTCGGAGCCGCTGTGGCAGCTGTTCACACGCCGGCGCGCCGCGCGGGCCCGGCTGGACGCGGTGGCCCGGCAGTTCGGGCTGGCAGTCGATCCGCTGGCCCGCGTCGGCACGCTGTCGGTCGGTGAACGGCAACGCGTCGAGATCCTGAAGGCGCTGTACCGTGGCGCGCGGATTTTGATCCTGGACGAGCCGACCGCGGTGCTGACACCCCAGGAGAGCGAGGCACTGTTCGCGGTGCTCGGGCAGATGGTCGCCCAGGGCCTGTCGATCATCTTCATCAGCCACAAGCTCGCCGAGGTGCTGCGCGTGTCCGACCGGATCGCGGTGCTGCGCGCCGGGCGGCTGGTCGCCGAGGCGCGCGCCGGCGAGACCACCCAGGCCCAGCTGGCCCAGTGGATGGTCGGCCACGCAATCGAGCTGCCACAGCGGCGCCCGAGCACCGTCGTGGCCGACACCGTCTGTGAGCTGCGGGGGGTCCACACCGCGCCAGGCCGGGAGCAGCTGCGCGACGTGTCGCTGCGCCTGCGTGGCGGCGAGATCACGGCGATTGCCGGCGTGTCCGGCAACGGCCAGGTGGCGCTGGCCGAGCTGCTGTGCGGGACCCGGGATGCGGTCACCGGAACCGTCCGGTTCCAGGGCCGGCCCCTGCCGGTGCGGCCGGCGGAACTGGTCGCGCAGGGGGTTGCGCGGATTCCGGAGGACCGGCACGGTGTTGGCGTCGTCGGGGACCTGCTGGTCTGGGAGAACGCGGTGTCAGAGCGGCTGCGCAGCCGCCACTTCGCGCGCGGCCCCTGGATCCGCCGGACGGCGGCCCGCGCCCATGCGGAGGCGATCCTGCAGAGCTTCGACGTGCGGGGTGCCGGCGCCGCGGCGCCGGCCCGCGCGCTGTCTGGCGGCAACATGCAGAAGCTGATCCTGGGACGTGCGCTGCGGCACCCGGACTCCACGCCGCAGCGGCCAGTCCCGCCACGGCTGATCGTCGCGCACCAGCCCACCTGGGGCCTGGATATCGGTGCGGTGGCGTATGTGCAGGCCCAGCTGATCGCGGCGCGGGACGCCGGTGCCGCGGTGCTGCTGATCTCGGACGATCTGGACGAGGTGCTGACGCTGGGCGATCAGGTCGCCGTGCTCCATGCCGGCCATCTGGGCCCCCCCCGGCGCGCCGAGGACTGGT
Source organism: Rhodoferax sp. (assembly GCA_016790475.1). Classification (GTDB taxonomy): domain Bacteria; phylum Pseudomonadota; class Gammaproteobacteria; order Burkholderiales; family Burkholderiaceae_C; genus CAISIP01. The sequence goes on along the minus strand of JAEUOX010000356.1, from coordinate 12,723 downwards.
CGCGCGAGGCCATCGGCCTGGCCATGGCCGGCGCCGCCGAAACCGGTGCGGCGCCATGAGGCTGGAGAAGCGCCACCAGGCCTCCGCCGCCGCCCTCGTGCTGGCACCGGTCGGGGCCGTGGTGTTCACGCTGCTCGTCAGCGCGCTGCTGGTGCTGTGGGCCGGCGCACCGGTCGGGCGGACCTACACGCTGCTGCTGCAGGGCGGATTCGGCTCGGTGTTCGCGCTCAGCGAGACCTTCACACGCGCGATCCCGCTGATCCTGACCGGGCTGGCAGCCACCGTGGCATTCCGGGCCCGGCTGTTCAACATCGGGGCCGAGGGGCAGCTGTATGCCGGTGCGCTGGCGGCGGTCGCCGTTGGCGGCCTGCATGGCGGCACCGGCTTCGACCAGGTGCCCCCCGCCCTGCTGTTCGTGCTGATGCTGCTGGCCGCCGCCGTGGCCGGCGCGCTGCTGCTGCTGGGGCCGGCGCTGATGAAGGCCCGGCTGGGCGTGGACGAGGTCGTCACGACGCTGCTGCTGAACTTCATCGTGCTGCTGCTGGTGTCGATGATGCTGGACGGGCCGATGAAGGACCCGGGTGCGATGGGCTGGCCGCAGAGCGTGTCGCTGATCGGCGAGCTCGAACTCTCCAAGCTGATTCCGCAGACCCGCGTGCATACCGGGCTGCTGTTTGGCCTGACGCTGGCTGTGGCGGTCTGGGTGCTGATGCGCTACACCGTGCTGGGCTTCGACATCCGGGCGCTGGGCGCCAACGCCCGGGCCGCCGCGTTCGCCGGCGTGCCGGTCACGCGGACGGTCGTGCTGGTCGCGCTGCTGTCCGGCGCGCTTGCCGGCCTGGCCGGCGCGATCGAGGTGGCCGGCCGCACCAGCTATGTCACGCTGGACATGTCGCCGGGCTACGGCTACTCCGGCATCGTGATCGCGATGCTGGCGGCGCTGCATCCGCTGGGCGTCGTGCTGGCCAGCGTCTATGTCGCCGGCGTGCTGGTCGGCGCGGACAGCATGAGCCGGGCGATCGGCGTGCCGACCTATATCGCCGACGTGATCGTCGCCGCCTCGCTGCTGTCGGTGCTGGTGGCCACGCTGTTGACGCAATACCGGGTGCGCCTGCGATGAGCGACTTCCTGGACATCCTGCAGAACCAGGCCTTCTGGGTGGCGGTGCTGCGCATCGCGACCCCGCTCATCCTGGGCACGCTGGGCGTGCTGCTGTGCGAGCGCGCCGGCGTGCTGAACCTGGGCATCGAGGGCATCCTGGTCGCGGGCGCCTTCACCGGCTGGCTGGCGGTGCATGCTGGAGCCGGCCTCTGGACCGGCGTGCTGGTGGCCGCGCTGACCGGCGCCGTCTTCGGGCTGCTGCATGCCGCGCTGACGGTCGGGCTGGCGCTGTCGCAGCATGTCGCCGGGCTGGGTGTCACGCTGCTGGCCACCGCGCTGAGCTACTACGGCTACCGGGTCAGCTTCCCGAAGGTCACGACGCCCCCGACGATCACGCCCTTCGCCAGCATGGACTGGCTGGGCGTGCCGGTGCTGGCGCAGCAGACGCCGCTGACGCTGCTGGCCCTGCTGCTGGTGCCGGCCACCGCCTACGTGCTGTACCGCACGCCGGCCGGACTGGCGGTGCGCATGGTCGGCGAGAACCCGCAGGCCGCCGAAGGTCAGGGTGTGTCGGTCGCAGCGGTGCGCACCGGCGCGATCGTGGCCGGCTCCGCGCTGATGGGCGTGGCCGGGGCCTTCCTGACGCTGTCGGCCTTCAACGCCTTCTTCTTCAACATGGTGAACGGTCGGGGCTGGATCTGCGTCGCGCTGGTGGTGTTCGCCTCCTGGCGCCCCGGCAAGGCCCTGCTCGGAGCGCTGCTGTTCGCGTTCTTCGACGCGCTGCAGTTGCGGCTGCAGCAGTCCGGCGACGCGCTGCTGCCCTACCAGATGTACCTGATGCTGCCCTATGTGCTGTCGATCGTGGCGCTGGTGCTGGTGGCCCGCAAGGCCAGCTACCCCCAGGCACTGATGAAGCCCTACCGCAAGGGTGAACGCTAGAATTCCTGCATCGCCGGCGGGCCTGCCCCGACCCGCACGACCCGCACCTCCCCCATGATTGCACCGCCCTCCTCCCCCCCGGCTTCCGACACCACCCTGGCGGTCGAGGTGCGCCAGGCCTCGCTGATCTACAACCCCCAGGAGGCGCCGGTCCATGCGCTGTCGGACATCGACCTGGCGATCCGCCCGGGCGAGTTCGTCTCGCTGATCGGCCCCTCGGGCTGCGGCAAGACCACCCTGCTGCGCGTCATCGCCGACCTGGAGCACATCACGTCCGGTTCGGTGCGGGTCAATGGCGTGTCGCCGCACGACGCGCGCCTGGCACGGGCCTACGGCTATGTCTTCCAGGCGCCGGCGCTGTTTCCGTGGCGCACGGTGCTGGGCAATGTCCGGCTGCCGCTGCAGATCCAGGGCCGCAGCGAGGCCGACAGCCGGCGCATCGCGCTGGAGCAGCTGGCCCGCGTCGGCCTGGCCGGCTTTGAGGGCAAGTACCCCTGGCAGTTGTCGGGCGGCATGCAGCAGCGGGTGTCGATCGCCCGCGCGCTGTCCTTCGAGCCGCGCATCCTGATGATGGACGAGCCCTTCGGCGCGCTCGACGAGATCACCCGCGACCGCCTGAATGAGCAGCTGCAGCAGTTGTGGCAGCGCGAGCGCCGCACCGTGGTGTTCGTCACGCACTCGATCGCCGAGGCGGTGTACCTGTCCACCCGCATCGTCGTGATGTCGCCGCGCCCCGGGCGCATCGTGCGGGTGATCGACTCCCCGCTGCCGGACACCCGCACGCTCGACATGCGGGACGCGCCGGAGTTCGTCGCGGTCGCGCATGCCGTGCGGGAGGCCCTGGCCGATGGCCACCACGACTAGCCCGGCCCGGGCGTCGCTAGGCCCACGCCTGGTGCAGCAGGGTCTGCCGGTCGTGGTGGTGCTGGCGGCGATCCTGCTCCTGTGGGTCGGCCTGGCCATCTGGCTCAACGCGCCGGGCGCGATCGAGCGTGTGCTGCCCACGGACAAGCCCTGGACCTGGCAGGACCTGGTGGCTGCCACGCTGGACATGCAGCGCCCGGTGATGCCCGGGCCGCACCAGGTGGCGGCCGACCTCTACACCAGCCTGACCGAGAACCCGCTGGATTCGCCGCGCAACCTGCTGTTCCATGTCGCGGTGACGGCCCAGTCGACGCTGGTGGGCTTCGTGCTTGGCACGCTGCTGGGCCTGGTGCTGTCGGTCTGCATCGTGCACTCCCGCACGCTGGACCGCGCACTGCTGCCCTGGATCGTGGCCTCGCAGTCGGTGCCGGTGCTGGCGATCGCGCCGATCGTGCTGGTGATCCTGGGCACCATGGGCCTGTCCGGTGTGGCGCCCAAGGCGGTGATCGCGATGTACCTGTGCTTCTTTCCGGTCACGGTGGCGATGGTGCAGGGGCTGCGTTCGCCCCAGGTCATCGAGACCGAAATGATGCACACCTATGCCGCGACCCGCTGGCAGGCGCTGTGGATGCTGCGTCTGCCTGCCGCGCTGCCCTTCCTGTTCCCGGCACTGCGCGTCGGCATCGCCGCCGGCCTGGTCGGTGCGATGGTCGCGGAGCTGCCGACCGGCGCGCAGGCCGGCCTCGGCGCCCGGCTGCTGACCGGCTCCTATTACGGGCAGACGGTGCAGATCTGGTCGGCGCTGGTGATGTCGGCGCTGCTCGGCCTGCTGCTGACGGCCGCCATGGCCGGCATCGAACACCTGGCGCTGCGCCACCGGAGGCAGGCATGACGGCTCGCCCCGCACAGCGTGTGCCGACCTGGCTGCTGGTCCTGTTGCCGATGGGCCTGGCGGCGCTGTGGCTGATGGCGCCGGCAAGCCGTGCCGAGGCGCCCGTCGACACCACCTTCTGGCTGGGCACGCTGGTGCTTGGCGCGCTGGCGGTGGCGGGCATCCGGCGTCTGGCAGGGCTAGAGGGCCGACAGGTCTACGCCACGCTGACAGCCGCGGTTTTCGGGGTGTGGGTGGTGTACTTCTGGCAACTGCTCACCGTCGCGCTGGAGGTGCCGCAGGTGCTGCTGCCGGCCCCCTGGCTGATCCTGCAGTCGCTGCTGGACGAGCTGCCGCGCCTGGGCAACGACTTCCTGCAGACCGTTGTCAAGGCGGTGCTGATCGGCTGGACGCTGGGCTGCAGCCTGGGTTTCCTGGTGGCGATCGCGATCGACCGGCTGCCCTTCCTGCAGCGTGGCCTGCTGCCGATCGCCTCGCTGACCAGCACGATCCCGCTGGTCGGCGTCGCGCCGATCGCGGTGATGTGGTTCGGTTTCGACTGGCCTTCCAAAGCCGCCGTCGTCGTGTTGATGACCTTCTTCCCGATGCTGGTGTCCACGCTGGCCGGCCTGCAGGCCTCCAGCCGGCTCGAGCGGGAGCTGATGCACAGCTATGCGGCCAGCTACGGCCGCACGTTATGGTCGCTGCGGCTGCCGGTGGCCGTGCCCTTCATGATCGGCGCGCTGAAGGTGAACGCGACGCTGGCGCTGATTGGCGCGATCGTGGCGGAGTTCTTCGGCTCGCCGACCTCCGGCCTGGGCTTCCGGATCTCGACCGAGGCGACCAAGATGAACATGACGCTGGTCTGGGCGGCCGTGGTGGTCGCCGCCGTGGCGGGCTCCGTGGCATATGCCTTGCTTGTCGCGCTGGAGCGGCGGATCGCCTTCTGGCATCCGTCGGTGCGGGGCAAGAAGTGACGCCACCATCCGACGCAGATCAGCGTTCAGGTGAATCCCGGTTGCCGATTGCCGCCCGCTGGTTTACCCTTTTGCGCTTGTTTCCCGTGCCTTGTCCGTGTTTCATCAACCAGGAGTTCCCATGATCCGTTCTTCCGTCCTGACCCAAACCCTGCTTGCAGCGGTGCTTGCCGCGAGCGGCTTTGCCGCCTCCGCGCAGGAAAAGGTCACCGTGCAGCTGAAGTGGCTGCCGCAAGCGCAGTTCGCCGGCTACTATGTCGCCGCGGCCAAGGGGTATTACAAGGCCGAGGGCCTGGATGTGACGATCAAGCCGGGCGGCCCGGACATCTCGCCGGTGCAGGTCATCGCCGGCAAGGGTGCCGACGTCGTCGTCAACTGGATGCCGGACGCCCTGGCCGCCCGTGAAAAGGGCGTTCCGCTGGTCAACATCGCCCAGGTCTTCGACCGCTCCGGCCTGATGCTGACCTGCAAGAAGTCCAGCGGTGTCGCCAAGCCGGCGGACCTGAATGGCAAGACGCTGGGCGTGTGGTTCGGCGGCAACGAATACCCGTTCCTGAACTGGATGGCCAAGCTCAAGCTGAAGCCGGACGCGGACATCAAGGTTCTCAAGCAGGGCTTCAACGTCGACCCGCTGCTGCAGAACCAGGCCGCCTGCATCTCGACGATGATCTACAACGAGTACTGGCAGATCGTGGACGCCGGCGTCAAGGAAAGCGATCTGGTCACCTTCTACTACGAAGACCAGGGCGTGGCCTCGCTGGAGGACGGTCTGTACGTGCTGGAGTCCAACCTGAAGGACCCGGCCTTCGTGAAGCGCATGGGCAAGTTCCTGAAGGCGACCTTCAAGGGCTGGAACGATGCGGTCAAGAACCCGGGGGAGGCCGCGCAGATCGTCGTCAAGGCCGACACCTCCGGCAGCGCCAACGAGAAGGTGCAGAAGCGCCAGATGGAGAACGTGGCCAAGCTGATCAAGACCGCCAACACGCCGAAGATGGGCTACCTGGAGCCGGCGGCGTACGAGCGTACGGTCAAGGTGCTGCTGGCCGGTGGTGAGTCGCCGGTCATCAAGAAGGACCCGGGCAAGGCCGCGTACTCGCACGCCGTCTGGGAAGCCGCCAAGTAATCCGGGCCCCTGCGCCCACCCGCCGGACCCTGCTGTCCGGCCCCTGGCCCCGCCGGCTGCTGGCCCGCGGGGCTTTTCGTTGTCTCGGCAGCCAGGCCGTGGTGGCGCCGATGGCAACGCGGATCAGCGAGCGCTGAACAGCGGCGTCGACAGGTACTTCAGCCCGCTGTCGCAGGCCAGCGTCACGACGGTCGCCTGCGGCCCGAGCCGGGCCGCCACCTGCAGCGCTGCGACGACGTTGGCGCCGGTCGAGGTCCCGGCGAAGATCGCCTCCTCCCGCGCCAGGCGGCGCGCCACGGCCATTGCGTCGGCGGTGGAGACAGTCTGGATGGCATCCGCGACCTCCGGCCGCCAGATCGGCGCCACGAAGCCCGGCCCCACACCCTCGATCTTGTGGCTGCCGGGCGCACCGCCGGACAGCACCGCGGATTCCGATGGTTCGACGGCGATGACCTGCACCCGCGGATGCCGGGCGCGCAGGCCACGCGCGACGCCGGTGATGCATTGCGCGGTACCGACCGACTGCACGAAGGCGTCCAGGCTGCCTCCGGTCTGGGCCCACAGCTCCTGGGCGAGCGAGGCATAGCCGTCGGCCGCGTCCGGGTTGTTGAACTGGTCGGCGTAGAACGCACCCGGCTGCTGCGCCAGTTCGCGGGCGCGCTCCATCATGCGCTGGATCAGTGCACGGGTGGTTCCACCACCCTCGCTGGGCAACTCGATGACGCGGGCTCCGAGGGCGTGCAAGTAAGATGCACCCCATGCCCCGCCGCCCGCGCGTCACCGAAGCCCTGCCGCATGCGCTGTCGGCCGGTCGGTCTGGAAGGGCTGTATGGTGTCTGGCCTGGGCGCTGGCCGTGTTCCTGGCTGCATGGCTCCCGGCCCAGGCTGCAACCAACATCTACAAGTGTGTCGAGCAAGGCCGGGTCACCTACCAGAATGATCCCTGCAGCACCGGTGCACCCGGTCCCCGTCCGACGGTCGAGCAGCTGAACGCCCAGCGCAAGAAGCAACAGCAGCAGGCCGGGCAGGCGGCACCCTCCTCCCGGCCCCAGGAGATCGTCGTCCCCAGCCCGGTACCGGCCCCGGGCTCGCCAGCGCGCCCGGCGGCGGGCCCGACCGCCCCGGCCGAGCGCAGCCCCTTTGCCTGCGATGGCAGGCGCTTCTGCTCCCAGATGCGTTCCTGTGCCGAAGCGAAATTCTTCCTGGCCCGTTGCCCCCACACCGAAATGGACGGTGACGGGGACGGCATCCCCTGCGAAAAGCAGTGGTGCCACTAAGGACCCGCAGCGCCGGCCGGGCCGCGTTGCATTCCACAGCCCCTGCACGGACGCCTGCAGCGTGGCACCATCCCTCCTCGCCCCCTGAATCCTGCCCGGAGCCCCCGAATGCTTGACCTGCTCGTGACCCATGCCACCCTCCCCGACGGCCGCACCGACATGTCGCTGGCCGTGCGGGACGGACGCTTCGTCGACGTCGTCGCCGGTCCGCTGCAGGCCCCGGCCCGACAGACCCTGGATGCCCAGGGCCTGCTCGTGAGCCCGCCGTTCGTGGATGCCCATTTCCACATGGATGCGACGCTGAGCTACGGCATGCCGCGCGTCAACCAGAGCGGCACGCTGCTGGAGGGCATCGCGCTGTGGGGCGAGCTCAAGCCGCACCTGACGCAGCAGGCGGTCGTCGACCGGGCGCTGGCCTACTGCGACTGGGCGGTGGCCCGGGGCCTGCTGGCGATCCGCTCGCATGTGGACACCAGCGATCCACGGCTGCTGGCGGTCGAGGCGCTGCTGGAGGTGCGCCGCCGCGTTGCGCCCTACCTGGATCTGCAGCTGGTGGCGTTCCCGCAGGATGGCGTGCTGCGCACCCCGGGCGGCATGGCCCAACTGGAGCGGGCACTCGACCTGGGCGTGGATGTCGTTGGCGGCATCCCGCACTTCGAGCGCACGATGGCCGATGGCGCCACCAGCGTGCGCCAGCTGTGCGAGCTCGCGGCCCGGCGGGGCCTGCAGGTCGACATGCACTGCGACGAGTCGGACGACCCGCATTCGCGCCATGTCGAGACGCTGGCCTTCGAGACACAGCGCCTGGGCCTGCACGGGCGCGTCACCGGCTCGCACCTGACCTCGATGCATTCGATGGACAACTACTATGTGTCCAAGCTGCTGCCGCTGATGGCGGAAGCGCAGCTGCAAGTCGTCAGCAACCCGCTGATCAACATCACGCTGCAGGGCCGGCACGACACCTACCCGAAGCGCCGCGGCATGACGCGCGTGCCCGAGCTGCTCGCGCAGGGCATCCCGGTCGCGTTCGGACAGGACTGCGTGATGGACCCCTGGTATTCGCTGGGCAGCGGCGACATGCTGGAGGTCGCCGCGATGGGCCTGCATGTGGCCCAGATGACCAGCCAGGCGGCGATGCGCCAGTGCTTCGAGGCCGTGACGACCCACCCGGCCCGCATCCTGGGCCTGGAGGGCTACGGGCTGCAGACCGGCTGCCACGCCGACTTCGTGCTGCTGCAGGCCCGGGACCCGATCGAAGCGCTGCGCCTGCGCGCGACGCGGCTGCAGGTCTACCGGCGCGGCATCTGCCTGGCCAGCACGCCCCCCGCGCTCACCCGGCTGCAACTGCCCGGGCGCCCCTCCAGCACGGACGGGCTGGCCGCCCGCTGACCGGTCGACGCCTCCATGCACGAACTGCCGGGTTCCCTGACGCCGCGCCGCCTGATCCTGGGCCTGCTGCTGGGCGGCCTGCTGGTGCTGTCCTACAGCGTGCTGCACCTGTTCCTGGTGCCGATGGCCTGGGCCGCGATCATGGCCTACACCACCTGGCCGCTGTACCTGCGCCTGCGTCGGGCGCTCGGGGAACGCGCGACGCTCAGTGCCGCGCTGATGACCTTGCTGCTGAGCCTGGCGATCGCGCTGCCGCTGCTGTGGCTGGTGTCGGTGCTGCGATCCGAACTCGGCCACGCCTACGCCGCCGTATCGGATTACCTGGCGCAGGGGCCCCGCCCGCTGCCGGAGTTCGTGCGGGCGATTCCATGGCTTGGCGACTGGCTGCAGGAAACCTTGAACCAGCTGGCCAGCGACCCGGACGCGCTGCAGGAGCAGGCCCGCACCTGGATGGAACAGCGCACGGGCGAGGTGCTCAACCTGCTGGGCGGCGTCGGCCGCAATGCGGCCCGGCTGGGCCTCGCGCTGCTGACGGTGCTGTTCCTGTACCGGGACGGCGAGCAACTGCTGGCGCAGGTGCGGCAGGTGCTGGGGCGCTTTCTCGGGCAGCGGGTGGAAGGCTATCTCGCGGCGGTGGGCGCCACGACCCGCGCGGTGGTCTACGGGCTGGTGCTGACGGCGATCGCCCAGGGCGCCCTGGCCGGGCTGGGCTACTGGGTGGCCGGCGTGCAGTCGCCGATGCTGCTGGCGGTCATGACGACGCTGATCGCGCTGATCCCGTTCGGCACGCCGCTGGTCTGGGGATCGATCGGCGTGTGGCTGCTGCTGACCGGCAAGACGGCGGCCGGCATCGGCCTGCTGGTCTGGGGCGCGGTCGTCGTCAGCTGGGTGGACAACCTGATCCGGCCGATCGTGATCAGCAGCGCGACGCAGATCCCGTTCCTGCTGGTGATGTTCGGCGTACTCGGTGGGGTGGCCGCGTTCGGGCTGGTCGGCCTGTTCCTGGGGCCGGTGGTGCTGGCCGTGATGATGGCCGTCTGGCGAGAGTGGCTCGGCCAGCAGTCGGGCCCGTGAAGCAGGACGGCGCTCAGCGCTCCGGCGCGATCATCTCGGCGTAGTCGTACAGCGCACCGAGGATCTCCTGCCCCCGGTCGTCCGCGGACTCGGAGAGCTGGTCGATCTGCTCGAACAGCTGGTCCACCGTGCGCGCGCCGCCGGCCCCCTCGAACAGCCGCGCCGCCCGGTGCTCTTCCCAGAGCGCCTGTTCCTCGGCACTCAGGCTGTCGGGGAAGTTGCGTGCCCGGTAGCGGAACACCAGCTCGTCCAGCCGGCGATCGTCGAAGCTGTTGCGCGCCCTCGCCAGACCGGCAACATCGAGTGTGCGCAGCTGCTGCAGCCGCCGCCGGTCACCCGGACCGATGAAGCCGCCGTAGAGGTCCTCGTCGACGTCTGGCGTGTCGGGCGCCGGGCGGCGGAACACCTCCGGCCAGATCGCACTCATGTCGGGCAGGTCCCGCGCGATGGCGGCGTGCTGCAGCGCCTGCGCGACGTCGAGGCCCCAGCGCTGCGCCATCGCATCCGTCAGCGTGCGCAGGTTGGACATCACCATCGGCGACTTGTTCAGGTGGATCGACTTCACCGGCAGTCGCTGGACGCCCTCGGGCAGGTCCTGCGTCCGCGTGAACAGCCGCAGCCGGATCGCCTCGGCATCCAGTTCGGCCAGTTCGCTCGGCGCGTGGGCCAGGTCCCAGGCCAGCAATTCGTTACGGTTCGTCGGGTGCATCGCCAGCGGCCACAGGATCGCCAGGCAGCCGCGCTCGGCCGGGAACATGCCCGACACATGCAGGAACGGTCGGGCCGCCTGTGGCGACGTCGGCAGCCCCAGTTCCCGGGCCACCCGGTCCTTGTGCCGGAGCGCCAGGCAGAAGTCGAACAGCCGCGGTTGGGCCTCGCGCAGGCGTCGGGCCAGCGCGACCGTGGCCCGCACATCACTGAGCGCGTCGTGCGCGCTGGCATGCTCCAGCCCGTTGGCCGCGGTCAGGTCGGTCAGTTTGAAGCTGGCGCTGCCGTCGGGCTTGCGCGGCCACACCAGCCCGTCCGGCCGCAGTGCATAGGCGGTGCGCACCACGTCGAGCAGGTCCCAGCGGCTGCAATCGTTCTGCCATTCGCGCGCGTACGGGTCGATCAGGTTGCGCCAGAACAGGAAGCGGGTGACCTCGTCGTCGAAACGGATCGTGTTGTAGCCCACGCCGATCGTGCCCGGAAGAGCGAGCGCCGCCTCGATGCGGGCCGCAAATTCATGCTCCGGCAGGCCCTTTTCCAGGCACTCCTGGGGCGTGATGCCGGTGATCAGGCAGGACTCCGGGTCCGGCAGGAAATCGTTCGCCGGGCGGCAGTGCCACATCATGGGATCACCGATCTCGTTCAGTGCGGCGTCGGTCCGCAGCGCGGCAAACTGGGCTGGCCGGTCCCGGCGTGGCTGGGCACCGAAGGTCTCGTAGTCGTGCCACAGGAAAGTCAGCGGCGCGGAGCCGGATTGGGGGTCGGTCATGCGGGCTCCTGGATAGCGGGTGTCAGCGCCGGCGTGCGGAGCGCACACCCGGCAGGCCGGCCACGGTGGCCAGCACGCGCTGCATCCGCAGCGCGTCGGCCACCTCGACGGTGAAGGTCATCCAGGCCGTGCCCTTGACCGACTGGGTCTGCACGCCGACGACGTTCATCTTTTCCTTGGCAAAGACTTCCGAGATGTCGCGCAGCAGGCCCTGGCGGTCGGTGGCCTGGATCGCGACATCCACCGGGTAGACCGCGGCTGCATCCGCCTTGGGCTGGCCCCAGTCGACGTCGATCACCCGGTCGCCATTGCGGGCCACCATCTCGCGAAGGTTGGAGCAGTCGGTGCGGTGCACGCTGACACCCTTGCCACGCGTCACGAAGCCGCAGATCGCGTCCGGCGGGGCCGGCTTGCAGCAGCGCGCGAGCTGCGTCATCAGCGAATCCACGCCGACCACCAGCACGCCCCCGCCGCCGGAGCGGTCGTGCGGGCTGGGCTTGCGGATCAGCGGCGCGTCGTCCAGCGCCGCGACCGGCTCGGCAGGACGCAGCACCGCCTCGATGTTGCGCAGCGAAAACTCGTCCTTGCCGACGACCTCGAACAGCGCGTCGGCGGAGTCGAAGCCCAGCCGCTCGGCCAGCTCCAGCTGGTTGACGCTGGTGCGCCCCTCGCGCTGCAGCAGCTTCTCGACCGCCTCGCGGCCACGTGCAATCGTCTCGTGCAGCGCCTGCGCATTGAACCAGGCGCGCACCTTGGCCCGGGCCCGGTGGCTGGCCAGGAAACCCAGCTCCGGGTTCAGCCAGTCGCGCGACGGGCCCCCCTCCTTGACGGTGCTGACCTCCACCGTCTGCCCGTTGCGCAGCGGCGTGTTCAGCGGAACCATCGCACCGTCCACCCGCGCGCCGCGGCAGCGGTGGCCGAGGTTGGTGTGCACCGCGTACGCGAAGTCGACCGCAGTGGCGCCCTGTGGCAGCTCGATGATCGCGGCGTCCGGCGTCAGCACATAGATCCGGTCGTCGAACATGCCCTCGCCCTGGGCGCCGGACAGGTCCCGCTCCCAGGCCAGCAGTTGGCGCAGCACCGCGATCTTCGCGTCGTACTGGCCGCTGGCCGACACGCCGGCATAGCCCTTGGTGCCGGCCTCCTTGTAGGCCCAGTGCGCGGCGACGCCGTGCTCGGCATGGTCGTGCATCGCCTGGGTGCGGATCTGCACCTCGATCGGCTGGTTGGCCGCATCGCGCACGATGGTGTGCAGCGACTGGTAGCCGTTGGCCTTGGGCCGGGCCACATAGTCGTCGAACTCCTCCGGCACCGGCGTGAACAGGCTGTGCACCAGGCTCAGCGCTGCGTAACATTCGGCCACCGAGGCCACGATGATGCGCAGCGCGCGGATGTCATACACCTGCGCGAAATCCAGCGACTTGCCGCGCATCTTCTTGACGATGCTGTAGATGTGCTTCGGCCGCCCCTGGACGGTGGCGGCGATCCCTTCGGCCCGCAGCGCGGCCTCCAGCGTGCCGCGCAGCTGCACGACGCTGTCCTCGCGCTCGCTGCGCTTGTGCTCCAGCAGCCGGGCCACCTCGCGGTAGGTGTCGGGCTCCAGGAAGCGGAACGCCAGGTCCTCGATCTCC
>JAEUOX010000351.1 GCA_016790475.1 Rhodoferax sp. | reverse complement strand
GTGCTGCTGTCTGCCATGCCGCGGGCCTACTGCGTCTGCAGGCGCGGGTTCAGCACGTCGCGCAGCTGGTCGGCCACCAGGTTGATGGCCACGATCACGATCAGCAGCGCGACGCCCGGGAACACGCTGATCCAGTACTTGCCGGACATCAGGTACTGCGAGCCGTTGGAGATCAGCAGGCCGAGCGACGGCGAGGTCGGCGGCAGGCCCAGCCCCAGGAAGGACAGCGTGGCCTCCAGCGTGATCGCCGAGGCCACCTGCAGCGCCGTCACCGCCAGCAGCGGCGTCAGGCAGTTCGGCAGCAGGTGCCGGAAGATGATGCGGGTGGTGGACAGGCCCAGGCAGGTGGCGGCCTCGATGTACTCCTTGCGCCGCTCCACCAGCGCGATCGAGCGGGCCGAGCGCGCGTAGTAGGCCCACTTGACCGCGACCAGCGCGATGATGATCTTGCCCAGCCCCGGCCCGGTGAGCGCCAGCAGGATCAGCGCGATCAGGATCGGCGGGAAGGACAGCTGGATGTCGACCAGCCGCATGATGATGCTGTCGAAGCGCCCGCCCAGGTAGGCGGCCCACAGGCCCAGCGAGAGCCCGATCGCCAGCGCGATCGCGGTGCTGACCAGGCCGACCATCACCGAGGTGCGGATGCCGTAGACGATGGCCGACACCATGTCGCGGCCCTGCTCGTCGGAGCCCAGCAGGAAGGTCAGCTTGCCGTCGCCGGATTTCTCGCCCGGCGGCAGGCGCGAGTCCATCACGTCCAGCACCTTGAGGTCGTAGGGGTTCTGCGGCGTGATGAACGGCCCGACGATGGCCACGAACAACACGAGGGTCAGCAGCACCAGACCGAACACCGCCAGGCGGCTGGCCATGTAGGCGCGCACGAAGCGGCGCAGCGGGGTGTCGGCATCCACCGGCGCGGGGGTCACGGCAGCAGCAGCAGCGGCCATCGCATCAGCCCTTCGCGTCCGACAGGCGCACGCGCGGATCCAGCACGGAGTACAGCACGTCCACCACCAGGTTGATCAGGATGAACAGCGCCACCGTCATCAGCAGGTAGGCCACGACGACCGGGCGGTCGAGCACGCGGATCGAGTCGATGATCAGCTTGCCGATGCCCGGCCAGGCGAAGATCGATTCGGTGACGATCGCGAACGCGATCAGCGCGCCGAACTGCAGCGCGATCACCGTGACGATCGGGATCAGGATGTTCTTCAGCACATGCACGCCGATGATGCGCCGGTTGGCCAGGCCCTTGGCGCGCGCGAACTTCACGTAGTCCTGCAGCATCGCCTCCTGCGTGCCGGAATGCGTGAGCCGGATCACCAGTGCGATGTTGAACAGCGACAGGTTCAGCGCCGGCAGTGCCAGGTGCTTGAGGCCGTCCAGCGTCAGGCAGCTCAGCGCGATGCCCAGCACCTCGGTGGTCTGCCCGCGCCCGCTGGAGGGCAGCCAGCCGAGCTGCACCGAGAACAGCATGATCAGCATCAGGCCGACCCAGAAGGTCGGCAGCGAGAAGCCCAGGATCGAGAAGCCCATGATCGCGCGCCCGGCCAGGCCGTTGCGCCGCAGACCGGCCCACAGGCCCAGCGGCACGCCGAGCAGGATGGACACCAGCATCGCGACCACCGCCAGCTCCAGCGTCGCGGGCAGGCGCTGCGCGATCAGCGTCAGCGCCGGCGTGGAATAGGCGAAGGAGCGGCCCAGGTCGCCGGCCACGGCGCTCTTCAGGAAGAGGCCGTACTGCACCCACAGCGGCTTGTCCAGCCCGAACGCGGCGACGGTCGCGGCCCGTTCGGCCTGGGTCGCCTCCGGGTTGATCAGGATGTCGACCGGGTTGCCGATCGCATACATGCCGACGAACACCAGCAGCGACATCACCAGCAGCGCGAACAGGCTCTGCAGCAGGCGGCGGACGATGAAGGCGATCATGGGGGACGTGCGGGCAGGCAGGCAGGCTCAGCGCGGAGACGCCCCCGCAGGCAGGGGCGCTCCGGGCCGATGGCCGGCAACAGGATCAGCGCGGCTTGAAGTTGAACGCGTAGGTGCGCTCGTCGCCGCGGCCTTCATAGGTCAGGCCCTTCTTGACGGCCCAAGCCGACACCTGGAAGTGCAGCGGGATCAGCGCCACGTCGCGGCTGATCACGCCGGCGGCCTCGCGCAGGATGCGGTCACGCACCAGCGGGTCCATGCTGTCGGCCTTGCCCAGCAGCTCATCGAGCTTCGGGTTGCAGTACTTGGCCCAGTTGACGACGCCCATGCCCTTGGCCGGGTTCTCGCAGGCCAGCAATGCACGCATCGGGATCGACAGGTCCACACTGCCGCCCCAGGCAATCAGCGCCACCGAGAACTCGTATTTGGCGCCGCGCGGTGCGTACACCGCCATCGGCATCGTCTCGACCTTGGAGTCCACACCGATGCGGGTGAACATCTGGGCGACCGTCTGCGCGATCTTCTCGTCATTGACCAGGCGGTTGTTCGGCCCGTGCACCGTCAGGCCGAAACCGTTCGGGTAGCCGGCCTCGGCCAGCAGCTTCTTTGCGCCTTCCGGATCGAACTTCACCGGCGTCATCGAGGACACATGCCCCGGCGAGCCCGGCACGACCAGGTTCTCGGTGGACTCGGAGATGCCCTCCATGACGCGCTCGCGGATCGCGTCGCGATTGATCGCCATCGACAGCGCGCGGCGCACGCGCACATCCTTCAGCGGGTTGTTCGCCAGCACGGCGCCGTTCTTGTCGGTGACGAAGGGCGAGCGGTCGCGCCAGTCGGCGAACAGGAACACCATGCGCTGCGAGGTCGCAGTGATCAGGCTCAGGTTCGGGTCGTTGCGCACACGGGTCAGGTCGGGCGTGGGCACGTTCTCGATGGCCTGCACGTCGCCGGCCAGCAGCGCCGCCAGACGCGTCGACGGGTTCGCGATGAAGCGGATCGTCGTCGTGGCCCAGGGCGTCTTGTTCGGGCCGTTGTAGTGCTCGTTGCGCGCCATCTCGACACGGTCGTCGCGCAGGAAGCGCACGAACTTGTACGGGCCGGAGCCGACCATGCCCTTGCCGGACGCAAAGTCGTCGCTGGACAGGCCCTCGGTGGCCTTCTTGCTGACGATGATCACCGAGACCAGGTCATCCGGCAGCAGCGGCGTGGCCACGGCGGTGGTCAGGCGCACCGTCTGCGCGTCCACGGCGCGCTTGCCGGTGATGGAGCGGGTGTACTGCGTGAAACTCGCCGGGCTGTTCTTGATGCTGGCCGGGCGGTCCAGCGAATAGATGACGTCCTCGACCGTGACCGGGCTGCCGTCGCTGAACTTCGCGCCGGCGCGGATCTTGAAGTCCCAGGTGGTGGTGTTGATGTTGGTCCAGGACGATGCCAGCCCGGGGGCCAGCTTGCCGTCGGCCGAGCGCATGACCAGCGGCTCGAACATGTGCTCGATGACGTTCGCGTTGGTCGTGATGTTCTGGAAATGCGGGTCCATCGAGGTCGGCAGACTGCTCATCGCCACCTTGAAATCCTGCGCCATGGCCGGCATCGCCAGGCCCGCCACCGCAGCGGCAACCACACCCCACTTGCGGGCCCATCCGGTGAATCTGGACATCCTGCTCTCCTTCATGAAAAAACGGGACCAACCATGCAACAAACGCGCCAACCCGCTGCCCGCTGCGTCATGCCGGCACACCGGTCGACATGCGTTCGGTCAGGCGGCGCACGAACGCCTCGCACTCGGCCAGCTGCGCCAGCGGCACGAACTCGTCGGGCTTGTGCGCATGCTCGATGCTGCCGGGCCCGCA
>JAEUOX010000311.1 GCA_016790475.1 Rhodoferax sp. | reverse complement strand
AGCAGGCCGGGCTGCCCTTCACGGAAGACTTCAATGGCGCCCAGCCCGAGGGCGTCGGCCGCTACCAGATCAATACCCGGCGTGGCATGCGCTGGTCCGGCGCGGACGCGTTCCTGCGCCCGGCGCTGCGCCGCGGCCGGGTGCAGCTGCAGACCGGCGCGCTGGTCAGCCGCGTGCTGTTCGAGGGCCACCGCGCCACCGGCGTGCAGTACCGCCAGCACGGCACGGACCAGGTCGCACACGCCCGCCGCGCGGTCGTGCTCAGTGCCGGCGCGGTGCAGAGTCCGCAGCTGCTGCAGCTCTCCGGCATCGGACCCGGCGCGTTGCTGCAGCAGCACGGCATTCCGGTGCTGCTGGACCAGGAGCAGGTGGGCGCGAACCTGCAGGACCACCTGGCGATGAGCTACTACTACCGGGCGACCGAGCCGACACTGAACAACGTGCTGAGCACCTGGTGGGGCAAGCTGCGGGTCGGCCTGCAGTACGTCACCTCGCTGTCCGGCCCGCTGAGCATCAGCGTGAACCAGTGTGGCGGCTTCGTGCGCTCCGCGCCGGAGCAACCCCGGCCGGACATGCAGCTCTACTGCAACCCGATCACCTACACGCTGGCGGCCTCGAAGACCGGCACGCAGATCGTGCCGGACCGTTTTGCCGGTTTCATCCTGTGCTTCCAGCCCTGCCGGCCGCTGAGCCGGGGCCGCATCGGCATCCGCAGCCCACAGGCGCAGGACGCCCCCCGCATCGAGCCGAACTACCTGACGCACCCGGAGGACGTCGCGCAGGCGCTGCGCGGCGCACGCCTGACCCAGCGCATCGCGCAGACCGCCGCGATGCGCGGCCTGATCACGGCACCGATCGCCCCCGACCTGGACACGATGGATGATGCCGCGATGGTGGAGGACTTCCGCAGCCGCGCAAGCACCTGCTACCACCCGGTGGGCACCTGCGCGATGGGCCCGGACCCGCGCCAGGCCGTCGTCGACCCGCAGTTGCGCGTGCACGGGTTCGAGCACCTCTACGTCGTCGATGCGTCGGTCTTCCCGACCGTGACCTCGGGCAACACCCATGCGCCCACCACGATGGTGGCGCACAAGGGCGCCGACGCGATCCTGGATGCGCAGCGCTGAGCGCCCCCTTATCCACCCTACCCTCCTGGAGACACTTCCATGAAACTCGAGTCGATCAAGACCTATGTCGTCGGCAACCCGCCGCCCAGCTTCGGCGGGCGCTACTTCGTGTTCGTCAAGATCCGCACCGCCTGCGGCATCGAGGGCGTCGGCGAGGCCTACGCGGCCACCTTCAGCCCGCACGTGATCGCGGCGATGGCGGTCGACCTGTTCGAGCGCGTCTTCGCCGGCGAGGACCCGATGCAGACCGAGACGCTGTGGCGCCGCGCCTACGGCGAGGGCTTCTCGCTGCGGCCGGACATCTCGCTGATGGGCGTGCTGAGCGCGCTGGAGATGGCCTGCTGGGACATCACCGGCAAGGCGCTGAACCGTCCGATCTACAGCCTGCTGGGCGGCCTGGTGCACCCGCGCCTGCGCTCCTACACCTACCTCTACCCGGACGAGACCGAGGACGAGTCCTTCTACGGCGATCCGGTCCGCTCCGCCGAGCGCGCCGCGGTCTATGTGCAGCAGGGCTTCACCGCGATCAAGTTCGACCCGGTGGGCGGCTACTCGGTGTTCGACCCGCGCCAGCCGACGCTGGAGCGCATGGACATGTCGGAGCGCTTTTGCAAGCTGATCCGCGAGGCGGTCGGCGACAAGGCGGACATCCTGTTCGGCACGCATGGGCAGTACACCGTGTCCGGCGCCAAGCGCATGGCCCGCCGGCTGGAGAAGTACGACCCGCTGTGGTTCGAGGAGCCGACGCCGCCGGAGCGCCCGGAGATGATGGCCGAGGTGGCCCGCCACACCAGCATCCCGATCGCCACCGGCGAGCGGCTGACGACGAAGTACGAGTTCGCACGGGTGCTGGAAACCGGTGCGGCCAGCATCCTGCAGCCGGCCCTGGGCCGCGTGGGCGGCATCCTGGAGTGCAAGAAGATCGCCGGCATGGCCGAGGCGCACTACGCCCAGGTGGCGCCGCACCTGTACTGCGGGCCGATCGAGGCGGCGGCCAACATCCAGCTGGCGGCCAGCATTCCGAACTTCCTGATCCTGGAGTGCATCCAGCAGCTGGGTGGCTTCCACGCGAAGCTGCTGAAGACCAAGATCGAATGGGCCGACGGCTACGTGATCCCGAGCAAGGAGCCGGGCCTGGGCGTCGAACTCAACGAAGAGGTCGCGCTGGCCCATCCCTACACCGGCCGGGGGCTGCACCTGGACATGGCGCAGCATCCGCTGGGGTACTACTGAGCGCAGTCGTGGGTGTTCGTTGCCGGGGCTACCTTGGCGTTGGCGCTTTTTGCGGCATCCGGGAGCAGGACTACCTTGGCGTTGGCGCGCGTCGCGGCAGGCGCAGCCCGGCGGGGGCTCATAGGCGGCTTGGTCGGGCGCTGAACGCGCCGACAACCTGCGGTGCTCGCGGCCGGGGCGCATCGCCAA
>JAEUOX010000310.1 GCA_016790475.1 Rhodoferax sp. | reverse complement strand
CACGTTGGCCAGCTCGTTGCCGGTGCCGGTGGCATTGGAGACGCCGGCCTGCACCAGATTCTCCAGGTAGGCGCCCAGCGTGTAGGACAGCGTGCTCGCGATCACCGTGTCCAGGTTGACGTTCAGGTCGACGCCGGCCGGCGCGCCCGGCGCGGCATTGTTGTTGGTCTCCACCACCTGGTCGAGGGGGTCGTCGACGTAGTAGGTATCGTTGCCGAAGCCGCCCACCATCGTGTCACGACCCGCTGCTCCGTTGAGCGTGTTGTCGCCGGCGCTGCCAGTCAGGTTGTCGCCATAGGCGCTGCCTTCGATGCCCTCGATGCCGTTCAGGATGTCGGTGCCGCCGCCGCCGCTGGCCTGCCCGGCGCCGAGGTTCACGGTGACGCTGCCGTTGGCCTTGCCGTAGCTGGCAGTGTCCTTGCCGGCACCGCCGTTGATGACGTTGTTGCCATTGTTGCCGATCAGCAGGTTGTCCAGCTCGTTGCCGGTGCCGGTGAGGTTGTTCAGGCCGTCGAGCTCCAGGTTCTCGACCTGTCCCGGCAGCGTCAGGTCGACCAGCGCGACGATCAGGTCGGTGCCGCCGCCGCTGCCTTCCGTCACCATGTCACCGTTCGAATCCACCTTGTAGGTGTCGTTGCCCGCGCCGCCGGCCATGCTGTCGTCGCCCGCGCCACCGTCGAGCAGATTGTTTGCGGCGTTGCCGGTCATCGCGTTGCGGCCGCTGTTGCCCGTGCCCTGCTGCGCGGAGCCAGTGAGCACCAGGTTCTCGATGTTTTCGGCCAGGGCGTAGCTGACGCTGGCCTCGACCACATCGGTGCCCTCGCTGCCCTTCTCGACGACGCTGTCGCCCGCGTTGTCGACCTTGTAGGTGTCGTTGCCGGCGCCGCCCTCCATCGTGTCCGCGCCACCCGCGCCGTCCAGCGTGTTGTTGCCAGCATTGCCGGTGAAGTAGTTGTTCAGGCCGTTGCCGACGACGAACAGCAGGTTCGGGTCGAAGTAGACGACGTTCTCGACGTTCGTCGGCAGGGCATAACCGTTCAGCGGGGTCTGGTTCAGGCCGGTGCCGGGGCTGGACACATAGACCACGTCGATGCCCTGGTTCAGCTGCTCGGTCACCACGTCGGCGTTGTTGTCGACATAGTAGATGTCGTTGCCCAGGCCGCCGACCATCGTGTCCACGCCCAGCCCGCCCTTGAGCAGGTCGTCACCGTCCAGCCCGCTGAGCTGGTTGTTGCCGTCGTTGCCGATCAGCTGGTTGGCCAGGCTGTTGCCGGTGCCCAGCAGATTCGCGTTGCCCAGCAGCTGCAGGTTCTCGACGTTGAAGCCCAGCGTGTAGCTCAGGCTGCTCTGGACGGTGTCGGAGCCTTCGTCCAGCGCCTCCACGACGATGTCGCCGACGGTGTCGACGACATAGGTGTCATCGCCGGCGTTGCCGCTCATCGAGTCGGTGCCGGTGCCGCCATCGAGCGTGTCCTGTCCGGCTGCACCGACCAGCGTGTCGTTGCTGTCCAGGCCGCGCAGCAGGTTGTTGCCCGTGTTGCCGGTCAGCGTGTTGGCCAGCGTGTTGCCGGTGCCGTCGATGTTCGCCGTGCCGGTCAGCAGCAGCCGCTCGACGTTGGCCGGCAGCGTGTAGGTGACGGAGGACTCGATCGTGTCGCTGGTGCCCTCGCCGGCGTACTCGACGACGATGTCGTCGCCAGAATCCACGACATAGGTGTCGTTGCCCGCGCCGCCGATCATCACGTCGACGAACAGCCCGCCGTCGATGATGTTGTTGCCGCTGTTGCCGTAGATGATGTTCGAGAGGAAGTTGCCCCGGCCGTTGAGGTTGCCGGTGCCGGTCAGCTCCAGGTTCTCGACGTTGTCGGGCAGGCGGCGGGTCAGGTCGATCGCGTCGTAGTACAGCGAGATCGAGGTGCGCACGGTGTCGATGCCCTGGCCCGCGAGCTCGATGACCAGGTCACCGGCGTTGTCCACCGTGTAGGTGTCGTCGTCCTTGCCCCCTTCCATGGTGTCGGCGCCCAGGCCGCCGTCCAGGTTGTTCGGCGCTGTGTTGCCGGTGATGACGTTATTGAGTGCGTTTCCGGTCGCATTGAGCGAGGTGGTGGTGATCAGCACCAGCCGCTCCACGTTGGCCGGCAACTGGTAGTCGGCCAGCGTCGTGTAGACGGTGTCGTTGGCGCCGCCGCCTGCCGCCTCGACGACGAGGTCGTTGAGGTCGTCGACATAGTAGCTGTCGTCGCCGCCGAAGCCCTCCATGCTGTCGGCTCCCGCGCGGCCGTCCAGCACGTTGGCGCCGCTGTTGCCCAGCAGCTGGTTCGACAGCGCATTGCCGGTGCCGTTGATCGACGCGGTGCCCAGCAGCAGCAGGTTTTCGACGTTGTCCGCCAGCGTGTGGCTGACCGTGCTCTGCACCTGGTCATCGCCACCGTTCGGTCCGCTGCCCTCGACGATGACATCACCGGCATCGTCCACCAGATAGACGTCCGAGCCCTGGCCGCCGTCCATGCTGTCGGCCCCCTGTCCGCCGTCCAGCGTGTCGTCACCACCGCGGCCGAGCAGGGTATCGTTGCCCACCAGGCCGGACAGGCTGTTCCCGTTGGCATTGCCGCCGATGCTGTTGTTCAGGCCGTTGCCGGTTCCGTCGCGTGCGGCACTGCCGGCCAGCAGTTCCAGGTTCTCCACCTGCAGTGCCGCACCGCTCAGGATGCTCAGGTTCACCGAGATGCTGGACTGCACGGTGTCGGCATCGCCGCCGCCGGCGAGTTCGACGATCACGTCCAGCAGGTTGTCCACGCCCAGCAGGTCGTTGCCGGTACCGCCCACGAGCGTGTCGGCGCCCTCGCCACCGACCAGCGTGTCGTTGCCCCCGGCACCGGTGATGCTGTTGTTGGCCACGTTGCCGGTGATCAGGTTCGGTGCGTCGTTCCCGATCACGTTGACGGCGGCATTGCCGCGGATCTCGAGGTTCTCGATGTTCGGTTTGTCGTCGATGTTGTAGGTGGTGGAGGTGCGCACCGTGTCGTTGCCGCCGGCTGCGTCCTCGATGACGATGTCGCCGGTATTCACGTCATAGACATCGTCGCCCGCCCCACCGGTCAGGATGTTGGCGGCGGCATTGCCGACCAGCAGGTTGTTGAGCGCATTGCCGGTGCCGTTGACCGGATTGCTGCCGGTCAGGATCAGGCTCTCCACATGGGCCGGCAGCGTGAAGCTGACCAGGCTCTCCACCGTGTCATAGCCGTTGTTCTCCAGTTCCTCGACCCGGTCCGCCGGGTTGTCCACGACATAGACGTCGTCGCCGGCAAGGCCCCGCATCGTATCCAGGTCGCTCGGGGCGGTCGGGCCGCCGTCGAGGCGGTTGCCCAGCGCGTTGCCGGTGATCACGTTGCCCTTGCTGTTGCCGGTGGCCCGTTCGGCGCCGTCCATCAGCAGGATGTTCTCCAGATTGGTCGCCAGGGCGGCGTAGTTCGCATAGGCCCAGACGATGTCGGTGCCCTGGCCGTCGAGTTCGCGGAAGACGTCATTGTCGCCACGGTAAATGAAGACATCGTTGCCGCTGCCGCCCACCAGCGAGTCCTGGCCGCCATTGCCGCTGCCACTGGCGTCCGTGCCGCCGTCCAGCGTGTCGTTGCCGGTACCGCCGTCCAGCGTGTCATTGCCGCTTCCACCCCGCAGCTGGTCGTTTCCGCCGAGGCCCAGCACCCGGGTGATGCCGCTGGCATCCGCTGTGGACAGCGTGTCGGCGACCTCCGTGCCGGTGAGCCGCAGCCCGCCGATCCGGCTGCCGTCGGCGTCGAAGCGCTGCCCGAAGACGGCGGTGCCCGACAGCCAGAAGATGTCGAAGCTTCCGTCCGCATGGGCGGTCACGCTGGGGGTGCTCTGGCGGCCATCCAGCACGGTGTTGACGACGAACTGGCTGCCCGCGGCCACGCCACTGTCGTTGTAGACGCGCGCGTAGACATCCGCCTGCTGGTAGGAGCCGGAAGTCCACACCGCCACGAACCCGCCGGTGGCCAGCGCATGGGCCCGGATCTCGACCTGATCCAGCGCCAGGTCGGAGTTCACGGTGAAGGCCGCGCCGCTGGCTGTCCAGTTCGCATCGTACAGCCGGCCCATCACGTCGTAGCTCGGGCTGTTGTACTGCTCCCAGGTCACCAGGTACTGTCCATTGGACAGCGGGGTCACGTCATAGGCCGGCTGTCCCGTGTTCAGGTGATCCAGCGAGATCGCACTGCCGAGCAGATTCCCGTCGGCGCTGTACCGGTACACGGTGCTGCCGCCCAGCGCGTCCCGGATCAGCAGCGTGCCGTCGGACAGCAGTTCCGCATTGTTGTTGTCGTTGATGAAGGTGACCGTGCTGCCGATCGCGGCGCCCGCGGCGTCGAAGCGGGCCACGCTCGCCGGGTAGGTGTTCAGGGTGCCGTCGTAGTAGGAAGTCCACACCACCGTGAAGCCGCCGTCCGGGGTGCCGGTGGCCTGCAGATCGTAGTAGCCCGTGCTGGTGGAGCTGGCGATGGTGAACACGCCGCCCAGCAGGCTGCCGTCGGGCTGCAGGCGCTGGCCTTCCACCGTGAAAGTGGTCTGCAGCAGGTCCGGGTCATAGTGGTAGCGGATCCACACGGCGACGGCGCCGTTGGCATTGGCCGCGATGCGGAAATAGGGGAGGTCGTCGTAAGACAGGTTGGCCACGCTGGCCAGGGTCTGGCTGCCAGACAGCGCCTGGCCCTCCACACTGAAGATCCGGCTCTGCAGCGCGCCATTGCCGGTCTTCCAGAGCAGGGCGCCGGCACCCTCGGCCAGCGTGGCGGAGGCCAGGGTTGCATTGCGATTGACGTTGTCGGTGTCTCCGCTGGCCCGGAACTGCGACACCAGTAGGGGCTCGGTCGCCAGCGTCACCTTGGTATGGTCCGCGAACTCCACCTCGCGGATGCCCAGCAGCACGTCGGTGCCGTCCGCACCCCCCTCGGCGTCCTGCCGCACCGTGATGCGCCCGTTCAGGTCGACGCCGAACACATACTGGGGAAGCTCGCCAGATACCAGTACGGTGTCGATTCCCGGCCCGCCGATCAGCGTGTCATTGCCTCCGGCGCCGGTCAGCGAGTTGTTGGCAGCATTGCCGGTGATGCGGTTGTCCGCCCCGTTGCCGGTGAAGGCGATGACGCCCGGTTGCAGCACGATGTCCTCGATCTCGCCATCGCCAAGTTCGTAGTTGTTCACGAACACGAGTGCGCGGTCCTGCCCGTCGCCCGGCAGTTCCACGACGACATCGCCGAGATCCTGCAGCCGATACTCGTCATCGCCGCTGCCACCAACCAGCGTGTCCGTGCCCAGGCCGCCGACCAGCGTGTCGTTGCCGGTGCCACCATCCAGCAGGTCGGCGCCATTGCTGCCCAAGAGCAGGTCGTTGCCGCCCAGGCCCAGCACTTCGGTGGCCTGCTGCGAGTCGGCGATCGAGATGGTGTCTGCCAGTGCCGAGCCGCTCAGCCGCAGGCCGCCGGTCGTGGCGCCATCCGGGCCGAAGCGCTTGGCATAGACGCCGCTGTCCGAGCCGTCGAACGCGGCCGATTTCCAGGTCACGACAAAGCCGCCGTCGGCGGTGGCGGCGATATCGGCTTCGCGCTGGTCCCCGTCGGTGGCCGAGTTGATCTGCAGTTCATCGCCGACCGCATTGCCGCCCACGTCGAAGCGCTGTGCGTAGATGCCTGCGCCGTCGCCGTCGTGGCCGTCGGACTCCCAGGCCACGACGAAGCCGCCGCCGGCCAGTGCAGCCAGGCTGGGCTGCCCCTGGCTGTCGATCTGCTCGGTGTTCACCCGCAGGATGCTGCCGGCAGTGTAGCCGCTGCCGTCCAGCGTGAACTTGCGGGCGAACACGCCGTAGTTGTCGTCGTCGATCGCCTGCCACGCGATG
Source organism: Rhodoferax sp. (assembly GCA_016790475.1). GTDB lineage: Bacteria > Pseudomonadota > Gammaproteobacteria > Burkholderiales > Burkholderiaceae_C > CAISIP01. Next base: position 7,484 of record JAEUOX010000310.1, on the reverse strand, counting down.
ACCAGGGAGCCGTCCTGCAGGCTCGTGATGGCGGGGGCGAACGCGAAGTCCGGGCCCTCGTCCACCCGGGTGGCCGACGCACCCTGGGCGACGCCGGCGCTGTCGAAGCGGCGGTAGAAGATGCCGGAGGATGCGGCCCCGGCGCCGGACCCGCTGGCATACCAGGCGACGGCAAAGCCCCCCCCGGGCAGCCAGGTGACGGCCGGGTCATACTCGTAGCTGCTTTCCTGCGAGACCGACACATAGCCGGTGTTCGGGCTGCTGGCCAGCGGCTGGTTGGCCGCATTGAAGACGCGGGCGCGGATGTCGGCGGTGGCGCCCTGGTAGTCGTACCAGGTCACCACATAGCCGCCGGCGGCCGCGCCGGAGTTCGGCAGCCCGGTCACCATGGGGGCCTGCGGGTAGCTGCCGCTGGTCTGCAGCAGCAGGTCCGCGGTCTGCGTCCCCTCGGCATCGAAGCGGCGCGCAAACACGCTGTAGCTCGACAGCGATGGTGCGTAGTCGATGAAGGTGACGATGTAGCCCCCGTCGGCCAGCGCGGCGATGCTGCTGTTGAAGCTGTAGTTGGCGCTGCTGATCTGCGTGGCACCACCCAGCGGCTGGCCGTAGGCGTCGTAGCGCTGGGTGTAGATCTCGCCGTTGAGCTCCCAGTTGGCCACATAGGCACCATCGACAAGCACCGTCACCTCCGGGCTGGTGCTGTAGTCGGCGAAGCCGGTGTTGCCGGCGGGCGAGACCCGGAGGTCGTCCACGACGGCGTCGCCGGCCTCGACGCCGTAGATGCGGCCGTCTCCGAACTGCACCTGGTTCATGCCGACCAGCAGGTCGGTGCCTTCGTCCAGGCCGGTGGTCGTCACGGTGTCGCGGATCGTGATGCCGCCGTAGGCATTGACACCGAACACGAACTCGGTCGCGAGCCCGTCGTACAGCGCTGAATTGAAACCCTCGCCGCCGGCCAGGCTGTCGTTGCCGAGGCCACCGCGCAGCTGGTCATCGCCGCCGGCGCCGAGCAGCAGGTCGTTGCCCTGGTCGCCCAGCAGCAGGTTGGCCGCAGCATTGCCGGTGACGACGTTGTTCAGCGTGTTGCCGGTGCCCTGGACGGCGCTGCCGGTCAGGATCAGGCGTTCCAGATTCGCGCCGAGCGTCCAGGAGATGCTGCTGCGTACCGTGTCCGTGCCCTCGCCCAACGACTCGTTGACCTGGTCGCCAACGTTGTCCACGACATAGACATCGTTGCCGGTGTACCCGTACAGGGTGTCGGCGCCGGCCATCCCGTTGAGGACGTTGTTGCCATCGCTGCCACCGATGAAATTGCCCAGATCGTTGCCGGTCGCGTCGATGTTCCCGGTGCCGAAGAAGAAGTAGAGGTCCTCCACATGGGCGGGCAGCGTGTAGGAAACGGTGCTGTAGACGTAGTCACCTCCCTCGGACGCAACTTCGACCAGGACGTCGCCCGGGTTGTCGACCCAGTAGTTGTCGCTTCCCGCACCGCCGATCAGGGTGTCGGCGCCCGCGTTGCCATTCAGCACGTTGTCGAGCGCGTTGCCGGTCAGCACGTTGGCCAAGGCGTTGCCCGTGGCATTCGGGCCGCTCTGCAGCACCAGGTTTTCGACGCCGAAGGACAAGGTCCGGCTGCCCTGGGCATAGACCGTGTCGGTCCCCCCGAGCGCCGTATCGACGATCTCCGTCACGGTATCGGTGGTGCTGTCGGCATAGTAGGTGTCGTTGCCGTCACCGCCCAGCATCACGTCGTTGCCGGTACCGCCGTCCAGCAGGTCGTCGCCTTCGTTCCCGACCAGGCTGTCGTCGTTGCCCTCGCCGTACAGCGAGTCGTTGCCGAGGCCCCCCTGCAGTGTGTCGTTGCCGCCAGCCCCAAGCAGGCTGTCATGACCATCCAGCCCCGACAAGGTGTTGGAAAAACTGTTGCCGAACAGCGTGTTGTCCAGCGTGTTGCCGCTGCCCGTCGTCGCGAAGCCGGTCAGCACGAGCCGCTCGGCGCCGTTGCGGAAGCCCGCCGCATTGCCGTTGAACTGCAGGCTGTAGTTGACGGACGCATTGACGGTATCGATGCCGCCCAGGCTGCTGTCGTCCGCCTCGACGATGATGTCGCCCGCACTGTTCACGAAATAGGTGTCGTCGCCGCCGCCGCCGTCCAGCGTGTCCTCGCCACCGAAGCCCGAGCCGTTGAGCGTGTCGTTGCCGCCGAAGGTGGTGATCGTCTCGCTGGCCGCCGTACCGGGTGCGGCCTCGTTGGTGACCAGGCTCGTGAAGTCGTCGGAGAACTGCAGCTTCTCGATGCTGGTCAGCACGTCGAACTCGCCGGTCGGCGTGTAGGTGACGGTGCGCGTCGTCGTGCCGGTCACGGTGTACTGGCTCTTGGTGCCCGTATAGGTGACGGTGTCGAACCCGCCGCCCCCCAGGATCGTGTCGTTGCCCAGGCCGCCGGTGAAGTTGTTGTTCCCGCTGTTGCCCGTCAGCGTGTTGGCCAGCGCATTGCCGTCGCCGTTGAGCCCGCTGGCGCCCAGCAGCACCAGGTTCTCGACGTTGTCGGCCAGCAGCAGGCTCACGGTGGTACGGATCGTGTCGGTACCGGTACCTGCACCGGACGCTTCCTGCACCACGTCCAGCGCGGAGTCGACGACATAGGTGTCGTCCCCGGCCCCGCCGGCCAGAGTGTCGTTGCCGGCACCCCCGTCGAGCTGGTTGGCCGCGCCGTTGCCGGTCAGCGTATTGTTCAGCCCGTTGCCGGCGCCATTGATGGCCGCCACGCCGGTGAGTGTCAGCCGCTCCAGCTCCGCGCTGAGCGTATAGCTCACGCTGCTGAGGACGGTGTCGTCCCCCTGGCCGCTCGACTCCAGGATCGTGTCCAGTGCGTTGTCGACGGTATAGGTATCGTCGCCCCCCAAGCCCTGCATCGTGTCGGCACCGGCCGCGCCATCCAGCGCATTGTTGCCGGCATTGCCGGTCAGCAGGTTGCCGGATGCATTGCCGGTCGCGCTGATGCCGGCGGCGCCGAGCAGCGTGAGCTGCTCGACGTCGGCGGACAGCGTGTAGCTGACCGTACTCAGCACGGTGTCGACGCCGCCGCCGGAGAACTCCGTCACCAGGTCTCCGATGTTGTCGACGAAGAACATGTCGTTGCCGTTCCCGCCCGACATGGCGTCGGCACCGGCGAGACCATCCAGGATGTTGTCCGCGTCGTTGCCGCCCAGCGCGTTCGCCAGGTCATTGCCGGTCGCATTGGCGGCGGCCGACCCGTAGAGGTAGAGGTTCTCGACGTTCGATGACAGCGTATGCGACACCAGGCTGTAGACCGTGTCCGCCCCCTGGTTCAGCGCCTCGGTGACCGTGTCCGACAGGTTGTCGACGTAATAGGTGTCGTTGCCGCCGTTGCCCTGCATCGTGTCGATGCCGGCACCGCCGAACAGCAGGTTCGCACCGCTGTTGCCGGTCAGCGTGTTGTTGCCATCATTGCCGTAGCCGTACAGGTCTGCGCTGCCGGTCAGCGTCAGGTTCTCGACATTGCCGGGCAGGAAGTAGCCCACCGAGGAGGTCACGCTGTCCGTGCCCTCGCTCAGGTACTCGGTCACCAGGTCGGACGTGTTGTCGACCGTGTAGCTGTCGTCCCCGGTGCTGCCGTACATGGAGTCGATGCCGGCCCCACCGTTCAACGTGTCGTTGCCGCCGTAAGCGAACAGGTAGTTGTTGCCGCTGTTGCCCAGCAGCACGTTGTTGTTCTCGTTGCCGTAGCCGTTGATGTTGCCGCTGCCGGTGAGCGTGAGGTTCTCGATGCCGAAGCCCAGGAAGTGGTAGGCCGCGGAGGACTGCACCGTGTCCACGCCGCCGAGCGCATCGTTCCAGCTTTCCGCGGCCACGTCGCCGGTGTCGTCGACGATGTACACGTCGTCGTTGTCGCCACCGTTCATCGAGTCGGCCTGGGCCCCGCCGTTCAGCAGGTCGTTGCCGTTGCCGCCATACAGCGAATCCGCGCCGCCGTTGCCGGTCAGCGTGTCATTGCCGTCGTAGCCGTAGAAGATGTTGTTGGCGGCTTCCCCATAAAGCCAGTTGCCCAGCTCGTTGCCATAGCCGGTCCAGTTGCCGCTGCCTGCGTACAGGTACAGGTTCTCGACGTTGGAAGGCAGCGTGTACCCATTGACGACCGCGGTGTAGATCCAGTCGCCGGCGCCCTCGTCGGCGTTCTCCACCACGACATCGGTGGACACGTCGATGTACATGATGTCGTTGCCCATCCCCCCATACAGCGTGTCGGAGCCCAGGCCACCATTGAGGACGTCATTGCCACCCAGGCCGTAGATGCGCTCCGAGCTGTCGGTGCCGACCAGGTTGTCGGCATTCTCGGTGCCGGTGATCGTCGGGTAGATGATGAAGAAGTCGCCGAACACCGGCAGGATGCCGCCGTAGGACGCCAGGTGCAGCGTGCTGGTCTCGATGCTGCCGGTCGCAGCCTCCAGGTCCCAGTCGCCGCCCAGGAAGGCGGCGCCGGTGGTGTCGGTCGAGGCCGCCACGTCGGCGCCGGTTGCCTGGGCCAGACCCTGCAGGAAGCTGTTGCCGCCGTCGCCCGCCGCGACATCGCATCCGTACAGCAGCAGATCCGCACCTTCACCCATCGCGGCGCCGAGCGCCGCGAGCGCCCGCTGGTAGGTCGGCAGGCTGGCCGCGTCCAGCGTCGCGCTGCCGAGCTGCAGGCTGCCGCTGGCACCGTGAGACACCACATGGATCGCCGACAGCCCGCGGTAGCCGGCCGCGATCCGTGCCATCTGCGCCAGCCCGTCCTCCAGCGGGTCCAGGATGAAGACCTGCGCGCCCGCCCGCGCGCCGGCCGCCAGCGTGGCGATATCGTCGAGCGAACCGTCGATGAAGACCAGCTCGGTCACGGGGCTCAGGGTGTCGGTCGTGTTCATGGGGCGGTCTCCGGGGGGCAGGGCTGCAGGCTGGTGGTCAGGGGATGCGGTTCAGAAGCGGTAGGTGGCGTTGACCACCGCGCGCGCGCGCCGCTCGGCCGCCGAGCGCTTGTTCGCGTGCAGGTTGGTCAGCCCGGCCTCCAGGGTCCAGCGCTTGTCGTCGCTTTCCCAGAAGCTGGTGATACCGAACACCCAGCCGGCCTCCAGTGGCACCGCATTGGCCTCGTCGGCGAAGCGGCTGCTGCGGTAGCTGGCGCTCAGCCCGACCAGCCAGCTGGCGCTGGCCTGCCAGAAGCCGCTGAGATTCACGAAATGGCGCGGGATGTAGGGCACCTCGTTGCCGAGGAAGGCGGCGCTGCTGTTGCGGCTGTCCGACAGCGTGTAGCGGGCGGCCAGCGTGAAATCCCGCTGCAGCAGCCAGTTGCCGGCGACGCCGACGCTGGAGACACGACCCTGCAGGAAGGCCGGTGTCTTTTCCAGGTCGTCGAAGGCCTCGCCGAACACCGGCTTGCGCGCCCGCAGGGCATCGAGCTCCGCCACGCCGAACACCCGGAACTGCGCCGTGGTGGCGCTGGCCAGGTTGCGCACCTGCCGCTGGTCCGCGAAGGCCTGCAGGAAGCTGTCGTTGCCGAACTGCCAGTCGTATTGCACGCGGGCCCGGCGCACCAGGCCTCCGGCTTCGGTCAGGCGGTCCTCCAGCGGAATGCCCAGCGTGTCCACCGGGCCCAGCGAGGCGTTGCCGGCGCCATGGCGCCAGCGCTGGTAAACCACCCGCATCTTCTGCCCCGGTGCCGGCGCGAAGGCCAGCCCGAAGCGCGGGTTGAACTCGGAGAAGCTGTCGCGCTCCAGCGTCGGCGTATTCAGCAGGTTGCCGACGCCGGTGAGGTCGAGCCGGTCGCTCATGACCGTGCTGGCCGTGAAGTGCTGGTGCACCAGGTCCGCCTGGTAGTCCAGGCCGAACGGTCCGCGACCCTGGGCCGACACATAGGCATCGGCCGATTCGAGCTGGCGCGCGATCGTGGTCGTCAGCACGGCCGGAAACAGCGGCGCCAGCACGCTGTTGAACGTCCGCTGGAACACCAGGTCGCGGTCTTCCCGGGCCTTTTCCAGGCCCCAGCTCACCCGCAGGTCGCGGCGGATGTCGATCGTCTGGCGCAGCTGCAGGTCGGCCTGGTCGATGTCGGTGGTGTAGCCGTCGAGCCGTCCGGCCGGGTTGAACGGCAGCAGGGCCGGCACCCCGCCAAAGGTGGTATTCAGCGCCGCGGCCTGCTGAGCGCTGAAGAGCTCGCCGGTCAATCGGGAGGACTGGCGCCCGTCGCCGATCTTGACCATCAGTGTGTTGTCCGGCGCGATACGGTAGCTGGCGCCGAGGTCCTGGCGCCCGGTGCGCTGCTCCAGCCGGTCATTGGTCAGTGTCGGTGCGGCCGGGTTGGCAGCGCCGCTGAAACGCCCGTCGACCGCGGTGCTGGTGCCGAAATAGAACACGCCCAGGCCCGGCAGCGGCTTGAGCCCCAGGCCCAGGGTCACGTTGCCGCCGTGGGACTCCAGCGTGTTCGGGTTGCGCTGGCCGGCGCCGCCGTCGGCCACCAACGAGTACGCGAAGGGCACCACGCTGGTGGACAGGCCGTTGGCCGCGAGCTGCAGCGTGTTCTGTTCGAAGTCGCCGGTGGCAGCGCGTAGGCCGACGCTGCCGTAATGGCCCGGGCTGGCCACCAGTGCGCTGAAGCGGTTGGACGCGCCAAACACGGTCGGGTCGAGCAGGAAGCCGCGGTACAGCTCGGCGTTCTTGTTGTGCCCGTCCGGGTAACGGTCGGCCAGGAACAGCGCGCTGCCAGCCCAGTGCGGGTTGTAGGCATCGGTGGCATAGGCATGGGCCCATTCCTCCATGCCCTGCGCAGCCAGCGCCGCGCCAACGTTGGCGCTGCCCTTCTGGTTGCTGAGCAGCTGGTTCAGCGACTTCAGGTAGGGCATGCGCACCTGCGCCTCGCGCGCTGCATCGATGGCGGCCCGCAGCGCCTGTGCATCGCCCTGCATCATGCCGAGCACGACATGGGGCAGGGGGTCCTTCGGGTCGAGCTCGGCGGCCTTGCGCACGGATTCGAGCGCGCGCAGCCGGTTGCCGAGCTGGTAGTAGGTCACACCGACATACAGCTGGGCGCGTGCATAACGCGGCTCGATCGTGCCGGCTTTCAGAAAGGAGCTCAGCGCCGCCTCGGGCTCGCCGGTCTTGAGCTGCAGGATGCCCAGGCCGGTGAGGGCCAGGTAGTCGTCCGGCTGGCGGGCCAGTGCCTGCTCGAAGCCGGTGCGGGCGGCCTTCGGGTCGCCAGACAGGGCCTCGAGCGTGGCGCGCTCGCCCAGGTAGCCAGGCGCGTCCGGCGCCAGCCGGATGGCCTCGTCGAGCGCGCGGCGCGCCTCGGCCAGGTTGTCCTTCTCCGCGTGGACCCGGCCCAGGCCGAACCAGGCTTCATGGCTGGTCGGGTGGGCGGTGCGTGCGGCGTCGAACAGCCGCAGCGCGGTGTCGCCGTCGCCGTCCAGCCGGGCCTGGTCGGCCTGCGCCAGCTG